>NZ_JBPAOE010000022.1:68776-579673 GCF_054051265.1 Vibrio sp. C8
CAGCAACAGCAACAGCAACAGCAACAGCAACAGCAACAGCAACAGCAACAGCAACAGCAACAGCAACAGCAACAGCAACAGCAGTCTCAATCAGGATCGGATTCTGGTCAATCACAAAACAACGAATCACAGCAGCAGGATTCACAGTCGCCACAACAAAACGATCCGCAACAGTCGCAAGCAAACTCTCAAGACGATAAGTCACAAGGCCAACAAAGTAAGGATTCTGCACAAGACAACCAAGATGCAAACAAAAATGCAAATCGAGGAAAAGAATCCAATCAACAGACCGATGCTCAAGCCAACGCCCAAGGCGGTAAACAAGATGAAAAACCAGAGCAGGATTCGCAGCCAGATGAAGAAACGACAGTTGCCACATCAAGTACAACTGAAAATATCGATCCTGAATTAAGAAAGTTGGAAAAAGTTGAAAGCGCTCGCGACCCAAGTCAGTTACTGCGAGCTCAATTGATTCTTCAGGCTAACAGTAAACAGCCTCCACAAACTGATGGTAAAAAGTGGTAATGATGAACGTATTACATTCTCCATTCGCTAATTCCCCGCGATTTGCATACATCTCTCGCTTAGGACGACTTACTCTATTCTTAGCTATTGCTGCTCTTAGTTTGAATAGTTTTTCCGTTCAAGCGGCATCCTTTTATGCCAGTGTCAGTAAGAACAAAGTCGTTAAAAACGAAGTTTTTCAGCTACGAGTAGTAAGTGATCAAAAAGCCTCATCAGACGATATTGATTTCACCGTATTAAGCAGTGATTTCCTGCTGGGGCGCCCGAGTTTTGGTTCATCAATCAATATCATTAACGGTACGCGCAGTAACAAAAGCGAATGGACGATTTCACTCGCAGCCACGCATATAGGTATTGTTACGATTCCGAGCTTTGAACTCAACGGACAAAAAACTCAGCCAATCGCAATTCAGGTAGCGCAAGACGAACAAGCGCCAGAGGTGAATGATCTGGTTGAAGTGCAAACTCAACTATCAACAACCGAACTCTATCCCAATGAAAGCGCATTGCTGAAAGCTCGATTAATCATCAAAGCAGACCCACGTCGTTTGCAAAATCCAACCGTCGCTCCACCAGCCGTTGAAGGGCTTGAACTTAACGCTGCCAGTGAAGCCAATCAGTATCAAACGGTGTTAGACGGCGTAGAAGTGACTGTCGTCGATCAGGATTTTCGTATCACTGCAAAAGAAGCTGGGACTTATCAACTCAATGAGCCAGTTTTCAAAGGCACCATTGTCTACGGTAGCAACTACAGCGGTGGCACCCGACTGGTTCCTATTGAAACTAAAGCGAAGACATACTCGATTACCGTCAATCCTAAACCGTCAAACTATCAGGGTATCTGGCTCCCTACGAGTAAGTTGAGCCTGACTCAAAAATGGACGGACAGTCAGGGAAATGCGATTTCTGGCGACAGCTACAAAACTCAGGTTGGCGAATCCATCACCCGCGAAGTGAATCTGCAAGTTGCGGGACTAACCCAAGAACAGTTGCCAAATATTAAGCTCAGCTACCCTACTTCGCTAAGTATTTACGATGAGAAACCTCAATTCACAACGCTGGATAACGGAGACGTTGTGATGGCAGTGAAACAGGTGCTTATTCCACGTCAAAGTGGCGATATTGCTTTGCCTGAAATAACTGTGGATTGGTGGAACACCACAGCAAAACAACAACAAGCGAGTAAAGTTTCAGGGCTTACCTTAAACGTTAAACAAAATGATACCCCACTGGTTGCGGCACCTACTCCTGTCCAACCCACAACAAAAGTGGAAACCGTCACTGTTAAAGATGCGGGCTTCTGGCCTTATTTAACCGCATTGTTCGCGGTACTTTGGGTGATCACAGGTGTGCTTGCATGGCGTTTTAAATCATCAGTGCCAAACCAATCAACCTCTACAGAAACAACAAGCTCAAGCGAATATCAAGCTGTCAAAAATGCCTTGTCTGGCAAGGTTGATGGTATTGCTATGAGTACAGCGATAAAAGCTTGGCTAAACACCGTAGTACTAGAAGAGCAAGAACAGGTAGCGATCAATAAAGCGCTTAATGACATCAATCAGGCTCTCTATTCTTCGACGCCTCAAGAGATCAAAACGGACGAACTTGAAAAGCTAGTTGAACGTATTCAAAAACAGCAGGCAAAGCGCAGTAAAGTTAAACCCGAAACCCTCGCTAAACTCTAATCTAGGAGCTTCGGCAATCTTGACTAAAGGTGGCTGACCATCGAAAGAAAAAGATCAATGTGCCATTAAAAGATGGCACAATACTCAAAAATAACGCAATAGATCGGCGATCCATTCATGTTAGAAAAAGAAAACCTCATCAAGCTTGCCCGCATTCAAATGCCCTTTGGCAAATACGCAGGCCGAGTACTGATTGATCTACCTGAAGAATACCTGTTGTGGTTTGACAAAAAAGGCTGGCCGCCCGGTGAGCTAGGTCAACTGCTTCAACTCTGTCTGGCACTGAAAATTGAAGGGTTAGATAGCGTTGTTAAGCCGTTGAAGCGGATGTGAGTTTCAGGGTGGTACTAAATCAGCCAATCGATTTTACCTTAGATGTGTCAGAACGTTATGTTCTGACTTATTTTTGGACAGAAGCAATTTAGGGGGCTTAGTTCGGATTCTATCTTTCGGATAACTTTTGGTATCCCCAACCCCAAGCAGCCACCTTTTATCAAGGTGGCTGATTTACACGTAACGGAACCAAACATAGCATTTGACACCGATACTTACATAAAATGTTTCATGTAAGTATTGAGGTTCTTTAATCTGCTCTAAACCACTTCTGACTCAAAAATATCATTCACACCCTTTTCATGAAAATTACCATATAAGGATTTATTCGAGGTTTGGCTGGTTTATCATTGGAATATTAAAGTATTACTTTTACTAAATTGCGCTGATAGCAGTAGTGAAGTTGGTTTAATTCGGTATCTTTAACTGGCTCAAAATGTATGTCCATATTATTAATTTTAAGTAATTCGCGAGCTCGGCCCATACCAATCCCTTGTCCTGCTTTTCCACAGCGAGTCGCATGATGACCTGAAACCCCTTCTTCAAATATTTTTTCCAACTCCGATTCATCCACTTTAATACTGAGCATATCAAAGGTTATCGTTATTTTTGGTGAAAACGGTTCTTTATCTATTGAGACCGTAAGTTCTGAATTGGGTTTTATATACTTCACAATATTATCAAGTATATAGTACAAGGCAACGGTTACTGTTTCGTAATCAAAAACAGATTGCAAAGTTGTTCTTTCAACGTTTACTAATACATTTTTATCAGTAAAGTCAGGAAAAAAAACATAAAATAAATTCATCAAAACTCTATGAATATGATGATTCTTTTGTTCTAAGCTCACTTTACCGTTTCTTAGAGAATCATAAACAGAGATCTCAGTTTTCATTTTAAGGCTATTCTTTGCTATTCTAACTAAAGATAATGCAGCTTCAGATAAGTCTTCTTGAACGTGCTCGGTGATAACTTTTTTCCATTGTTTATTTCTTTTATCAGCTAGAACTTCTTGTGGTATTATCGAATAAACCTCTTGCATATTATGTGCATTTAACGTAACAAGGTTGTGAATTAATCGATTAGTATGTTCATGGGTATTTTTTATAAAGTCCGACCTGAATTTAATTGCATCATCCATACAATCCAAAATTAGTTGTACTTCAGTGTTAAACTTTCTACTGCTTTTTATATATTGAGTTTTAGTAGTTAACGCAAAAATGGTATATTTACCATTACTTATTTTTACATACCTGATATTTGAACCGAATAAATTCTCTTTCTTACTAGTTCCTGAATCAACCGTTAACTCTATTAAATAATGATATTTATCAGGTAACTTATTAATAATAGTCTTGCCTTGCTTATCAAGAATTTTGTATTGAAAACTCATATTACACTCCCGCAAACTTCTCAACTAAAGAGGTAAACTGATAAGGATCTACATCTTTAGCTAAAAAGTCGTCAACCTTTCGCAAGGCCTCATGGAACCTATCCCCTTTCTGTTCCGCAGAGTAAATTATTATTTTCTTTTGCGGGTATTTGTCTTTTAGTGCAGATGCTAATCCAAGTCCTTCTTCTTTGAAGTTCAACTCAACGCCAACACCTTGTACATCGACAAAAATTATATCTGACTCAAGCACATCGTGGCAATCAAGGCTATCTATATCCTTGACTAACTTAGAGTTAACCCACCCAGACTTGTTTAATATTTTAACCACTTTAAATCGAGTATCATCATCAATAAAAAGAATTTTAGTGTTATTCTTTATTTCTCTAACTCTACTATCTGACAAGGGCGTTGAAAGAGATTCCTTTTCCTCTCTATCTTCTTTATCTTCTTTATCTTCTTTATCTTCTTTATCTTCTTTATCTTGAGAGGTTAGACCAATATTTATATTATTTGTTATCGAGTTCTCACTATTATTATCGCTATTCGGGGTGTTTTTTTTACCTCGAGATATTGTATAAACACCACCTAATGCAGCAACACCAATTCCGCTAAATATCACATCTGCATGTTCGACAACAAATTCAAAGGAGTTATAAAATAAATTGCTTTCTTCAATTGCCATTTCTGTATCTCATTAGATTCATATCAATCTGTTTAATATCTCAAATTTTTGTAAACTAATCAATCAGTTGCTTTTCCGAGTGCTATGAGTTTAATTCCCCCACAGTGATTAGACCAATCAGTACAGGGAATCGTTATGAAAATAATAACCAGATTTGATATGGTGCACACAGAAAGAAATAGGGAGAGCTAAGCCCCGTTTCTTCACAGCCAGCTATAAGGAAAAGTACCGTGACTCCAGCGACACAATCTACCACTGAGTAATTGCGTTAAATTGCTTTGGGGCACAAACAAGTTACAGTGATTAAATGAAAGAAGCGTCCCGAAGAAATTTGTTATTTTTTGGTTTGACAAAAAAGGCTGGCCGCCCGGTGAGCTAGGTCAACTACTCCAACTCTGCTTAGCTCTAAAAATTGAAGGGTTAGATAGTGTAGTCAAGCCGTTGAAGCGGATGTAATTTCTCGGGGTAATACTCTGATTCGATAAAAATTGATAATGCTGTAACTATCGATATCAACACAATAGAAGTTTGATGATTCGAAAGGTCTTTCACCATAGCCCCAGAACATTACTAGAGAATACTTAACCGTGGGCGTCTTGATAAAAGGTGGGATGGTTGAGTTATAAAAAGGCTAGCGTCAAACTTGATGCTAGCCTTTTAGTTGAGGGGGGTGTTAGTTATAAGCCGAACTCTAGGCCGACTTGGAAATGATCTTTATCTGTTAGTGAGGTTTCTGTAGTGCGTACGTATTCAGTGTAGAGACCGATAGGCAAGACGTTCAGTACTCGGGTATCAAAATGCAGTCCTACCACCGCTTGGTTGATACTAATATCACCAATGGTATTGAGTTGACCAATTTCATACCTGCGATAAGTAAGGTCGATTCTTTCTCGGCGCACAGAGAGTGGGAACTTAAATCCATAAGCTGAGAAGTCAACCACTTTGGATAAGCTCACCTCGCCCATTGCGACATCTTCTGCATAGGCATCATCAATTAATGCTGTCATTAAGAAGTTACTTGGGTCGTTGTTGATGAAATTACTGCTTGAAAGCAATTCGACGCCACGACGTTCTGTTGCGCCGACATTACTGCTGTCACTCGTCGAGTATTTTGCCGCAAGGTTGATGTAGAACTCTGCTGGTAAGTCGGTACCTAATGCTAAAGATGCACCACTGGTTTGGTCTTCACGATCTTGCACACCATATAAGGATAGAGCGGCTTGTTTATTGTATAACCAGCTTTGACCATAATGTTCTGTTCGTGAAATATCTAACTGTACCGATAATGGTTCACGTTCGTCTAATTTGTAATCTTGGTAATAGTTACTGGCGACTTCAGCATTCCAGAAACCAGTTTGAATAAATGGTAAGCGTAATTGGGCGGCCACACCATAATCACGAGTTTGATCTTGGTTGATAGCAGGGTCAGTGTAATTGTCATTTAGTACATAATAGCCACGTACGCCTACCAGTAAAAAATATTGGTTGTTACTAAAACCAGCACCGATTAAGTCACTGTATTCATCGTCATTCATGGCCCACATATTGTAGATGGTACGGTGTAATGGATCGGTAAATTCAAAGCTGGCGTTGTAACGTAATTTGGTAGTGTCTTCACCTTGATCATCCGTTTCGGTTACTGCACTTAAGCTAAATTCACCGCTGCTATAACGAATATTATTAAACCAACCATAGTCGGTATCAGTACCTAATGGTTCAGGTTCAAGGTTAGCAAGCATTTGTTGTTGTTGCTCTGCTAGCCCACCTTCATCATCCCAAATTAACTTTAACTGGTATGGCTGATTATCCGACACACTGATTGGTAGACGGGTGTAGTAGTAATCATCAGCCGAAATTGCAGTGGCAATCACTTTGTTGTCATCAATTAAACGAGCATCAACCACGTTATCGGCATCAAGTACTTGCTCAATTTTGCCATTTTGTGTGCGGAATAATGAGCTACCAAACTCAGTATTAGCAATGAAATAGACTCGGCCTTGGCTATCGACATCTTTCACAATACTGTAGAACGCAGGTAGGGTTAAAATCGCTTCTTTGTTGCGATATAAAGTGCGGTTATTGCCTTTTTGGATGAAGTAATACAGGTTGTCATTTTTTACTAATACAGAAGAGTTGACGGCGGCGTAGAACTCATCACCCACATACAGTTGTGGTTGAACGAAAGATTCGGTGGTTTTGAAATAAACTTCACGACCATCCGTTAACTCTCCTTGGTAGACATGACCTTCGCTGCCATCTTTAATTAAAGCATCATCATCAAATAAGCCTTGAGTGGTACGCCATACTGAAGTGCGGCGACCTGAAACAGTATAGTCTTCACCTTCGAGGCGGTAGACCTTACCCATATCTAAACTGGTGCGTTGCTGTGATACTTCGCCGCTGGCTAAATCATACTCAGTGAGGAGTGGCGCACGGACGGCATCAGGATTAGTTAGGAAGATAATACGGCCTTGCTGAGTATTAAGCTCACCATAATACTTAGAACGGGCGATGACCTCACCTTGAGCAATATTCATCTGTTCAGCTTCTTGGGTAGTTTTTTCTACCCAAGCTTTGAATGTGTCATCAAAAGATTCACCCACGGTATCACGCATTGGTTGATTGACTAAGAATGGCCAGTACCAATGTTTAGAACGATTTTGGAAAAATTTGTTAGCGGTTTCAAGGCCAAAAGTTTCGGCTAAATAATAGTGATATTGTGAGCCGAACACATACGCGCTTTCACCAAAAGGGAAAAACAGCGTGTCATTGTATAAACGTTCAGGTGTGAGATAACCTGCTTTGGCATGAATGTGCGTCATTGCTCGGTAACGACCACTGTATAAGCGTCCACCTTGACCATGCCAAGATTCATTTAATACCGCATTCCCTTCTAGCATAAAGCGAGATGTGTAAGCATTAGGTTGTACTGCTGGAATCAAACCTAAAGGACCAAAAGAGCCATTTCTAAATAAAGCATACATTGTTTGCGACACTTTGTTGTTCTTGCTGTTCATTTGGTAGTCATGAGCGGTTTCGTGGAACAGCAAGGTGTCTAACCAATTTGTCGAAGAAAAGTAGTCAGGTAATTGAGCGCCACCCATATAGTTAATCTGACGGTTAAGTGGTGATTGGCTCGAAAAACCATTGGCAATTTGGTTATAAGATGACATTAACCCAACGTTGAGTTGAGAGTCCATCTGATAACCATAATGTAGCTCATATTCGGGCTGCAAAATACGTTCAACGGCAGCTGCATGTTCGGCATAAGTCTTGTTTTGCTCAGTAAAAATGATGCGGGTGTTACGCACATCTTGAGTATAGTAACCCTGATCTTGTGCAACACCTGATTCATTTTGTGTGACTAAAGGAGCGGCAAAGGTGAAACTCGATAGGCTAGTCGTTAATACTAAACCGAGTGGTATGATCTTTTTATTCATAGAGTTAGCTTCTTTGTTGAATTTATTGCTATCTGAACATTCACAAATTGAATCTGATGATTATTGATAAGGTATTTCTCGTTCAGCCGCGTCTGACAAAAACCCAAGAATTCTAAAGGCATTACTGCGAATTTTTTCAAGGTTGCTTTCATGTGAATGGGGATAGCTTAGCTAACGAAGCTGAAGTAGAAAATTACTTACAGCCCATCGTGATATGAATCACAAAAGACACAGTTATTAAAATTAATAACAAAATAAAGTCAATAAAAACAAAATGTTAATTTTAAGATGACTTAATAGTTAAACAAGCAAGTTTTATTTTTGGAAGAACAACGCAATCCAGTACTGCTAGTTCAGAGTACTTTGTGGCGTTACTAACATTTGGTCAACGAAGCAATGCTAAAAGATATTTTAAGAAGAAATCGGACGGAGATGTTTCAGCCAGAACTGGCTGAAACGAAGATGGATCAGTTCCCTATATACGCGACACCATCAATTTGCACATGCAACCCGTCCTTACCACCTATATGAGCGAAATCTGTTGAGATAGTTTTTCTTGCGGGATAACCATTTTTAAACCGCGCTTTGATTACTTTCTCAAGTAGTGGAATGTCCCAAACATCCCTAAAGAGCACGTCTATTTTAACTACATGGTCAAGCGTGATTCCCTCCATTTCGAGTTTCCTTTCCATATCATCAAAGGCACCGTTTATTTGCTCTTCTATAGTTTTTCCAACATTCCCAACACAGTAACCAAGATACATAAAGTCTCCAGCCACAACATAGCCTGAATGTGCCCATTCTTCATTTACATCGCCACGTTTAATGCCTCGCATACTAAGGCTCCTCCAAATCAACTAAAACAAGCCGTAGTATAATCCTGTGGATTATTAAGCTTCGTGATTTCTGTATAAAAAATAATCATTTTGGTATAGAAAGAAATCTGTCAATGCATGGGTTCCATGATTCATTTACCCCCTGTTGCTTAAGTAGATAATGTGAGTTGGACGTAGCCTATTAATGGGAGATTCCGCGCAGAGGTATTACGCAATCTTCCACTTGCAATAGCTAGGCTATTTTCTGATAGGGATTACCGGCGTTCCGTTGCGACAGTCAATAATCTAGTTGGTTTATTATCACTAACATCCTCGCGCTAAATAGCATAAGATACACGGCCTTTACCTAGTACTGAGCCACTCACTGTAATGACAGATAAAACGCCGCATACAACATTTGCCGACCTTGGTCTGATTCCAACATTAGTCGAGAGACTAGAAGCGTTAGAATATAGCCAACCAACACCTATTCAATCTCATGCCATCCCTCATGTGCTTGATGGGCGGGATATGGTAGGCGGGGCCAATACAGGCTCAGGTAAAACGGCTGCTTTCTCACTACCAATTCTGCAAAAGGTTCTTCAGCACGATGATTCAAATAATCGCCGTGGCAACTTTGTTTCTCACCTGATTTTAGTTCCGACACGTGAACTGGCATCGCAGGTGGCTTACAGCGTTAAATCCTACTCATATCATCTTAGAGATAAAATCAAAACGGTCGCCGTATTTGGTGGTGTATCAGTGAACCCTCAAATGCTAGCCCTGCGTGGTGGTAGTGACATCATTGTTGCAACGCCAGGACGACTACTTGATCTGGTATCGAGTAACGCGATTAAGTTGGACCAAGTGAAAACGCTCGTGCTTGATGAAGCCGACCGTATGTTGAGCTTGGGATTTACCGACGAACTGAATAAGATTCTTAGATTACTTCCAGAGAAGAAACAGACACTGCTATTTTCGGCGACCTTTCCTGACCAAGTCACCACGTTGGCTCAGCACTTACTTAACGATCCTGTTGAAGTTCAGCTACAGAGTGCAGAAGCTAGCACTTTGGTACAGCGCGTGTTTAGTGTTAATAAAGGTGAGAAGACTGCGGTACTCGCACATCTAATCAAACAGCATCAATGGCGACAGACTTTAATCTTTGTGAATGCTAAGAATGCCTGTAACCACTTAGCTCAAAAACTGTCAAAACGAGGGATAACCGCTGAGGTTTTCCATGGTGATAAAGGGCAAGGTGCGCGTACTCGCGTTCTTGATGGATTTAGGTCTGGTGAAATACAAGTTCTTATTGCTACCGATATAGCAGCACGTGGTCTTGATATTGAAAAACTGCCAGTAGTGATTAACTTCGATCTTCCGCGTAGTCCTGCTGACTATATGCATCGTATCGGACGTAGTGGCCGTGCTGGCGAAGTGGGTCTGGGCCTGTCTCTTATCGATTACGATGACTACCACCATTTTAAAGTGATAGAAAAGAAAAATAAGTTCCAGCTTGAACGCGAGCAGGTCGAGGGCTTTGAAGTGAAAGACGATCAAAGTGAAGCATACTTTTTACCAATGAAGCCACGGGCAAAGCCAGCAGGTACGGGTAAAAACAAGAAAGCGCGTAATCAATAGAAGACAAAACCACAAATTAGTTTAATTGCGAAAATTTCTTGGACGAAAATAAACCAATCTGGTTACTCGCTACCAATGACTTATTCAAAAAGCAATAGAGCCTTGCTGAAACCTTCAGCCGGGCTCTATTGCTTTCCAAGAATACGTACTAGCGACGTGTCGGACGTCCGCGAGGTGAGCGTTTTTTAAATTCAGATGCAGCTTTAGCTTGTGAGTTGAGAATAGACTCGACAGTTAACGGCATCGGCTCTTTAGGTTCAAGACCATGAGGGAAAGTACGAGCTCTCGGTGGTAAATTGAACTCTTCTTCGCTTGCGCGTGGCATGCGCTTAAAGCGATAAAGGTAAAAGTTTTCTAACTTTTCTCTCGCCCAGTCGGTTTTCTTTAAATACTTAACACTACTTGCAATCGAAGGCTTGGTATTAAAGCAATTAAAACGCATGGCTGTATCTAGAATGTCCCAGCCATAAAAATCCACCAACTCTTGCAACATAGTCTCTAGCTTTAACCCGTGCAGCGGGTTGTTTTGTTGCAGTTCGATTCTCTCTTCGTCAGTCATCATTTTAGGCGCCTTACTCATTAAAGGTCGGAGTTTAACAAAGTATATCGAGCAGAGATATCTATAGTTAGGCTGCGATGGCTTGAATAGAAGGGTTGGACAGTTGGATAAACCTTAAAACGAATGTAGGGTTTATGATGCTCTTATGATTCAAAGGTTAGAGATTTACCTTTAAGTTGGTAACGCCATGATTTAATAGCCTAATTTTTCAAATTACTATACTTAAATCACTCCGGCTTATCTAACGTGAAAAATGAAGCCTATTCACGTTTGAATAGGCTCCCAAAAGTTTCGTTATTCTCTTCCCTTTTGTAGCTCAGTAATCAGCTCACTAAAGTCGTGTGTGTCAGCTTTCTGCACAGGCGGATATTCTTGTAGTGACTTGATATGCTCCATCAGCAGCTCTTGTACAGGTTCGTTTAACCACTGCTTACGCTGTAGAGCTTGTGAACGATCGAGCGTTGAACTGAAAGATTCAAATGGGTCCATATGCAAGTTGTAAATAATTGGGAATTTTTGTTTTACATACGGTTCATAGTAGTTTTCGCTGGTTTCAAAGTTCAGCTTCCACTGTTTATAACGTATTGCTTTGATGCTGGACTCGTAGTAATAGATAAAGTTATCTCGAGAGCTATCTTCTGTTTTACCTTCCCAATAATCCAGATTGTTTACACCATCAATGTATTGTTTACGCTTTTTCAGCATTTTTTCACGTACATCAGGCTCACCAGCCGCTGCCGCTAAGGTAGTAAAGATATCCATATGTGACTGAATGCCGGTTCTGACTTCACCTGCTGGGATATGCCCCGGCCAGCGGACAATCATAGGAACTCGAACACCACCTTCATACGTGGTCATTTTCTCACCACGGAATGGCGTTGTACCACCGTGTGTTTTAGCGCTGTGTTCTGGGCCATTGTCTGTGGAGTAAACAATAATCGTGTTATCAAGTACGCCCATTTTCTCCATTGAGTCTAATAGCTCACCTACTTGCATGTCATGTTCAATCATCCCACTACCGTATGCATCATGCTCGGTATTTGAGTCGGCCGCTAAGTAACGACGAGATTCTCTGAGGTGAGTAAACATGTGCATACGACTCGTATTCAACCAAACAAAGAACGGCTTGTTGTTGTCTTTGCTTTGTTGCATGAAATTCTCTGCCGCAGCAATGAATTCATCATCCACAGTTTCCATGCGTTTAGTCGTTAATGGACCAGTATCTTCACACTTCTGCTTACCCATTACGCCAAAGCGCGGATCATCAGTTTTATCGGCCTTGTCGGTAGCATAACAATGCAATACGCCACGAGTACCATACTTCTCCTTAAACGCAGGATCTTTAGGGTAATCATATTGCTCAGGTTCTTCTTCAGTATTTAGATGATAAAGGTTGCCGAAGAACTCATCGAAGCCATGCACTGTAGGCAAGTGCTCATTGCGATCCCCAAGGTGGTTTTTACCAAACTGACCACTACGATAACCAAGGTCTTTTAGGACTTCAGCTAGTGTTGGCGTTTTCTCATTGAGTCCAAGTTTTGCACCAGGTCGTCCAACGGTAGTCATACCGCTACGAATTGGATATTGGCCAGTGATAAGAGCGGCTCGGCCAGCAGTACTTGAAGGCTGTGCGTAATGCTCAGTGAACATAATCCCTTCGTTCGCTAGTCGGTCGATATTTGGAGTTTGATAACCAATAATCCCTCGCCCATAAGCACTGACGTTAGTCCAACCAACATCATCGGGGAAAATGATTAATATATTGGGCTGCTTTGCTTCTGCGGCCTTGACCGCAGGAGCGAGACTCATTGAAGCCAACAAAGCCGTTGCTAGTAATGTTTTTTTCATTAATAAGTACCTTATTGAATTTTACTTATCTTAAAAGATATATGTTTTGGGACCTTATCGATTTGAACGTTAGATAGTTCGATATGTGGCTTAACATTTAACAAGTTTAAAATGTTCAAAACACAATCCTTACTGAGATAATGATAGACCAATCAGACATTGTTATTTTGAAGCATTGTAGAAAATCTAAAAACCTAACGTACTGTTAACTATAGCCCGTTTGTATGACCGTTAATTATTGACCCTGAATTAGAGCGAAAGCTTTCGAGAAATTTTTGAAGATTCGCAAAGTGCTCCCTTTTCATAACCAACGGTTTGATATTGTTTATCACTCAAGAGCTAAGGAGCCATTGTTTTTAGATAAGCTATTCGAAGCAAGACAAATGCTGTCCCGCCACCTAATATACAAACAGACTCATAAGTTAACACTAACTAAATTAATTCAAGTTATGACAAAAGAGAAGCGCCATAACTCTTGAGCGAGCAACAACGCACATTCGATTCCACCAGCATTAGGAAAATCGCTTTCGAAACTCTCGTGGAGTTAACCCCACAGTATTGATGAAAACCTTGCGGCAGGCGCTGATATCTTCGTAACCCACCTGATTGGCTATCCATTCAAACGAATGCTGTGTACTTTCTAGGTAGTCACATGCACGCTGAACTCTTAGACGCTGTAAATACTGATTCGGGTTATAACCCGTAGCCTTTAGAAATCGCCTTTGCATTGTGCGTTCAGTAAGGTTTAACTGCTTAGCTAGCTGATTAATGGACAACGATTCCGCAAAACTCTGATGCATTATTTGTTGAGCCGAGACGATCGCGGAATCACCATGAGCGAACGACGGCTTAAATTGCTTATAATAACTCTGCTCTCTTTGTGAGGTATCGATAACCAGTATTTTGCCAAGTTGACGCACAACCCTAGGGGACGTATATCTAGCGACCAACTCAAAGCCGAGGTCCAGCCACGACATCATCCCGCCAGCCGTAACTATGTCTCCGTGATCGATCAATATCTTATTGCTGTTTAGAGGAATATCCGGAAACATTCGGCCAAATGTCTCTGCCAACGCCCAATGGGTCGTCACTTCTCTTGTGTTAATTAAGCGAGTTACGGCTAGAACAAATACCCCTGCACAAGCCGATGATAGAACTGCCCCGTTGGCATACTGCTCCTTAAGCCACTCAATAAAATCTCGTTCAGGCGCTAGGTAATAATCGCCTATCGAGGCAGGCGGTAATAAAACAATTGTAAAACTATCCTCTATCTGGTCAGTTTTCTGAACAATGATTGGCTCAAATATGACATCAATACCCTGCTCGCGACAAACTCGGTTCGCGAGTAAGAACATTTCTTCAAGACCATAAACCGCAGACTTCAACGCTGAAGGGTACTCACAAATTCCAACGGATATTTTGGTCACAACTGCCTCCGAACTTGTCGTTTTTAACCTTTTTTATGTCATTTTAACCTCTAAAAAGAGTACAGCAAGTTGCTCATAATCTTTCTGAACCTAAAGTCAAAACAACTGGAGATGAAAATGAATAAAAAGGCACTGCTTGTGATCGATATACAGAACGATTACTTCCCTGAAGGCAACTTCCCTTTATGGAACACAGATAAAGCACTGATAAACATCAAAGAATTAATCGCTAAAGCCAAGCAAAAAGATGTTCCGGTATTTCTTATCCAACACGTGTCGTCAGCCCCTAAAGGAAACGCGCCTTTCTTTGCAAAAGGCAGTGACGGTGTGAATATCCACCCGGAAATAATCGCCGTATGTCCTAATGCCGAAGTTATTCAGAAGCAGCATGCAGACAGTTTTCACCAAACTCATTTAGATAAATCACTGGAAGAGTTAGCGATTGATGAACTGCTGATATGTGGGATGATGACGCAAAATTGCGTTACACATACAGCTATATCAAAGAAAGCGGAAAAATATAAAGTTTCAGTTATTGAAGATTGCTGCACGACTACTGATAGCATGATTCATAACATTGCTTTAAATGCGCTATCAACTCGCGTACCTCTACTAAGCTTTTCCGAAGTACTGTAAAAACAAAGAACCATAGAAAAATATATCGAAAGCTCACTGGTATTGTTTACTCGTGAGCTTCAGATCTTAGCTTCATAGGGGCACGAACAAGTTAAAACAATCACGTCATAGTAATGCCCCAGTTAGTTTTCATTTGCTTTGAAAAGAGAAGATAGTCACAAAGCGCACTTGCTCAACGAGTCCAACTCTACCTGGCACTGAAACACCAATCGCTCTGGTTTAGAACAAACACGGACAATCAATATAAATAAAACGGCGCTTACACTCGGCAAAACAAAATGCAGAACAGGTATAAGCAATCTCGACTCGAAATGAAGTGATTGATGATTATTTGATGAATTATTACCGACTAATAGCGACAACAATTTTTATGGATAGATGCTTGTCCCTCGTACCATACGAACAACCTAACTGAGGCGATGATTTACCTCGCGTTGAAAAACTACAGCTCTAGCTTGGGCTGAATGAAATCGATAAAAGCGGAGATTCGCTTGGCAAGGGAAGAAGACTTGTAATACACCGCGTTCACTTGCTCTCTGCCAGAATGACTTATTTTCTCACCTTCTAACAAAGACACTAATCTCCCTTCCGCAATGTCTTTTTTCACCATAAATCCTGACAGGCAAGCGATGCCATTTCCCATCAATGCGAGCTGTCTGACGGTTTCACCGTTACTTGAATTCAGTGTCGGGGTAAGTTTTACAAATCCTTTAAGAGGCCAATCATTAAGTGCTTTCGGGGTTGAAAACCCAATCGTGTCATGATGGACTAAATCACTACTTTTATTAGGGAAGCCACGCTTTGCCAAATATTCAGGTGAAGCAACAATGTAGAGCAAGCTTCTACCAAGCGGCCTTGCATGTAACGTTGAGTCATTTAGTGCACCAATACGAATCGCGATATCTGTTTTCTTTTCTAGCAAATCGACAAAACCTTCATTTGAAGTCAGCTCCAACTCAATGTCAGGGTAAGCCTGATTAAACGGTTTCACCAATGGTACTAACTGATGAAACACAAACGGACTGGCAGCATCAACACGTAATCGCCCTTTGGGTAATTCCCCGCGGGAAATAATTTCTTCTTCCGCTTGCTGTAACTGCATCAATCCTGCTCGCACTGAATCTACAAATTGACGTCCCTCATCCGTTAGTTCAATCCGTCTGGTAGTTCGATTTAATATCGTCACGCCAAGCTGGCTTTCTACTTTGCTAACCGCTCGCGACACTCGGGCAACCTGTATATCTAAACTTTCCGCTGCCGCAGTAAACCCGCCGGTATCAACGACGGAAAGTAGAATTTCTAAATCATCAGATTTTGTGCGCATTCTTACCTACGATTTATATATCAGTGCATGTTTAATTGTTGCATTTATAACAAATATCATTTGTTAAATACTCTATTTTTTGCAATATCATTTCCGCGCAGAATCTCTCCTTATCAAGTCAATGCACCGCAACACGTTGATGAACGTATGCGTTGTATATATTCAAGCCTAAATAAAGAGAGTAAAAAAATATGCCATTAGCACTTCTCGCATTGACGCTCAGCGCCTTTGCTATTGGAACGACGGAGTTTGTGATCGTGGGGTTGATCCCTACTATGGCTTCTGACCTAAATGTCTCACTACCATCGGCAGGACTGCTGGTGAGCCTTTATGCCCTTGGTGTCGCAATTGGTGCACCTGTGTTAACCGCACTTACAGGCAAATGGAACCGTAAACACGTACTACTTACTGTTATGTCACTGTTTGTGGTTGGAAACGTGTTGGCGTGGCAAGCACCTGGGTATAACACCCTTATCGTTGCTCGCATTCTGACCGGTTTAGCACACGGAGTATTCTTTTCTATTGGCTCGACGATCGCCACTGGTCTCGTATCCAAAGAAAAAGCGGCAAGTGCTATTGCGATAATGTTTACGGGATTAACTGTAGCGCTAGTAACAGGCGTTCCACTGGGAACTTACATCGGTCAAACGTTTGGTTGGCAATCGACATTCCTAATCGTTGCGTTGTTAGGACTTATTGCGCTGATTGGTAGTGCTTTCTTAGTACCGAACAACCTAAAACAACCAGCCGCAGCTAAATTGTTATCACAGTTGAAAGTATTGACTCAACCAAGGCTACTTCTGGTTTATGCGATTACAGCACTGGGTTACGGGGGTACATTTACTGCCTTCACTTTCCTTGCTCCGATTTTGCAACAAGAATCAGGCTTTAGCGCCAATGCAATCAGCTTGATTATGTTGGTATACGGTGTATCTGTGGCAATTGGAAATATTTGGGGTGGAAAAATGGCCGATAAGAAAGGACCGATTAAAGCTCTAACTATCATCTTTGCAGGACTAGCAACTATTCTTTTGGTATTTAACTTTACCGCTGTAAACCCTATCACTGCTGTAGCAACGATTTTAGTTTGGGGTGCCTTTGCGTTCGGTAATGTTCCTGGTCTGCAAGTCTACGTTGTGAAACTGGCTGAAAAATTCACCCCTGATGCAGTAGATGTTGCATCTGGCCTAAACATTGCGGCATTTAACGTTGGTATTGCTTTTGGTTCTTGGGGAGGTGGCGTGATTGTGTCGAAAATGGGGTTGATGCATACACCATGGATTGGTGCGTTGATAGTACTCACGGCACTTGCTTTGACCCGAATGAGTGGTCGCCTTGATAATCAGACATCAAATCAGATGACACAGCTAGCAAATTAGAACAGCTAAGGACAAAGACTGATACTGAGTAAATAAGTTAATTCTATATGAGGCACTTCTGAGTTTCGAAGTGCCATCTGTGAAAGTTTTGGACAAAACGCGTCAGTGAATCTGCTAAATTAACATCTCACGGATAATTTCAAGTATTGCGAACCTTCAATCAAATGACCACATCCAGTCAACCGCTACACACCTCATTTTCTAATTGGGTTAAATACATTCGCATGAACGCTGTTCGTCTTTTCGCTTCTTCTCGAGCTGATAGAGTATTCATCGAACCTTCTAACTTGAGTAGCTTCTTATAGAAATGATCAATGGTGAATCGATCATCATCTGGCATTCGATTTGAGCAAAAAGAGTCTTCACTAGAATATAAGGGGCGATTTAATTTAGAGCTCACTTGCAAGCACCGTGATACACCAATCGCACCGAGTGCATCCAATCTATCAGCGTCTTGAACTATTTTAGCTTCAAGAGTTCTTGCTTCAATTCTCGCACTGTAGCTGTGAGCTTCAATAGCATGAGCAATGTCATCAATGTACATCGAAGGATACGAAATACTTTTCAGAAAGCTTACTGCTTTTTCCGCCGCTATCACTGAACTTTGGCTCCGTTCAGGATGATTTTTCTCAAATGAAAAACAATCATGTAAATACGCTGCAGGAATAACAACTTCCTCAATAGCTCGTTCTTTATAACATAAGGATTTCGCTGTCTTTACTACACGCAATACATGATCAATATCATGAGCGAGATCTTGGTTCATTTCTAAACGAATAAAACTGAATAATTTTTCTTCCATTTGCTTATTCAACATCAATCATTTCGTCCTTGGATATGTTCAAAATTTGGCTTAGGGTATATAGCGTTTTAACACAACAGCCGCATTCACGCCTCCAAATCCAAACCCATTACATAACGCGTAATCAACCGTTCTGGATTTTGACGTTAACGGAATCAAATCTAAATCGCTCATCTCAACCTCAACCTTCTCCAAATTTAGAGTAGGCGGTAAGATCCCTGTTCGAATGGCTTGTGCTGTAAAAATACTTTCCACACCACCGGCGGCCCCCAGTAAATGGCCTGTTGCTGATTTGGTTGAAGAAATCGACACATTAGAAATGCATTCTTGAAAAACTTTCCGTAATGCAGCGATTTCAGCCCGATCACCAACAGGAGTTGCCGTCGCATGTGCATTCACATAGCCTATATCGTTGGCCGTTATCTTAGCCATAGACATTGCTTGAACCATAGCACGAGCCGCCCCTTCTCCGGACTCTGGACCAGATGTAATATGATGTGCGTCAGCACTGGTGCCGTACCCTGCAATTTCAACTAACGGTACTGCCCCACGATTTAACGCATGTTCAAGCGACTCCAGTACCATTAATCCAGCACCTTCCCCCATCACAAACCCATTACGATTCGCATCAAAAGGACGAGATGCTTTAGCTGGCTCATCTGCATAGGTTGACAAAGCTTTCAATGCATTAAACCCGCCTAGAGACAATGGATCGATACAGGCTTCGGCCCCACCAGCAAGTACGACATCCGCTTCTCCTGTACGGATTATCCTCATAGCATCACCAATTGCCTGAATACCAGCAGCACAAGCGGTTACGGGCGTACCAATAGGACCTTTAAATCCATACCTGATAGACACATTTCCAGCGGCAAGATTCGCAAGAAACCCAGGGATAGTAAACGGCGATATTTTCTTCACTCCTGATGTAAATATAGCTGCCTGAGCTTTAGTCATAAATGGTAATCCACCAATTCCCGTCGCGATGATCGTGCCTGTAGATATACAATCTTGCTCTGTTACTGGGTGCCAATTTGCCTGATTAAGCGCTTCCTGTGCGGCAGCCAACGCATACAGAATAAAGCGATCAATCTTTTTACTTTCTTTCGTTGATACGATTCTACTTTCATCCAATCCATTGCTCTGTGATGTGATATCCGGAACTAATCCACCAACCTTGGTTGCACTAATATGTCTCAGTTCATCAGGTAAGTTTCGAATCCCAGATTCCGAATTAATGAGTTTGTTCCAAACACTATCCACTCCAATTCCCAGAGGAGAAACAATACCCATACCTGTAACCACAATGCGATTATTGTTCATCATATAACCTCTTCATTGACTTGCCTCTATCGTAGAACATACTATTTAACCCTTATATATGATCAACATAATATTTAAGCGCCTCTGCAAGTGTGTTTGATATCTCAGCAACATAGACAAGAGGGAACAATGCCGTATTTACCAGAACACAAAGCCAATAGTCACGAAAAGATTTTGAAATCAGCAGCTGATTTATTCTGCCGATATGGTTTCGATACCGTTAGTTTATCGGATGTGATGAAAGCAGCGAACATGACACACGGAGGGTTCTACGCCCACTTTAAATCAAAAACTGCACTCTATGCTGAAGCACTTCGTTATGCTGCAAAGCATTCGCTGTTGAATATGGTCAGTGAAGAGGCAATGAGTATTTCAGCACTGAAATCTTTAATAGACAGTTATTTAAGTCTTGCGCATATTCGTCAGGAGACAATGCCATGTGTACTTGCATTTTTATCTTCGGATATTGCACACAGAGAACAGATAGTCAGGGAAAGTTATGAGGATATATTCCACCGGATGGTTAAGAAAATCGCACGAGCATTCGTTAGCCCAATAACGGAAGAACAAGCTCAAGAATATGCTCAATATTTAGTGGCCAGTATGGTTGGTACTGTTTCAATTGCACGCTCTTTGGTTGATACGAACCTGCAACAGGAATTGCTTATTAATTCGAAAGTTACGCTATTAAACTGGTTGGATAGTATGCTTCAGAAAAAAAGCTAACAAACACGAAGTGGAATGTTGGTTCTCATCGACCAATCACAACATGAATAAATGAGAATCCTTTAAGAGCAGCCCTCACTATCAGCCTTTTCATTAGTTCAAGTATGACAAGTTCAACCAGAGATTTTGATACAGAGTATTTACCCTAAAACATTTCAGGGCGTTTCCGAGATAGAAGCAACTTCTGGCAAAGACGCGTTTCAAGTTGGCCTAGTGAATGCACGGAAATGACATAGAATTACCGCCTTCAGCAACTAAACCGCTACTACGTTAACCTCTGGTAATGATAAAATCTCTGCACCAGAATTACCGAGAAACTCTATGTTTATTCATCATGTTAATGGCATCGACTGGCTGGTGATTACAGCTTTTGAAGAATTGAAAACTATATTTATAGAAGAAGCGGGTGCCATCCCCTCTTACTTCTCTGCCGCCAGCGAATTAAACCCGCTTGATCAAGCCAAGCGTGCTTATGGATATTTGCCTCCACTCCAAGGCGTGATCACTGATACAGGAACATTTCAAAGCCAAGAGAACGAAGAAGATTTGAACCCACAACTTGCCTGCCTAGTTGAGGGGCATGGTCGGGTGTTTATCTATCACAGCGGCTTTGTGGCTTTTGTGAATGACGAACAAACTTTTATTACCCGAATGGGCTGAAATCTATTCAATCATTTGATATTGGAGAATTGGCATCCTTAGCCCTTCATCCGCAAGTGTTTCGACACTAGGACTTATAACTAGCCACAATAACGTCAATTCTTTTTTGAGGCGGCGTGCTGCTCAATCATGAATACTATTACTTCTTCATTTAAACAAGATTTGCTGACATATTGGCGCTGCTTACCCAGATGAAGTATGAATCCTAAATCGGTTTGTTCAAGTTGGTCAATTTCACTCCAAGCAATGTAGCGGTCGATTTCACCACTTTTGTAATTCACACCGTTCGCGTTGACTTGAAACACTACTTTGTTGCCACGACTGGAGCTGATGGTTTGTCGCCATAACCACCAAGTTCGCTTACAGTAAACACTGAACGCTTCAACAACACTCAATACGATAAAGAACCAGCCGACATAACCGTTAGGTAACAACTCAAACTCTAATAGAACCGTGCCAAAAATAAGAAAGAGTATTCCTTTCAGATACGCTTTTGGGAACTTAGCAGGCTGACTAGTTTGATCATAACACTCGGCAAAGAAAGGCTTATCGAGCGTATATTCTGTGGTGAAATCGAAATCTTTAGACATGTATGGGTACTTTAAGGTCTCTGTGAATGGGTATTCCAATTGCAATCTTGGAACACGAGCATTGTATCGCGTCTCAGAGCTTATCTTTAGCAATATTGATTCTGTTTTGTAAATCAATAATACCAAAAGATGCTAGGCGCTCTGTATGCGATACACAGACAACTCAATACTAACCCTTGGTACGCAGAGGATGCGGAAAATAAGTTAGAGTTACGCTCGATACTTGATGAGTGTATGGTTTGTTTATTTCTATTAAGCACCTGTTTCAGACAACATAGTTTTTATTTTAGAGGGTCGTTATCTGGTAATGCATTATGCATCCAAAGCGCAAGTCTGTGTTTAATGTTTGCGCCGTCGAGCTTGCTGTCAGGTAATGGCGTGATTTGTTTGGCATCGACCAAAAATAGGTAAATCGCTTTTACTCTTACTGGTTGTGGTGACTTGGGAAGGTCAAAACCTTGCAGTGTTGCCATCTTCCCACCTATCTCAAGTGCCTTCTTAACCAGTTTGTCTTCATTCTTAAGCATGGATTTTTGTGACATTGATAGAAGCCTCTTCTTAGTTTCAACTAAGAATACATTAAGTGTCTCCAATGGCGTGTTAGTAAACTCTCATATTGATAAGTTTAGGCTGTAACATCCATTAAGTGCTTAAAAAGCACACAAAACAATACCATTGGAGCGAAAATTGAATAGTCACCTAATTAGTAGGCTCGTATGTGACGTTACGCTTCGTGGTTTAGAGGTAGTTTGTTGTTCAACGTGCGTAAATGGGAGATTTCGCGCAGGGGGTAGTGCTAGGCTATTTCTTGTAGGGTATACACCTTCTTTTTAACGCAAAGTCTTCGCTAGTAATATTATTAGCGAAGACTAGTGAGTTATTCAGTCTAGAGGAGACGACTATTAATCGTCTATTGCCTGACAACCTAAATCTTGAATTTATGGACTTGCTCTGTCAGTTCATGAGCAAACCTATTTAACACGATTGAATGTTCAGCACCTTTGCTTGCTTCTTCATTTAACTGATCTGAAATTTGCTTGATCAATTCGGTGTTACCATTTATTTCACGGCTAACAGCAGCCTGCTGTTCGGCTGCAGTAGCAATATGAGTAAACATATTATTGATATCGACAGCAGAGCTACGAATGATAGAGAATACGTCCACAGCGTCACTGGTATTCTTCACACTTTGCTCTGCTAAGTCATGGCAATGATTCATTCCATTAACCGCTTTCATAGCGGTATTCTGCAGTTGACTGATCATTTGACTAATTTCTTCTGTAGAATTTCGAGTCTTCAAAGATAAGCTTCTTACTTCATCCGCGACTACAGCAAAGCCTCTACCCTGTTCACCAGCTCTAGCTGCTTCAATTGCAGCATTTAGTGCCAATAGGTTAGTTTGTTCTGCAATTTCATTTATTGCCGAAACAATTAGGGTAATTCTTTCCCCCTGTTTATGCAGCGCATCAACTACGGAGCCAGCATTTTGAACTTCTTCCAACAGCTCGCTAATTGATGCCTGACTTTTATAGACTAAATCGTTCGCGTTTTGACTAACGTCCGTCATTTGACGCATTCGTTCCGCAGCGTGTTCAGCATTGTCCGCAATATCATCTGTTGTTGCGGACATTTCTGTCATCGCGCTTGCAACCATGATGACCTCTGCCTGCTGATTGACTATCATCGCTTGTCTCTCATTGGAAGCATCAGAAATAATTTCCGCTTGCTCTTGAACTTCTGCTGAAAGCTGGCTGATAGAAAATATTAAGCTGTGCATTTTTTTGACAAATAGATTGAAACTAATTGCTAGTTTTCCAACTTCGTCATTACTTTTAGAGTGGATAGATACGGTGAGATCACCCTGCCCACTAGCAATATTGTCTAGTTCAGTTGCAACTGTTTTTAGGTTTGACAACAAATATCTCAATATCATTGTCAGCATAATGATAGATACTAAAATAATAACTACTGTTGCCAATGCCTGATATATTAACAGCTCTTTAACCGGCTCTAACAATAATGATTTCTGACTCATCATAACCAAGGACCAATTGGTATTCGGTACTGATGAAATCGTGCTCAAGTAATCAATACCATTGATAGATATCGGAATTAACTGCTCGCTGTCTTGTTGCTCAATGAGTGTTGTAACAGAAGAATTGTTTCTCACAGAGGCAAAGATTTCATCTTCTTTAAACTTACTAGAATGCGCGATAATCTTGCCATCTTCAGAAAACAAAACAGAAAAACCATCACCCGGAACCTTCACACTCAGGATGTCATTGTGAATTTTATCCAGTGGAATAGAAGCCATCGCTACACCACGCAACTTGTTACCAGATAATATTTTTTTTGATACTGTGGTAATGAGTTTTCCACTGGATGAACCAATATAGGGCTGGCTAAGATATACAGTATCCCTCGACAATGCATTCTTATACCAAGGACGTATCGTTGGATCATAATTATCCTTGGTATTTAAGCCTTCAGCTCTGTATGTGTCTCCATTCGGTGTACTAAACAACACCGAACCAAACTCTCCAGCACGGCTTACTGTATCGATTTCACCTATTAGTACAGAGGTGTCATCAATTCTGTCTAGTGCAGAGGAAAAAGCTTGTAATACATTCATTCTTTGACCAAACCACTCTCCAATAGCTTCTGCATTTCTTCTTACATAGAGGCTATTTGATATGGAAATATTATCCATTATTTGTGCTTGAATTCGATTAATAGCAATACTCGCTTGTATTAGGCTAAAAATGGATACAATAACGCAGCAAATAACTAAGATTTTCTTAGTAAGAGACATATGAAATTAAACCTTATCGACTTTATCTCCAATTTTTATTAAGAAATAAACGAACAAAAACTGGATCATGAAATGTACTATCCATAAAAATGGATAGTACATGCGTTGAATTAAGCAGTAAGAAGATTTAACTCTTTGTTATAAAGAGGGTCCTTATCAAAAGCCAAATAATGATAGATTTTGTCTTTATTCTCTTGAAGTCCAGACATGGCCTCTAGATATTCGCCTACCGTCGGAAGACGTCCAATAATTGCCGTAATTGCCGCCAGTTCCGCTGATGCAAGAAACACATTTGTATTTGTTCCCATACGGTTAGGGAAGTTACGAGTAGAGGTTGAAACAACTGTTGTACCTTCCATTGCTCTCGCTTGATTACCCATACATAGAGAACATCCAGGTTCTTCTATACGTCCACCAAATCGAACGAAGGTGTTAAAACACCCTTCTTTGCGGAGGCGAACATCGTCCATCTTGGTAGGTGGTGCTAGCCATAATTTCGATTGAACAATTTGGTTCTGTTCTGACAACAACTGCGCAGCGGCTCTGAAGTGACCGACATGAGTCATACATGAACCAATAAAGACTTCTTCTACCTCAGTTCCTGTTACATCTGACAAAAGCTTCGCATCATCAGGATCGTTAGGACAACAGAGAATAGGTTCTTTAATTTCATTGAGGTCAATTTCGATAATTTCTGCATACTCAGCATCTTCATCGGCTTTAATCAGAGTCGGCTCTTTCAACCACGTTTCAATAGCATGGATTCTATTTGACAGAGCCGTACGATCGCCATAGCCGTTATCTATCATCCAGTTCAACAGAGTGATATTAGACTTCATATGTTCGATCACTTTATCTTCTGAGAGTGCAATGCTACAAGCTGAAGAAGATCGCTCAGCAGAAGCGTCTGTTAGTTCGAATGCCTCATCAACACTTAGATGTTCAAGTCCCTGAATTTCGATGATACGACCAGAAAAAACGTTCTTCTTATTTGCTTTTTCCAGAGTGAGCAAGCCTTTCTGAATAGCGAAATATGGAATCGCGTGAACCAGATCTCGTAAGGTTATACCTGCCTGCATCTCGCCGGTAAACCGAACAAGCACAGATTCCGGCATATCTATTGGCATAGTGCCTGTCGTCGCAGCATAAGCGACCATTCCAGAACCAGCTGGGAATGAAATTCCCACAGGGAAACGCGTATGGCTGTCTCCACCAGTACCAAGAGTGTCTGGCACCAGCATGCGGTTCAGCCATGAGTGAATGACACCATCGCCCGGACGAAGAGCTATACCACCTCGAGAATGGAAGAAACCCGGTAATGTATCATGCAGTTTGCTATCGATAGCTCTTGGATACGCAGAGGTATGACAGAAAGATTGCATAACAAGGTCCGCGCTAAATTTCGTACAAGCGAGATCTTTTATCTCATCGCGAGTCATACCACCCGTTGTGTCCTGTGAACCGACAGTAGTCACTTTAGGTGTGCAAAACATTCCGGGGTTTATTCCTTCAACACCGCATGCTCTACCAACTATTTTTTGCGCCTGAGTAAACGGTCCTGTTGCCTTCTCGCAACCCTTTTCTTTTGATGGCAAACTTAGTGCGTTACGCACCCGATTCGTTAGAGACTGACCGATTAGGTAAGGAACCCGACCACCAGCGCGAACCTGTTCCAAAATTGAATCATGCTTTAATTTGAAGGTCGCAATTTCCGAATTAGAACCGTGCTTACAGATAACACCCTGATAAGGGTAAATATCGATAACGTCGCCAGTATTTAGCTGAGTAACATCAACTTCAATTGGCAAGCTTCCGGAATCTTCCAGCGTGTTGAAGAATATCGGCGCAATTTTCCCGCCGAGTACAACGCCACCAGCCTTTTTATTGGGCACATAAGGAATATTGTCACCGATATACCAAATTAGTGAGTTAGCCGCGGATTTTCGAGAGGAGCCCGTACCGACAACATCCCCAACAAAGCAGATAGGATGGCCTTTAGATTTTAGCTGTTCTATTTGAGCTACCGGACCGGTGACACCATCTTCATCTGGATGTACACCATCGCGTGGGTTCTTATACATACTTCTCGCATGTAGAGGAATGTCGGGGCGGGACCAAGCATCCGGAGCAGGTGAAAAATCATCCGTTGTGCTCTCGCCAGACACTTTAAATACTGTCATCGTCAAGCACTGAGCAACCTCGGGACGACGAGTAAACCATTCTTTGTTTGCCCAGCTATCTACCACTTCCGCTGCGTATGTATTACCCGCTTTCGCTTTAGCAACAACATCATCCGCTTTTTCGTAAACCAAGATGATTCTTTTCAATTGATCAGCCGCTGTCTGGGCTAGTTCATCATCATCTAGGATTGTTATTAGCTTATCGACACAGTAACCGCCTACCATACTGCCTAGCAGTTTTGTTGCTTCTTCTGGGCTAATGCCGTTTACACTTAGCTTCTGTTGCGCGATAGCAAACAGCTTTTCAGCTTTAACAAACGCTGCGTCATCCACCCCTGCTGGAGTTTGATAGGTAATAAGTTCAACCAATTCAGCTACTCGAAAGTCATTTGTCTCAGTCTCAAGCAATGAAAAGCAAGCGGTTACCTCTTCAGCAGATAAAGAGGGTTTAGTCACGCCAATCACTTCACGCTCTTTACACTTATTAATGTAATGCTGGTAAATTGTATCCATAATACTATTCCTATTTTAATGAATAGTACTATTGTCATTACTTTGTATTGCCGGTAACGTGATTAATAACTAACTGCCCACTTAGCATAAAGAACACTATGTTTTTTATGAACATAAATTTTTATGATTCTTTGGCTAGGCTCATTTCCGTGCTGGGAATATATATGGAGAATAGCGCGCCTCCCAACTCTGATTGATCTACTACAATAGTTCCATTAGAACTGGTTACAATATTATTTATTAGATTCAAACCAATCCCATGATTCGGATCTTTTTTTCTGGTGAATTTTCTATCAAATATTTTATCTATTTCTTGCTCACTAATACCGCAACCACTGTCTTCGACTTCTATTATAAAATCGTCACCTTCATACACATACAGTCGAACCGTTCGGTCACTACCTTTTGTTGAAATAATAGCTTCAAACGCATTATTTAATAGATTACCAACAATACAATTCAGTTCATTTTCACTGATAGGCATGGTATCTGACTGAACATAGCTAAACGGATCGACTTCTAGAACAATGCCAAGCTCTTTAGCTCTTGAGAGCTTGCTTAAAATTAAAGCCACAAAAGTAGAACACTGAAACATTTTTGACAGGTTAAAGATGTCACTTTGCTTACTTTTATGTTCGTCTTTAATAAAGTTAATGGCTTTATCGTATTGTTCCATTTGCAGTAAGCCATATACGATTGACAGCTGATTATTGAATTCATGGATTATCGCACGTAAGTTTTCTTTATCATTGTTGGCGTAATTTATAATTTGCTCGAGTTCTTCTAATCCCTTTTTAATTCGTAAGCTAATGACAACACCGGATTTTTCACCTTGCTCATCATACATAAAGCGTCTGTTCGCAATAAACTCTTCCCCATTACACGTCATGGGATAGTTTACAATCTCATCCTTGTTTGAAATGTCAAAAAATTCAATAGGATATAAGTAATCTGAAATGTGTGAACCATTCACTTTATCGCGCCCATCTAGAATGTTTAGGTCGCGCAAAGCGGAGTCATTAATCACTAAAATCTGGTTAGATTTATCTACAGCGACAACACCTTCAAAGACTGTATTAAGTATTCCTTGTCTCAACTTTAAAGCCATCTCAATCTGCTGAGGTGTTTGATGAGACATTTTTTTTCTGAGGTAATGAACAAATTTTAAGCTAAAGAAACCAAAGAAAGACAGAAGTAGCAACGCCACTATGAGTGTCGATAAATACCTTTTCGACAACGGACCCAAAGCCTTGTGGTAATTAATTCCAACGGATACGACACCACAAAATTTTTCATCAAAAAAAACTGGAACTCTTGCTTTTATCAAAAGCTTATTTTCTATTCCCGTACTAATTGAAGTAACGTCGTTTCCATTTTTTATTTTCTCAAAATCAGCATTCACTAAAGGCTGCCCAACGCCTCTACCTTCACTATGATAAAGTCGAATTTGTTGTGTATTTGTTATAGAAACATAGTCTATATCTTCTGGAGGAATATAGTTTTCCATTAATCTAGAGATCATAAGGCTATCTTGATTATATACAGCCTGTCTCAGATTCTGATTGGATGTGATAAGTTTAGCCTGACTTAATGCGAGAGACTTTATGCTATCAACTCTTACAGAGTTAATATTCTCATAAAGAACATACTCAAATACAAATACTACAATAAAAACTGAACATAGCATTATAAGTAAAATTTTCTGAAAAAATGATATCGGCTTCACAATGGTATTTCTCTGAATAAAATTCACTAGCTCAAAGTATACATAAAATCCCTATGCAAGAAACTAATAGAGTTAAAAATTTCATCCTTTAAAAAACATGAAGTTAGGATGGTTCTCTTATTTTGTCCATTAACTTCATACTATCAATTATGTTTCAGATTGATATCAATAACCATCACAATCCTAATCTAATTGGAGCGATATGATTGGTTCTATATTCAAGTTTTTGAACCAGCATTAAATCCAATAATTTGAGGATGTAAATATGAAAAAGTTAATTGCTCTATCAGGAGTTGCAGCTGCATTATTACTTGCAGGTTGTGGGCAAGAAAACAAAGCCGAAGATAAAGCAGTATACCCAGCAAAACCTATCGAAATGATTATTCCTTTTGGTGAAGGTGGCGCTAGTGATACTTTCGCTCGTAAATTTTCTACGCTAATGGCTAGCGATATGCCTCAGCCTATTCAGGCGGTCAATAAAAAAGGCAGTAGTGGCCTTGTCGGAATGGTTTATGCGGCTCAACAACCAAGCGATGGATACACCATCTTAGAAGTAACTCCTTCTATGGTGATTGCGGATGCGCTAGGCGTCAGTAAAGCGGTTAAATTTATGCGTGATTTTGAACCGCTTGCACGGATTCAATCAGATGTATACGTATTGTGCCTACCTGAAAACAGTCAATTCTCGTCATTCGAAGATCTGGTTAAATTCGGACAAACTCACCCGGTCACATTTGGTGGCGTAAGCCCTGGCGGACTGGACGATTTAACTCTTAACGCATTAGCTGATGAAACTGGCGTTCAAGTAAAATTCATCCCTTACCGTTCTGGTTCAGAAGTAAAAGCGGCTGTACTGGGCGGTGAAGTCGACATTTACTTGGACAAAATTGTATCAGCGGTCAATTACATTAAAGACGGTAAAGTGAAACCAGTTTTGGTATTGAATGACCAACGTATTGATCAAATTGATGTATTTAAAGAAGTGCCAACTGCGGTTGAACTTGGCTACGACGTTACTATCGGTTCATGGCGTGGATTTGTTGTTAAGAAAGGTACAGCTCCAGAAGTTAAACAGTATCTGATTGATAAAATGAAATCGGCCTATGACACAAAAGAATATAAAGACTTTGCAGAGCTGAACTTAGTTAATATTCGCCCTGGATATCTTGATGCGGAAGGTTTCTATAAACAATGGGAATCTGAATATAAGAAATTTGACAAAGTCGCCATTAAAGTTGGGCTTAAATAAGCGAGGTAAATAAAATGGGTGAGATAATCTTCCATGTATTTCTTTTAACAGTGCTAGGGTTATTTTTTAACGCTTCACTCGATATCAATACAGCTCGTATGAGTGACCCAATTGGTCCTGCCGGATTTCCTCAGGTCGTTATTATTTTGGCTGTTTTACTTTTAATCCCTTCACTCTATAAAGCCTTTAAGGCTTATAAAGCCCAAGGTGCAACTAGTAAAAATAACGGCAAGATTAAAGAGTTAGACCCAGGTTTCCTTGCGGTTTTATCCGTGATTGTCATGTTCGTATTGGTTATTGATTATGTAGGTTTTTGGTTTGGCGCGGCTATTATCGTTTCGTCGGTAATGTACATTCTTAATCAAAGAAAGCCATTACAACTGGCTTTAACCACTGTAATTAGTGCAATCGCGTTCACTGTTGTATTTGGTAATATTTTGAGCATACCACTTCCGCGCGGTATCAGTATTTTCCAATCAATTAGTTACCTACTCTACTAATATTAATCTGGAGTAAAATAATGGATTTCTCATTATTGTTAGACGCATTACAAGTTATCTTTGTACCTGCGAACTTTATCTTGATCATCGTCGGTATGTTCTTGGGTGTGTGTTTTGGTACACTTCCGGGTATCAGTTCCTCAATGGGTATCGTTCTGATGATCCCATTCACTTATTACATGGGGATCTACCCTTCTATTATTCTGCTTGTTGCTTTGTATGCGGGTTCCGCTTACGGTGGTTCAATCACTGCAATACTATTCAACACACCGGGAACAGCAGAGTCGGTAGCGACCACATTTGACGGTTACCCAATGGCACAGCAAGGCAAAGCTGGTAAAGCTCTTGGGCTTGCTATGTCTGGATCTTCATTCGGTGGCATCTTTTCCGTATTAGTAATGCTATTGCTAGCACCCGCACTGTCTACCATCGCATTAGAAATCCAAAGTGCTGAATACTTTGCCCTCACTCTTCTTGGTATGGCATGTATCTCTTCTGTTGGTTCAAAAAACCTTGGAAAAGCACTTGCTACAGGCCTTATCGGTATTCTTATCGCTATGGTTGGTATGGATCCGATGACAGGGGTTTCTCGTTTGACATTTGGCAGACTAGAATTCCTCAATGGTATTGAATATATCCCAATCATGATTGGTTCATTCGCCATGGCTGAGGTGTTCAAACAGATCATTGATCGTTCTAGCAACAACAATAATACGACTGGCGATACTGGCAAAGTCTCTCTTGAGAGCATCAGCCTTAAAGAGTTCTGGTCATACAAGGCGACTGTGCTTAAGTCTGCTATTATCGGCACTGCTGTTGGTATCTTACCTGGTACAGGCGGCTCAATTGCTTCTATCGTTAGTTATGGCGAAGCAGCTCGCTCAAGTAAACATAAAGAGCAGTTTGGTAAAGGAGCGGAAGAAGGTGTACTAGCTCCAGAAACAGCAAACAATGCTGCGGGTGGCGGTGCGATGATTCCAACGTTGGTACTGGGAATTCCAGGTTCACCAACAACCGCGATCATTCTTGCTGCATTGGTATTGCAAGGTTTGCAACCTGGGCCACAGTTGATGACAGAGCAACCTTTACTGCTTTACTGCATCTTCTTCTCAATGTTGATTGCAAGCATCATTGTATTCTTTAGTGGTCGTATTGCGGTGAAAGCATTCGCGGCAGTTCTTAGATTACCTTACGGCTTAATTGCCCCAATGATTGTGATGTTCTCAATTATCGGTGCTTACGCAAGAACTAACGATGTGTTCCAAATCTGGATTATGTTAGCGTTTGGTATTTTCGGCTACTTTGTTAAGAAATTTAAGTTCTCTTCTGCTTCTTTAATTTTGGGTATTGTATTGGGTAATATGATGGAAGAAACCTTCCGTCGCCAACTACTTATTTCAAATGGTGACTATTTATCTTTCTTCCAACGTCCAATTACCGTTATTATTCTTATTGCTGTAGTGGGCATGATCTTCTGGCCAATGATTAGTTCAAAGCTTGCTATAAGAAAAGAAAAGAAAATAGCTTCAGCTTAAATCGAATTAAACATAACCTAAATTTATCTTAAAAGAAGCCGTTGCATAATATGTAACGGCTTTATTTTTATACCTACTTCATTTTTATCTGAAATTACTAAACAAATAGGAAGCGTAATTTTATCCATTACGTTCATAGTATCTTTTATTTCCCAAGTAACTCGCTTTGATTATCGCAATTCTCTCTCTTCATTTATCCGAATATAGCCTGACTCCACACAAACTATCTATTAATGAGGATCTTATGACTGAGCAAAAGCTGCCATGTACTCTAATGAGAGGCGGTACTTCCCGCGGGCCCTATTTCCTTTCTACCGATTTACCACAAAGCCAAGAAGAAATAGCCAAAATTTTAGTGAATGTAATGGGTTCAGGTCACGAACTCCAAGTAGAAGGCATTGGTGGTGGCAATAGTTTAACCAGTAAAGTAGCGATTGTCGGACCTTCCAACCACCAAGATGTTGACGTTGATTATTTGTTTGCTCAAGTGGGCATAGAAGAGCGAACTGTCGATTTTTCACCTAACTGCGGAAATATTCTCTCTGGTGTTGGCCCTTTTGCAATTGAAAAAGGATTGGTTGAAGTTCAGGGAGAAATGACAACGGTAAAAATCCGCAACGTGAATACCAACAAAATCATTCACGCGAACGTACAAACACCAAACGGAAAAGTAAGCTACGAGGGTGACACCTATATCAGTGGTGTAAATAGCCCTGGTGCGCCAATTGAACTTAACTTTATCGGCGTTGAAGGTGCTAAAACGGGCAAGCTATTTCCTACTGGGAATACCACCGACCACATTGGCGAATTTAGAATTAGTTGTGTTGATGCAGCCATCCCTGTAATGATTGTTGATGCGACACAATTCGGTAAAACGGGTTATGAATCTCCTGCTGAACTGGATGCCGATACTGAGTTCACAAATAAACTTGAAGCACTGCGTTGCCAAGCTGGTGAGATGATGGGGCTTGGAGATGTATCTGAAAAAGTGATTCCTAAACCTGTATTAATTGCTAAGCCAGCCAGCAGCCGCGGTACAATCTGCGCTCGATATTATGTACCCAAACGTTGCCACAAAGCGATTGCAGTTACAGGAAGTATTGCTATTACCATGTCACTTTGTCATGAAGGAACGGTAAGTTCAGATTTGCTTAAGTTAGAAGAGAAACTTGTAGAATGTTGCATTGAACATCCATCTGGTTTTATCGATCTTAAAATTTCCAGAGAAGGCGATAAGGTATCTTCTGTTTCTTTAATCCGAACGGCTAAGAAAATTTTTGAAGGCTACGTATCACTTTAAAATGACAAATCCTCAGTGACATACCTCATATATAGTATGTCACTGAGGACATCAACAATTTAACCTTTCTGCTTATTATATACTTTGCGAAATACTCGCTGAGGCCGACCTACTTTGCCATATTCAATATCCGCAACAAGCTGACCTATATTCGTTGCATATTCTAAATATCTTCTGGCAGTTGTTCTGCTAATTGTCGTTTTCTCACTAATATCTACAGAGGTATAACTTTCACCATTATCGAATGCTTCCAATACCCTTTGCAGAGTAATTGAATCAATCCCTTTTGGTCGTTTAGTCATGCTGTCAGAATTGAGGTGCGTATTGTATATCCGCTTCACAAACGACTGGTTGATATTCTCACCTTTCTCGATATACACGCTACGATTAAACTCAAAATATCGTTCCAATGAGTCAGTCACCTGCTCCAAAGAGAAGGGTTTTAACAAGTAATCAAAAGCACCATATCGGACAGTTGTGACTGCAGTCTGAGAATCATTGGCAGCTGTCACAAAAATAACATCGACTGGATTGTCCTTGGCTCGTAAATATTTTAACAGATCAAGACCCGTTCCATCAGGAAGGAAATTGTCTAGAATAATTAACGCTGGTTTTAGATGGTTAATCATCACCTTCGCTTCTGCTATGGTCGGGGCTATGCCAATCACTTGGTAAGGATAAAGTCCAGAAATATGCTCGGATAACATACTGGACATTTCTTTAATGTCCTCAACTATTAAGACTGGAATGTTAAACATAGTATGCTCGCTCTAAATACATAAAATTTGTGCACTAAGTTTCATTATTATAATCGTGCTAAAAAAATACCTTTTCTACTAATGTGGCTGAGCATGCACACTATACTCAGTTGACTTAACTAAAACGTAGACTTGTGTACGTAATTTTTTGGCCACAATAACCAGTATGGTTTTTATGGTATTAATTATTAGCGGTGAGGGTGAAAGCAATAATATATGAACGGCTATTGCCGAGAGATGAGATGAGTCAAACTACCACGTAAAACATTGAAACCACTTATAGGTCGCAGTGCACATTATAAGGCTAACAGTAAGGTATCTTTAATCGCCAAATCCAACCACCAGCATACCCACAAGTAAAGGTGGCATACCGGCATGTTGGATCACCTATCACCACCGAGTCAAACTTCCTCAGATGTCACCCTCCTCTCTTTTCGTTTGATCAACAGAATACGCGCCATGTACCAGACGACCGCAACGTTGACCCCAAAAATACCAACGCCGATAGCACTAATATGGGTAACCATTTCATAAATTTCGAAAGGTAAGTAAACACCACCGCTTATCAAAGCAAACCACTCAATCCAAACAAAACCTCGCCAAAGTCCATACGCTTCAACAAAGCGAATCATTGCATAAGCAAAGACACCGATAGATAGAATTACTATTTTCCCTTCAGGTAATGTGCTCATATCATGGATAAATAGACTCGGTATACGGCTAGCAGGATTCAAGTGAGCATGGCTCACTATGGTTTCAGCTACGCGTTGAAGGTTTTGCCCAGCCAAAACATGCAACCCAAATGCAACGATAAGAGAAAGAAGGCCTTTAAAAGCTTCTAAAGCGGCAATGGCTTTTAAACCTTTATGAGAAGATGTCATACCCACCTCGGGGAACTCAAGATACGATAGCAATCAGACGACAACCATCAATATTAGTTCCTATGATCATTGGTTACCTTCTGTCACTTTTCAAACCTATTTCCGAGCAAAATAGTTAGAAACAAAAAAGGCAGGTTTCATACCTGCCTCTATCGAATTCATAGAACTGATTCGCTTACGCTTTCTGAGTTTGCAGCTCTTCGTCTGAAACTGTTTCACCCAAAATTCGGCTAGTGATCGTTCCTGCTGTCATTGCACCAGAAACGTTTAACGCCGTACGTGCCATATCAATCAGAGGTTCGATTGAAATCAGTAACGCAACGATTGTCACAGGTAAGCCCATCGCAGGCAGAACAATCAGTGCTGCGAAAGTCGCGCCGCCACCTACACCAGCAATGCCGAATGAGCTAATCGTGATCATCGCAACCAGAGAAACAATGAAATGAATACTGAGTGGATCAATGCCGACACTAGGAGCGACCATTACAGCCAACATTGCAGGGTAGATACCCGCACAACCGTTTTGACCAATCGTTGCACCGAATGAAGCAGATAGGTTTGCAATCGCTGGCGGTACACGTAATTTCTCGATTTGCGCTTCTACGTTTAGCGGAATTGTTGCCGCAGAGCTACGAGAAGTAAAAGCAAACGTCAGAACAGGCAGGATTTTGGTGAAGTACTCTTTCGGGCTTACACCAACAAGCGAAACCAACACACCGTGTACCACAAACATCAAAGCGATAGCTACATAAGAAGCCACGATGAAACTTAGTAGGTTCAGGATGTCTGACGCACTAGAAGTCGCAACCACTTTCGCCATCAAAGCAGCAACACCGTATGGAGTTAGAGCCATGATCATTTTCACAAGGCGCATCACTACAAACTGAGCGTTCTCAACAAAGCTACGGATTGAAGAAGCAGACTCTTCTTTCTCAATCATCACTTTACGTGCAGCAATACCGGTAAGAACACCGAAAATAACCACGGCAATGATTGATGTGGAACGAGCGCCAGTTAAATCAGCAAATGGGTTTGTTGGAATAAAGCTGATGAGCATTTGAGGAATAGTCAAATCACTTACGCTAGCAGATCGGCTTTCTAACACAGCAATACGCGCAGTTTCACGCGCGCCTTCGGTTAAACCTTCTGCACTTAGGCCAAATACATGAGCAATAACAATACCGATAATCGCAGAGATTGCAGTAGTGAAAAGCAGTACGCCAATGGTTAAACCAGAAATTTTGCCCAGTGAGCCGCCTTTCTCCAGTTTTACAACCGCAGAAATCATTGAAACAAGCACTAGTGGCATAATGACCATTTTTAGTAAACCGACATAGCCACTGCCAACCACTTTTACCCAATCTAGAGTCTGGCTAACAGCAGGGTTGCCTTCACCAAAAATGAGTTGCAGACCAAGACCAAACAAGCTGCCTGACACTAAGCCTAAAAGAACTAGACGAGAAAGTGAGTGTTTTTTCTGCTGCTGTTTAAACAGCAAGAAGAGAATACCGGTAAATACTGCTAAAGCAGCGATAACCGCAACTGACATACTGTATTCCTCAAACGTTGAAAAATGGGGTTTAGATATAATTCTAATAAAGGAGTGTAAAATAGTTGTTTGTCCTGCATTGATCCAATGCACATTTGTTCTTGGATATGCAAAATTGTTCTTAATCATCCATTACTAACAACAAACCGTCAGAAGAATCGCTGATTGACGAATCCGCTCAGCCATACTCATAGCTCAAAAAACACGCGATATGGCAGAAAGTCATCCATCATAGAGTCGATTACTTAGAAGAAAGCCGCACTCACGAGGCAAACTTAAAAGATTAAAAGATTAAAAGATTAAAGCGATGTCCCGAAGCTCTGGTTATCAGGTCAACTCCCCTAATCAAAAATAGGAGAGATAAATTTAATTTCAGATATTTTAACAATTAGTATTATGAAAGTAGGACACATAAAAACATCCATAAACTTTACTATTATATTTACAACTTCATTTAAATTTCACACACAACCTCTCACTTACAAAGCAACAAAATTTATAATTCCAAAAAGCAATAATGAAGTATATTCCGTTAATCAATAAAAATGATTTTTCTCGACTATTTACCTAAGTTAAATAGAACCTAACTAAATAGAAAAATCACATGCTAATAAAATATAAATCGGTTGCCTTTCTTCCCGTCATATTCAGCTTATTTCAACCCGTATTAGCTGAAGATAAGGACGAAGCGAAACGCCCACAATCCGTCAGTGACATAATTGAAAGACCAGGGGTTTTAACCCCGAAAGGTAAATTCGCTATCGATACTTCGGTAAGTTATACCCAAAACTCATCGAATAAAGTTTCCGTGGTTGGTTACACTATTTTGCCAACCCTTCTTGTGGGGCGAATAGAGGTTTCCGACTCTGACCGAACAACTATCACCACGGGACTTACGATGCGCTACGGATTGACCCGAAGTACTGAGTTGGAGCTCCGTCTACCCTATGTCTACCGCAACGATCAAATTTCTACTCGGCCAATCCAAGATGGAGCAGAAGCAAACACCATAAATACCACTTTAGACGGCGGAGGGCTTGGCGATATTGAGTTTGCACTTCGTCAGCAACTCAACTTTAATACAACGCCTTATTGGGTTGCGGGCTTTATTGTAAAGTCCGATACGGGTAAGTCTCCCTACGATGTTGAAGTAGATTCCAGTACCAATACGTTTTTAGATGTCCCTACCGGATCTGGCTTTTGGAGCGTAGAGCCTTCAATTTCGATGATCTTCCCTTCCGATCCTGCCGTCATCTATTCGAGTCTTAGCTACATCTACAACTTTAAAGACGATGTGGAAATCAGTAATCAGCAAGTTGAAGTTGATTTAGGAGACACCATTTCACTCAGTGGTGGTTTCGGTTTTGCTATTAACCCTGACTTCTCTTTTTCCGTTGGGCTTAGTCATAAAACCATATTAAAAAGCAAAATAAACGGTGCGGAAAATGACGACGCGAAGTTGCTCCAGCTGGACTCGCTTAACTTTGGAATTAACTATGCGATTAGTAAGAAAACATCACTGGGAATAAGCGCTCAAGCGGGTCTTACAGAAGACACTCCTGATTTCCAGCTCTCAGTAAGAGTACCTGTAACGTTTTAAAATATCCTTTCTACCATAAGTAGAAAGGATATGAGGTTTTAATAGAAGCGAGCCATGACGGCTTCTTCAAGCTGCTTTGCTACTCGGACTTGCTGCAAAGCAGAACCGACTTGTGCGTCGACATCGACAATCGTGCTCAATCCAATCACACTGTTATCCAGCGTATTTTGAACAATATTGGTGATAGAAGAAGCACTGACAACTTCAGGGCGGTAGGAAGAAGAAATATCATCAACAGAGAGATGATTTCCACCACCATTCTGAATGACATTGACTAGCCCTACCTCTTGCTGGTTTTGCTCCCTAACACTCACCGCAAGATTTTTCAAATTCCCATTCTGTATAACTAAATTGGCAATTCTGGAATTAAGCATCACATTACCGTCAATGGCTGTCTTGATACTCAAGCCAATATTCACAATATAGTCATTCTGAAATTTAAACCCTCCACGATAACTATCGAGTTGCTGGTCATCCAGAGGATTGACATTGTTCAGTGTTAATAGGGAACTAGCGTTAGTATTTGGGTTCGCCACCACCTCTCCTAGCGGAATATTTAAAGCGATCATGACTCCAAATAGGTAACGATATTTCATACATCCCTCCATAGAGTTCAATACTGACCTACGTTCGGCCGAAGAATACCGAGATTTCCAGAACTGTCTCTCAACACACCTTGCTTAATGGGAGACGCCGCGTATACAGAGAAATCGTTATCCGTAATAAACGTGGTTCTTCCAACCTCGGCTCGGTTACGAATAAGTAAAACAATTCCCTGATAGTGTTCCTCAAACCTTTCGTACTTCATCTTCATGGTCCCTCTTGAAGGATCGCCAAGAATCACGAATCCATCGTTCATTCCTTTAATCACGACAAAATGTAGATAACCGTCGAAGTTAACCAGCGTGATCCCTGGTACACCAAGCTCTCGAATTTTGGCTAAATTGAGTTTAAAACCATCTGACTTAAGACCAACAGATTCCAAGTACTTCTTCATATCGAGCAATGAAAAACCCTGCTGTTCAATGAGTTCTTTATCGCCGTTATCAAACATGTTCTGGAAAATGTCTTGCTCTTCAGAAGGCATATCGTAATGAAAGGAAAGCAAGGAAGCCAAAGCAGCCGAACCGCAACTGAAATCGTATTTTTGGCGCAATACTTTACCAAACACAACTTCACTGTAGCTTTTGACTGGCACTGAATATTGGCCACGGCTGGGCAGTATATTTAGTGAGTGTGACGGTGCCGATATGAAAAGCACCGCCACTATTAAAAAACGATAAACGTTCATATTATTTGAGTGTCAGGTTTACGACCGTTGAGTTTTGTATCAGCACGTTGTTACCACTATTCTGAATAACACTGTTAATGCCGGAACTATTGGCTAATGCGCCTGATGACATAATATTGTTGCCTGTCACAGAATCATTAACCGTGTTACCCGCATTGACACCATTGAGTTCAGACGATGCCGTTATACTCTCAATGTCGATGTAATATTGACCACCTCGTGAACTCTCCATGACATCTGGAGAAAGCTCTTGTTCAGTCAAATTAATATCATCGGCACTAGCGGATAGCGAAGCCATCGCACTCAAGGCGATTATTGCTAAGCGCATCGCTTTCTCCTGCTTAGATATTAAATTAATCGGTAAACAATGATGCGTTAGTAGTCACCGCTTGTTGTGTCAAAGAGTTAGCACCAGAGTTTTGAGACACAGTAACAATACCGGCAGCACCGCTCATACCATCCAGTGAATTCATGTTGTTAACACTCACACCTGCGCTTACAAAACCACCGCCATAGCTGACGCCGACACCAGATACATTGCCGCTAAGAGAGGCATTCGCCACCACAACTTCAGAATCAATGCGCAACTCATAACTTTCCGAGTTGCTGTACGTGTTCGCACTGTCTGTCCAACTTGCTGAGTTGGAAGAGTTACCGCTGTTATTCACGCTGTTGTCGGTGTTGTTGCTGAGCAGATCGACATCTGTATCATTATCATTACTAGTTAGCGTGTTGGTTTCTGTATCATTGTTGCTCAATAGATCAACGTCAGTACTGCTGTTGTTGCTGTTTGTATCGTTGAAGCTATTGTTATCGCTCAGATCAGTATTGGTTGTTGTTGTCGTTGTGTCACTCGCATCAACATACGTTGTGTTATTACTCAACACATCATTATTGTCTACTAATGCCCAAGCAGAACCACTAGCCATTAATGAACTGACAGCGATAGCGATACCTGTTTTACATATATTCATAATATCCACTCCATGTGAATTAAGTGTATTAATTACTGCTTAAGATGCCGATTGGCAAATTCATTATAGGTAGTATTACCAATATGGAATTAAATGAAAAATAATAATCAGCAATAAAGAAATAGTTAACCAAACGTACAACAAATAAACTCAATTCAAATCAAATCATTACAAACAATGATTTAACAAGTAGTATAGAAGTATGTTTTTAAAAAATATTTAAACTGACTAAAAAGATACTTTTTAATAACCAATCAACATCAACGAAAACCAAAATAACATTAAAAGCCTGATTACAACAATTTCAAGCATTTATTTAATATAACTTTATAAATAAAAGCCCATAAAATAGTACTAAAGTTTATTTATGAATATCTTCTTAATTATTACCTCCTAAAAATTGGTCAATTGTTCAACTCATTGCTAACCTATTAATCAAACCAAATAAGTAATTATTATCAATATTAACTAACCACTAGGTTTTTCTATGAACATCAAAAACTTGTTGATAATTTCAGAGAACGCCTTACAAAATAACTTAATAAAAAATCAATTGAACAAAATTGAGAATATTAAAATTGAGACAAGTGAAGTATCCGAATTATCAAAGCAGAACAATATCGATTTAGTCATCATTGACTTCAATGCATGCAAAGAACTTGAACAGTCAGAGCAACTGCCTGATTTTGATGTGTTAAATCTTGGCGTACTTGTTTTCAACGTACCAGAAAACAAGCAAAACGATATGTGTATACGCTGGAAATCACTCAAAGGACTATTGATAGAAGATGCAAAAATAGAGCACCTGCCGGAAAGCGTTGAGTGCATTTTAAACGGTGGTTTATGGCTTCCCCGTGACTGTTTAGAAAGAATGATCAATATATACCGCATTCCAGGCTGCTCAAGCCATCAATGCTTAGAGCAACTCACTAACAGAGAAAGACAGATACTGAATTTGATGTCTAGCGGCAGCTCAAATTGTGAAATCGCCAAAACGCTGTTTCTAGCTGAAAGTACTGTTAAAACGCATATATACAAGATATACAAAAAGTTAGACGTGCATAAACGGAGAGATGCCGTAAAGCTGACGAAATTGGTACGGGCCTAGATAAAAAGCCGCAATCTCTAAAATTGCGGCTTCTCTCAGAACATGTTGCTCTTAACGATTGCAGTTAGTTTGGATAAATCGTTTTCCACTCTTTCGCCATATCCACCACTGCCCAGCCTTTCGCTTTCGCTTCATCTAAGCCTTTATCTAAACGACCGATGTCAGATTCGCGATCGTACTTGTATTCACGTTTCTCGTCCGTGTGATGAATGTACATAGGGAAACGTAAGCCTTTGCCTGCGTAAGTCCATTGCAGCATCGCCAAATCACCGTCTGAGTTACCAAAAGCGGCAATAGGACGACGGCCAATACGTTCATAAATTTCCAGAGCTTTCACCTCTTTATCATCATTCACCAACACTTCTGGCAAACGTTTTATCTCTGGTATCCCGTTATTCATCACAAACTCAGTTTTAAAGGTTGAACCTACCACTTGCTCTGGTGGAATTCCATATACAGACTCTACCCAAGCACGCATAAATCCAGTACCACCGCCCGAAACGATAAAGGTTTTGAAGTCATTTGCGCGTAAGTAATCAAGCAGTTCCAACATTGGTTGGAAAATCATGTTTGTGTATTTCTTACCTGTGATTGGATGTTTCGCTGTCGCAATCCACTCTTTCGCAATTGCATCAAACTCTTCCGTATTCATACCTGTGTGAGTGGTATACAACACCTTCATCAGATCTTCTGTATGCAGGTTCTTAATATCACCTTTCAGCACGCTGGCAAACGGTTCTTCTGTCTGCCAATTAGGGTGCGAAGGGGCTAATGCTTTAATTCGATCAAGCGCAAACTGAATCTGGAAATACATAGGTTGCTCAGACCACAGTGTTCCATCGTTATCAAACGTGGCAATACGTTCAGCAACTGGAACAAAGTCTGGAGAGTCCGCATTCGTTACTGACTGAACAAACTTAATAATCGCTGTTTTTGAAGGACCAGTGTTCCATGAAGGAAGAGGGTCTTCAGCCGCCCAAGCAAAATTTAGAGAAGCTAAGCTAAACAAAATTGCTAAGGCATATTTTTTAAAATGAGCCAATTTCACGACGTTCTCCTTTATCAATATTTTTATAAACCAACCGAACATTAAGATGAGTGGAAACTGAAACATGCAACAACTAACTGTTTCGATTTTCCAACTCCGGCAACGCTTTGGGTATGATTTTTCTTCGTTTCACTTTGCGTTTTACATTCTGCCATAGCGTTGACATAACCATACGATTTGCGTCACCAGCTTGAACTTGCAGAGACTTGGTCTGTAAATGTTCGGGCATTATTTGAGTAATTGCCAAGCCGCCAGATGTCTTACGTACTTTTCTGTAAAGTAGGGTTCGAGCAAGTGGCCACTGCCCTTTAAATACCGATAAGTAATATTTTACCCATGCAGGAGAAGGATGCGTGCGATAGTAACGGCGAGCAGCAAACACCACCACGGAAAGCATAAACAAAACTAATGCCGTACTGGCGATTAGATAGCGATAGGCTTTTAGCCATGAGGCTAACGTGTGCTTAACATGTACTTTATATCCTTCAACCGTCACTTTTTCCAAGCTTTGCTTTTTCGAATTCCACCACCAAACTTCATAGCTTGGCCAATCAATGTCACCACCCTGCTGCAAAACATAAGTGAGGCTATCTTTACGGGTTGAAGTGTAACCATCACGACTTTGAGTATCCGTCAGTTCTGGTGGGTTAAGGTATCCCTGCCATGCAGAATTGACTGAATTGGTCATTACATTCGGCAATAAAACGGATAGCGAGTCTTGCGCTTGAATTTTAATCACTCGAGTGATGGTATCGCCGACTTTAGGTTCTTCAGAAGAAGCTTGCCATTCTTGTTTAATTGAGACATCACTGGCAGCAAACCAACGTTGTGTTCCCCCCAATTCAGCATTCGGCAGTTCAACTCTAAATTGCTGAGGAGGTGTCTCTAAAATAACTTTCTGCTTGCCGCCGTTTAAACCTGCAACTTGCATCTCAACAGAGACGGGGGGGACAACAAAATCACCACTTTTCTGCGGATACAGAACCACTTCCCACAACTGACTAGACCATGTTTGCCCTTTGTCACGCTTTGTCGAATTCACAGCAAAAGGGTTGCGACGTTTAACTAATACATCGGGTACTTCTAGTGCTGAAATCTTTGTGCCGGCGGTATACCAAGTGTTAGTAGACACTTCAATATTGAGGATGATCTGTTGCGTAGGTGCAAACACTTGCAGCTTATCTGTCGGTTTGTTGCCGAGCCACGCTTTCACTGTCACTTGTGTAGGCTGAGACTCCTCAGCGAGCGTCATTCCACTCAAAGTTAACAACAACACTATTGTTATTGCTCGCATAAATTCCGCAATGTGTCGCTGAGTCCACTTAATCATTTTGCGCGTCCTCTGCTCTGTTCACTTTAGTACCCGCTTGGTTGTACTGAATCTGAAATTTAGATTGCAAGAAGCGGCTTGGATCAGCTTCTACGCGCTTCAGCCACACTTCAGCGAGTTGCGGGTCACCTAAGATATCCTCAGCACTGAGCTTTTGTTGAATCATGTTTTCTTGCGCAGTGTTTTCATCAGCCCCATCTGCGGTTTGAGGTTGATCGTCAGGCAGTTCAATGGAAACCTCCTGATCCATATCCATGCTGTTGGCTTGAGACTCACTCATAATGTTTATTTCATCAATAATTGCAGTGATGACTTTAAGGTTGTGAGCGATATTCTCATGCAAAGTGCTATCAAGTTCGGTCAGTTCACTCAATTGCCTTAACAGAGTACGGGCAGCCACGTACTCGCGCTGTCTGGCCAGTGCACTGGCCGCATAATAAAACCCTTGTGGAGAGTTATCCTGCATAAAGGCAGAATGAGCCAGTTTGAATTCTCCGGCGTAGTAGTAAGCAATGCCTTTATTCAGAGGCTTTTGATAGTGAGCGGCCGCTTGCTTGTAATCACCTCGATTAAACAGACGTTGAGCTTGCTGATCGGGTGTCAGCCATAAATCCATCCACCATTGCTCGGTTTTGTCCCACAATGTCGTTTGCTCTGTTGTCACGCCGGTTTCGGCTTTACTTGAAACCATACCCGCAGCGTTCGCAGCGTTTGGCATAAGTGAAGGCATACTCACTACCAACACCAAGCTCCACTTCACTAACCAACCTTTGCGGAACCATAACAGCATCAGTAGTACTAATGGATATAACAAGCGATAACCTTCATCTTGCCAGGGCATAGAAGAATCACTATTAATCAACATAAAGCGCTCAATTTGGCTATTAAGTTGAGTAACATCAGCTTGATCAATACTCATTTCAATCAGCTTGCCATTAGTCTTTGCTGCAAGTGTGCGCAAAGAGGCCATATCCATCGGAGAATCAACAGTGACATCCGAATTACCGATTGCGAGAATCAGTAGCTGATAAGGCTTCGTTGCAAAATAGCGTTCAAAATCACTGACCGTATTAGCATCTACACCATCGGTCACTAATAGAACCGAATTGCCTTTGTTGGCTTCAATTTGTTGCGATAATAAAGGCAACGCCGTCTGAGGAGACTTACCTGCAAGTGGCATGATGTCAGGGTTTAACGCTGATAAGTAAGGAAGTATCACCTGATTATCTTTGGTGAGCGGCATCGCCACATGTGAGCTACCCGCATACACCATAAGTCCAGTTTTACCACCAGCGCGAAGCGCTGTTAAATCAGTGATCTTATGTTTTGCTCGCTCCAGTCGGCTCGGTGCGACATCTTTCTGCTGCATACTTTCGCTATTATCGAGCAGAATCATCAGTGACGCAGAATCCTCACCAAATGGCGAGGCCTGTCTTTGCCAAGCGGGGCCTGCACAGATCAGAACAGACAACACAAGCAACACCATAAGCATTTTGAGTGGCAATTGATTTGTCCAGCCTGAACGTTGCACGGTTAACGCACTGCGTAAATGAGGCGGAAAAAAAGCAAAGCGATTTTCGTCAGAACTCACCTTCCAACGCAAATAGAAAATCACTGCCAATGGTATCAAGGCCAGTAACCACCAAGGGCGTAAAAAATGAAACTGCAGCAGATATTGCCATTCCAGTTGCCAATCACTCATTTGGCACCTCTCTAATACGCTTGATGGAGAGTGCCCCAAACACCAACAGATGCATGACGACCAAAGCAATAATCAAATAATGATGAAGACTAATTTTAGGGCGATAAGTCGCCATGCTATAAGTTTGCGGTTCCAACTTATCAATAATTTTGTAGGCATCACTTAATGCTTGTTGATCAATTGCGGTAAACGAGCGCGCTTTGGTCAGAGCGGATACCCGCTCTATCACATTCATATCCAACGGTTGCTCACCGACAGTTTCAGGATCACCCATCGCAATCATATAGATTTTGATACCTTTGGCAGCGGCGATCTTGGCTGCATCAATAGGTTCAACGAAGCTGCCTGTATCGTTGCCGTCAGTCAGTACTATCATCACTTTTTGCTGCTCTGGGTCTCGGTTTTGATCAAATACTTTGATACCAAGCCCCATTGCATCACCTAAGTTCGTGCTCTGCCCTGCCATGGCAACATCAGACTCATTGAGTAAACTCAGCCACACGGAGCGGTCTGCGGTAAATGGCGTTTGTACAAATGCGGAATCACCAAAAAGAATCAAACCAAAGCGGTCGCCTTCGCGGTTAGCAACAAACTCTTTTAGCACCTGTTTTGCTGCTTGCAGACGCGTTAAGCTTTTCCCATCTGTTGTAAAATCTTGTTCTGCCATGGAGCCCGACAAGTCGACGACCACCATCACGTCTCGCCCAAACTCTTCTTTGGTTTGAACGTCACCCAAAATACTTGGGTGCGCCAAAGCCGTCACAATCAATAACCAGGAAATAAACAACGTGGCTTTTTGCCACCATTGGGAAGTAAGCAAACCGGCGGCTTCTCTTGGTGATTCGTTTAATGCTTCAAGAATCTGTGAAAAGAAAGGCACTTTAATTGCGATTTCTCGGCTGTGATAAGCAGGTACCAACCAGTACACCAACAAAGGAAGCGGCAACAATAAAAAATACCAAGGGTGCGCAAACTCGATACTACTCATGCTCACCTTCCGATATCACTTGATGCGTTTTGACCCAAACAATTAAGCCATTACGCAAATGGTCAAAATCTGGCTTCTCCAACTTGGAATTTTCGACGCATGCCAACCATTGTTGAACAATCTCGTCACGACGAAATTCCGCTTGTGAACTCTGGTAACTATCCATTTTCGACAATAGGCTAACGCCATATAAAGGCGCATTACGCTTGTCCAAATAAACCATGACTGCTTTTACAACCTTCAACATTTTGTAAGGCCAATGCTTGTCACTTGGTGCAATCGCTTGAAGTACGGTTATAGCTTCTTGACGATAGCGGTTATTCCACCAGTGTTTTACATAACGATAAATACGATAGACGGTGTACACCGCGAGTAAGGTAAAGACGATTTTCCAGCCTATCGTCTGAGGAAACCAACTGAATACTTCGGGTAGATCCACCTCACGAAGATTTCTGAGCATGTAGCTGTCTGGCGGCTTAGGGATCACTTCATTACCTCCAGATATTTGGCGAGCTCAACAAAGTGATCACCATGAGTACCAATTTCTATACAAGGCAGTTTTTGAGCAGCCATCAGTTTTTTCAGTTGTGCACGTTTTTCTTCATGACGTTGTTGCAAGGTTTCGTAAGCCTTTACGCTTTGTGTTCCTTGCTCTAAAGCAAACTGATACTCACCGTCTCCGATTACCCAAGGAGAACCCGAGTTATGAGTAGGCATAGACGACTCTAGAGGATCAGAGACAAAAACACTGATTACATCGTTGTGTTGATGCAAATATTGCAGTTGGCGAAGAGTCTGGTCATCCGCATCGGTAAAGTCGCTAATGATGATGAAAGTGGCTGATTTTAATTTCTTCGCCTGTAACGCTTTGAGCCAGAGGTTCATTCCAACAGTAGCTGAATTTTGCACCTCGACGTTAAGTTTGTGGTTGGCTTCCACCAGCTCATTCAGACCGAGCAAATAGGATTTACCGCCTCGTTTTGCAGAACGCCAGTGAAAACGTTGATGGTCACAAATAAGGAAACCTACGCGGTCATTCTGTGCTAATGCCATCCAGCCCATCAATGCCGTAATTTCAGCCGCAACCACCGACTTCATATGACTTACCGAGCCAAAATACATTGCGCTGCGTTGGTCAACGCACAGGATAATTTGACGATCTTTCTCTTCGGTATAACTACGGACGTGTGGCTTGCCGGTTCGTTGAGTCACTTTCCAGTCCATCTGACGAATATCGTCACCTTTTTGGTAGTGACGTAACTCTTCAAAATTCAGACCTCGGCCGCGAGCATGGGAATGATAGCGGCCTGACATTTGCGCGCGTGAGTAACGAGCACCCAATAAATTTATACTGGTTACGTGGCTTTGCGTACGATTGAGCTGTTTAATGTCAACGTAAATGCGTGGGTCTAAGCGATCTTGCTTATCATCCATATCAATTACCCAATATTGACGACGTCCAGTAGTTCCATCACTAAATCTTGCTGACTGATACCATCGGCTAGCGCTTCATAAGACAAGCTCAATCTGTGTCCCATCACCATTGCTGCCACGGCACGTACGTCATCAACAATGACATGGTCACGACCTTCTAACCAAGCAAGTGCTCGTGAACATTTGTCTAAAGCAATCGAAGCTCGAGGGCTTGCACCAATCGCAAGCCAGTTAGACAACTTAGAATCTGGATACTGATCCGGCTCACGTGTCGCCATCACCAAATTGATGATGTAGGTTTCCACCAGTTCGGACAGCTCAATTTTTGAAATTTCTCTACGTGCCTGAGAAATACAAGCAGGATCAATTGAAACTTGTTCAGTGCTTGACGAAAACCACTCACCCGCCTCTTCCTGACGCACTAAACGAATAATATCGCGTTCAGCACTGTGGGTTGGGTAATCGACACACACCTTGAGCAGGAAACGGTCCATCTGAGCTTCAGGCAGAGGATACGTACCTTCTTGCTCTATCGGGTTTTGTGTTGCCAAAACCATGAATAACTCGGGTAACGAGTGAGTCTCACCAGCAACAGTAATGGTACCTTCAGCCATAGCCTCAAGTAGCGCGGCCTGAACTTTTGCTGGAGCACGGTTGATTTCGTCCGCGAGAACAATTTGGTTAAATACTGGCCCCGGTTGAAAGTGCAGCGACGATTTACCGTCTGATTCTTGTAAAACTTCTGTACCTGTTACATCAGAAGGTAACAAATCGGGCGTGAACTGAATTCGGCCAAATGAAATAGACAGAGCATTCGCCAGCGCTTTCACAGAACGAGTCTTAGCGGTACCCGGTAAACCTTCCAGTAAGACGTGACCGCTACTGAGTAAACCAAGCAAGATACCCTTCACAACCGAATGTTGACCAACCACTTGCGAGTCTAAATAGTCTAATAATTTCACCACATCAGAGTGGGCTTGATTAGTCATATCGTCAGTTACTGCCATTGTTGTTTCCTACCAAGTCGTTTTGTCCAAGCCAATATGTTGTTCAATCTATTTGTTGTTTTGCCCAAGTAACACAGAAATGCCCGTTAAGATCGGTAACGAGTAATCAAAGAAGGCCTTAATGCCAGGACATAGATAGTTCAGTCCGTCTTCACCATCAGGCGTTTTCAAAAGGCGGTTTTTCGGGCATTCACCCCAACACAAATGGAGATATGGACACTCTTTACAATATTTAGGCAGAGAGTCACGTTTTGCGGTGCCAAAGGCTTGTTGTCGAACAGAGAACGCCATCTCATTCAACGGACGATCTTTAACGTTAGCGAGTTTGTATTCAGGGTAAACATAGTGGTCACAACTAAACACATCACCATTGTGTTCAATAGCTAACCCTTTACCACAAAATTCCGCAGTAATGCATAACTGAGCAGGTTTGCCCATCACCTGAGCCACGGCGGTTTCAAATAAGTTCACCAACACCCGACCAAGGTCGTTGTTCACCCACTCTTCAAACGTTGCAATCAGGAACTGCCCCCAATCATCAGCATCAACAGACCAGTCAGTCACTATCGACATTGGGTGGCCCGGTTTAGCCAATTCACTGCCAACAGTGGGAGTCATACTTTCGTTCCAAAACTGCGGCGCTGTGGTTTTAAAATCGCTTGGCTCTACAACAGGGTTGTACTGAATGTAGGTAACACCTAACTCCTGGGTAAGGAATCGATACACTTCGAGTGGATGTTTAACGTTGTGGTTATTGACTGTCACCAAGGCATTAAATCGAACACCATGAGCTTTCATGGTTTCAACCGCTTTCATCACCAAATGGAAGGTTGGTTTGCCGCTGCGTGTCACGCGATATTTGTTGTGAATCTCTTCCGGGCCATCGATTGAAAGACCAACGAGGAAGTTGTTCTGCGCAAGAAACTCACACCATTCATCATTAAGCAAAATGCCATTGGTTTGCAGGTCGTTCTCAATACGAACACCTTGCGGTTGATATTTCTTTTGCAAAGAGACGATTTGGCGGAAATAGTCCAGACCAAGTAGAGTAGGCTCCCCACCCTGCCAAGAAAAGACAACTTCTTCGCCATCTTGACTCTCAATATAGCTCTTAACAAAGGCTTCTAAGGTTTCATCATCCATTTTGGGTTGTTTTGGTTGATGAAGCAGATCTTCTTTGTGCAAGTAAAAGCAATATTGGCAGTCAATGTTACATTTAGCGCCACCTGGTTTTGCCATCACGTGAAAACGACGTTGGTATTGAGGTTTGTCACTTAAATCTTTATACGCTGACTTTAACGCCACGACATCCAGCATTGTTGAAGCGCGCATTGAGGTTTTTGTCATTTATACTTCCTTATTTCAAAATGGGCGCTCCTTAGAGCGCCACAATTAAACTACAGCAAATATTGTTACTTTGGAACGAAAGAACCCGCTTCCATACGTGGTGGGAATTCTTTGAACGATGCCATGATCTCGTTCACCTTCGCCGCTGCCGGAGCAATCAGATATGAGCGCTCATACATCCATTGGCCGTAACCAATACCTGTATCACCACGTTCAAATGGGTCGATGCTCAAGTCATACACAAATGGAACACGAAGCTTAGTCAAAGGTTTACGCCAAATATCTAAGCCAGTTTCGTTTTCTTGGATATTGAAATGGAACTTATATTTACCATAACGAAGTGCAAATAAGTCACCGTCATCACTCCAGTAAACGAATTCCTTACGTGCTGATTCTTCTGTCTTACCTGTGAAGTAAGGCAATTGGTTGTAGCCATCTAGGTGAACCTTATACGATCTACCATCAGCTTTTTTACCTTTCAGCAGTTCATCTTTCACTTTATCGTTACCTGCCGCAGCAACCAACGTTGGGAAGAAGTCTTCTAAAGAAACAATACCATTAAAATTCTTACCAGCTTCAATATGACCAGGCCATTTGATCAACATAGGAACTCGGAAAGCACCTTCCCAACCGGTATTTTTCTCACTACGGAATGGTGTCATACCAGCTTCTGGCCATAAGTTGATCATAGGACCGTTATCAGTGGTATATACAATGATAGTGTTGTCTTCGATACCTAAATCTTTAACTTTCTGCAGAATTTGACCAATTTGATCATCGTGCTGTTTCACACCATCAGCATAGAAACCGTGGCCTGTAGCGCCTTTGTACTCATCAGGAAGGTGAGTAAAATTGTGCATACGTGTGGTGTTAAACCATGTAAAGAATGGCTTATCCGCTTTTACCTGTTTCTCCATAAAGCCTTCAGCAGCTTCAAGGAACTCACCATCAACGTTTTCCATACGCTTACGAGTCAGCGGACCAGTATCTTCAATCTTACCGTCAGCGTATGAATGAATTACACCACGAGGACCGAATTTTTTCTTAAACTCAGGATCTTGCGGGTAATCCACATTTTCTGGTTCTTCTTCTGCATTTAAGTGATAAAGATTACCAAAAAATTCATCAAAACCGTGGTTAGTTGGAAGGTGTTCGTCTCGGTCACCTAGGTGGTTTTTACCGAATTGACCGGTTGCATAGCCCATTTCTCTTAGGATACTTGCAATCGTTGGATCTTTCTCAGAAAGTCCTTCTTTCGCACCTGGCAAACCAACTTTAGTCAAACCTGTACGCTTAGGCATTTGCCCAGTAATGAAAGCACTACGACCAGCCGTTGAACTTTGCTGAGCGTAAAAGTTAGTGAACTTAGCACCATCTTTAGCAATACTATCGATGTTCGGAGTTGTGTAACCCAACATGCCTTGGTTGTAAGCACTTAAGTTCCAGTAGCCAACGTCATCACCAAAGATAACTAAAATGTTTGGCTTATCTGCCGCGTATGCGGTCGCAGAAGCGGCTCCTATAGCAAGTGTACATGCATTTAGCAGCAACTTGCTCGAACGCTTTTTAGCACCTGTACTCATAAAGACTCCATTTGACGGTTAGTGAATTAGAAATGTCTATTCAAACATGCACATATCAAATTTAGACTAAACCTAATTTAAACGGGAAACAATCCACCTTTTGTTTTATAATTCATAAATCAAATTTATGCATGGTTGGATTATGGACCTCAATTTATTACGTACATTTTTGGTTGTTGCTGAAAACCTCTCGTATACAAAAGCAGCGGAACAAATGAACCTCACCCAGCCTGCTATCAGTTCTGCAATAAAAAGGTTAGAAAAAGAGTACGGGCAAACTTTGTTCGTTAAGAATGGGCGGGGCATAGAATTAACGACAAAAGGTTATCAACTGATACCATTTTTTCGTCAGGCTTTAGATATCATCGAAAATGCGATGCACATGCGAGAACACTTTAATGTCTACTGCAATGAAGCGATACTTCACTGCCTCTTGCCAATGGAGAACATTACTTTTACTGAATCTCCACAAGATAAAAGTGCCTTATTTGAACACATGCGTCAGCAAAAAGCCGATCTAATCATCGATACTATTTTGATGAAAGACAGTTCGTTCGTTATAGAAGAAGTGCATCGGGAACCTGTTGTTGTGGTTTGCCGAAAAGGTCACCCTAGAATTAAAGGAACAATAACAAAGCAGGAGTATTATCAAGAACTGCACGTCCTTAATTCCGCTATGTGGGAAAACCTGCGCGGATTTGAACAAATTACTCAAGAGCCTATTGAAGAAAGAAAAACCAATATCATTAGTGGGTCTATTGCAGGACTTGTCCTTCACGCTTCACAAAGCGACGCATTGGCATTTGTGAATCAGTCTTTTGCGCAAAAATGGGCAGATAAATTAGGTCTGCAAATTTTAGAGTGCCCAATCAAAACAGATTTGGCTCCCTATCATTTGGTCTATCACAAACGCGAGCTGAAGAACCCAGCCCACAAAGCTTTGCGAGAAAATATTAAACAGAAGCTAGCTAACTTTGAGTTCTAGCTTTCAGTCGAGTTCTCGCTTTTATTGGTATTTGACGTGCGTGATAACATAACGATCACGACCTTGTGTTTTGGCTTGATATAAAGCTTTATCAACCACTTCATAGATATCTGACAACGTTTCTCTACCCGTTGGAGTCACTGAAACGACTCCTTGAGAAACCGTGACAAAATTGGAGATGGTGCTGAACGCATGTGGGTAACACAACTTCCGCATCGCCATTTGAATTCGTTCAGCGGCAGTTTCACACTCTTCGTTATGAGAAAGCATGACCACAAACTCTTCTCCACCATAACGCCCAACATATTCACCGCTACGGCAAAACAATTTGCTGGCAACTTGCGCAATTGTGTACAAGCAGTGATCTCCCTCTATATGACCATAGTTATCGTTAAACAACTTAAACTGATCAACATCGAATAGGACTACTGTAAAAGAACCACCATGACGGCCATGCCAAGAGATCATCTCTTTGAGTTTCTCGTCCATAAAACGACGATTAAAAACTTGAGTTAAACCATCTTCATTGGCTTGATGCTGTAACACCCTGTTAAGTTCTTCCAGTTTAGCACTGGTACGCTTCAGTTCCCTTCTCATATTGGCAATCCGCTGCATCGCGAGAAGTTTAGAGTTCAGAACCAGTTTATCTACTGGCTTAATTAAGTAATCATCACCACCAGCTTCTATAGCTTGTGCGATAACCGCGGGTTCGTCATGCCCGCTAAGAAAAATGATTGGGACCCAGTCATCTTGGTAGCGAGAACGCAATTCCTGAGACAGTTGAAAACCGTCCATATCAGGCATAGAGATATCCAGTAACACCAACTCTGGGTCAAATTGTGGGTAAATTAGTAACGCTTCGTGGCCACTGGAAACGACCTCGACATTATGTCCAAGTTGTTTTAAACGAATCGCTAATTGCATTCTGTCTAGTTGAACGTCGTCAACCAACAAAATTCGCATCGAGGAACCGGAAGCTACCATGCTATTCTCGTTTTATTACAATCATATAGTTACGTATAGCATAACTTTCGCAGCCTTTCACCGCTTAATATTGAAAAGCTTATGTTGACATTTCACCCAAAATTTCTAGCATTACAGTTTTTCTTACCGAGAATTTTTCATGTCTGAGACAACTCAAAACGAAGTAACAACAGTGGACTTAGAAGCCATCTCTGCAGAGTTACGCCAAGTAATCGAATTCGACCAAGTACCAGAAGAGATGTACCAAATGGTGACATCTATTCACGAAGTTTCTGAAGAAGCGGTTCGTGAAGCTTGGGATGAACTTCCAGCGAGTGCGCAAAACATTTTGGACAATTTTGAGCAGTTTCATGCACTTATTTCTGTTAGCCAAGCGTTTGCAGGTATCAATGTGATGGAAGAATTTCCAAGCATTCAACTACCAAAAGATATGACAGAAGAAGACAAAGAACAGTACCGCGCTCAGTTGCTTGATAAAGTTCTTTTCGATTGTGTTAAAGACATGGCGAAACAGCTTAAGAAAGCTCGCCGTGACCCAATCCTGAAGCGTGATTTTAAAGACGTATTCGCTAAATAATTTAGCGTCATACACGCAAAAGCCCGCTAGCAATAGCGGGCTTTTTTATCTCTGAACTTTTTAAGTCTCACAATAATGTTCAAAACACTACTGCTGTTCTCTTAATTGCTCCAGTCGATTTTTCAATACAACAGGCAAGGTATAGAGAAGTAACAATCGAATCGCATGATTCACCATAACGAAAGCGGGTTCCAAACCAAGAAGCAAAGCAACAGCCGTCATTGCTTCCACACTTCCCGGCACCCAAGCCAACAGCACGACCACCCAGCTTAAGCCTAACAGATGTGATGCAACATAAGACGTTACAGCAGCAACAAACAAACCAATGATGGTTACAAACACACCCGCCTTTGAATAGGACATCGCCTCACGCAAAGTCGTTTCAGCCAAGCGTGCACCAATCAATGAACCGAGTAGTCCAGTGGCAAAAATTACGATGAACGACGGCACGGATAAATCTATCGTAGTGACATAGCTGTTACAAAAAGCAGCAATCACCAGCGATGCAATCATATACGGTGCTGGTATCCCAAATCGAAGCGAGAGCTTACCGCAAACCATACTTACGGCAATAACACCCGCGAGTAATGCCCACTGTTGCCAACCAATCATCGTATGCTCAATAGCTACGTCAGCGGTGGTATTTGAAATAAAACCCGCTAAAACAATCAATATGATCAATCGAACCGAGTGAGAGTACACCACTCTTGGTGACGGCTTATTTCCCGACTCGCTAATGACCAAAATGGCTGCCATGGCACCGGGGACAGCGCCAAGTAATGACTCAAATGGGTTCCATTTTTCTTTGTGGTGAAGCCACCAATAGCTGCAACTTGTTTGCAATATCAAACAGATAACTAAACCTAGAATTACCGCAGGATTCAAAGTATGGGAAAGTTCACCTAATGAGATCGTCGCGCCAACACTGATACCTAATATCACTTGGATAAACATCAGAAGTGAATTTGGAATGACGATTTGCACATTAAAGCGTTTTCTTAAAACAATAATTGCCGCAGCTGACATAAAAAGCTCAGCGAGAGGTATAGAAGACAGCAGCCCGATCGACGCCGACATCAATGCAATACCGACCATGATAGGTAAACTATACCTAGAAGAACCTTCAAACATACTTTTGTATTTACATCCTCTTTTCCCAAACAACTCCAAAGTAACTCCGGCGACTTGGATGGGAATATTTTAATTGGAAAGAGCGAGCTTCACAGCTTCTTCTGCGTGAATTTTTGTTGTGTCGTAAAGCTTTACTTGTGTGTGTTGTTGTTCAACTAACAGAGCGATTTCCGTGCAACCCAGAATTACCGCTTCGGCTCCTGCGCGGCGTAAATTGTCGATGATGTTGATGTATTGCTCTCTGGATTCAGAAAGGATCTGTCCCTGACATAGCTCATCATAAATCACTCGGTGTACGACTTCCCGCTCTTCATGCTCCGGTACGATGACCTCAATGCCAAATTTTTCGCTGATCCTATGCTTGTAGAAATCCTGCTCCATAGTAAAGGCCGTACCAAGCAACCCTACTTTTGAAATGCCATCTTCGATAAGCTTGTTCGCCGTCGCGTCAGCAATATGAAGAACGGGAATGTCTATTTTCTCTTCAATTTGCGGAAGCACTTTGTGCATCGTGTTGGTGCAGATCAGTAAAAAATCTGCGCCACCCGCCTGTATGGATTTAGCGGCTTCGCCTAAAACAACACCAGCTTGGTCCCAATCGCCAACTCGTTGTAATTTCTCAATTTCATCGAAATTAACACTGTAAAGTGCTATCTTTGCCGAATGCAAACCGCCCAACGCCTGCTTTACACCTTCATTAATCGCTTTGTAATAACTTACCGTCGATTCCCACGACATTCCGCCCAACATTCCAATGGTTTTCATTCTACGCTCCTTAACTTTTCGGCTTAAGTATGGATTAATTCCGTTAACGACATAATAGTTTTATAGGATGAATGTTTTACGCCCGTGTGACTCAGCCAAACGGCATTCAAGCCCGCTTTGACGGCTGTTGCAACATCATTGACTTCGTTATCCCCAACCATAGTGAGACTCTCTGGAGACACGCCTAGCTTGTTGGCAATTCTTATATAGAAGTCAGGGTCTTGCTTGTTTAACCCTATATTTTCAAAACAAAAATAACCTTTGATGAATGGGGCTAAGCCTACCCGTTGGAACGCGGCTTTTATATCCTGTTCACGAGAATCCGCTGCATTTGTTGCAACGTAAATATCATGTTTACGAGAGAGTATCTCCAGCGTTTCTAATGCGCCATCAACCGCTTTGACGGTTGGCCAATCGCACATTTTCCCGATGGCATCGAGATCATCAATCATCAGCGTATCGCCCCAATCGAAAAGATAAATCGAAGACATTTCATTTCCTTATGTTGTTGCCAAATAAACCCGCTTCAATGACTTAAATTCGAGTATAGATTTGCCTTAATTCGAGCGATGAGAAGGAAGAGACAACAAATCCCAACAGCGTAAATCATTCATCAAATCATTGAGTTGATGTAACAACCATCGTATTCGTTACTAAACAGGACTTCAACCATACAAATTTCCAAGCAGTACCCCGAATTTCACACCGTAATCACCTTATTACGGTACGCATCTCTCTTTACGAAGACACTGGATACTGACACTATCTATACATCACTCACCTTGTCTATAAAAGCGAATAGCTATGAATATCCTAATAACCGGAGCGACGAGCGGCATCGGCTATGAACTCACAAAATTACTGGCTTCGAAAGGCCATAAGATTGTTGCGACTGGCAGAAACACCGACAAACTTACCGAGTTACAAGCGGAGACTCAATGCTTCACCATTGAAGCGGACTTAAGTTGTGCAACTCAAACAGTCGAAATGTTCAACAAAGCCTATCATCAGCTAGGCAAACTGGACGTGCTGATCAACAACGCAGGGATGAACTCGAGAAAATGTGCAATCGAAGAGTTCACTCTGGAAGAGTTTGATCACCAGTATGCTGTGAATTTGCGTGCTCCAGCCCTGTTGAGCCGAGAAGCATTGGCAGTCATGAAACCTTTAAAGAAAGGATTCATTATCAATGTAGTCAGCACTGTGGCAAAACGCGCTAATGAAACCATGAGCGTCTACACTGCTATGAAGCAAGGATTCGCAGGGTTCAGCTCAATACTGATGAAAGAGGCTCAGCCTCACAGCATTAAAGTAACAACGCTATTTCCTGGCGGTACGGATACTAACTTCCGAGAAGTAGAACGCCCTCAATATATGAGTGCTAAGAGTGTTGCCTACACCATCAACCAGATCTTAGAGCTTCCAGAAGATGTGGTAATGCATGAGATGGTCTTCCGACCACCAGTCGAACTCGAATAACATTCAAAGACTGATTTCGGGGCAAAATGCCCCGAATTATCTTCATCCTCACCGCATGCTCACGCTGAGCTCGCCACCTTGTTATCTGTTTTCTAACGAGTGAAAAACCTCTAGAATGCGCTCGTTGAAATAGGTTTTAGGTACAGTAGTTGAAACTCAGCAAACGACTCAAACAAATTGACCAGATGATCACAGCATCTTATGACCACATTTGGGACTGCTGTTGTGACCACGGTTTTCTTGGCGCTTCCTTACTAAACAGACAAGCGGCAGACAATATCCATTTTGTCGATATTGTCCCAAGCTTAATGGCAGAGGTAGAAGGGAAACTGCAGCGGTTCTACGCCCATTCATCATCTAAATGGCATACCCACTGCTTAGATGTTGCCAAATTACCTCTAGAGCAATTCTCAGGTAATCATCTGATAATTATTGCCGGTGTAGGTGGTGACTTGATGATGAACTTCATCAGTGAAATACACCGTCAGTATTCAAACTTAGCAATCAACTTCTTGCTGTGCCCAGTGCATCACCAGTTCGCCTTACGGCAAAAACTGATTGAGCTTGAGCTCGGATTGATTGATGAAGTGCTGCTTGAAGAGAACAACCGCTTCTACGAAATTATATACGTATCGACCAAAGCGGAAGAAAAAAAACCGGTCGCGATGACGGGCAGCCGTATTTGGCATTGCAACAATGAACAACAAGTCGCTTCAGCAAACAAATACCTGACGGCCACGTTAAACCATTATCACCGTATTCAAAACGGTAACTCGGCAAACGTACAACACATCATCGATGCCTATTCAGAAGTAAAGTTGGAATACGCTCATGAGCATGTGGCTGAATAGTTATATACAGCCACCGTGACGAAAAAGTGAGTCTATTGTTTCAGGGTTTTCTCATAGCAGGCAAGTGTCAGCGTTTTACCATTAAGGACAAACGCATTCTTTTCCTGTCCTACACGAACAAAACCGACTTTTTCAAGCACACGCATAGAGGCGGGGTTGTTTATGGCCGCTTTTGCAGTTAGCAATCTAAGCGCCAACTCGTCACGGGCAATCTCAATCAAGCCTTTCACAGCAAAACTGGCAACACCTTTGCCGCTCCACTTTTGGCAAACTCGATAACCAACTTCACATTCATCATCCGTGAGATCGATAAGATTTGCGCGAGCGATCACCTCTCCATCTTCAACCACTACATAGAAGTAGCCCGTTCCTTCGTCATGCTCTTCAATCAAACTATTAGTGATATCGCGAAAGCTGGCAAAACCGTCATAACTTGATGGTCTAGGAGGCACAAATTGCTCAAACCAGTCACGATTGTTTTTCTCAAACTCAAAAAGTGATTGGAAATGTTTTTCTTCTAATAACTCTAATTCCATATCTCAGATCCACGCGGAAATTAATTAAATGGTACGAGCCAAAATTTGAATATAACGTCCAGTGCATGGACTCGCAATGCATAGATATCACATCTCGAACAATAAGATGTCGAATCAGGAAACGGCTACATTCGCCAAGTTAACGCCAAAAGACCTGAATGTCAGTCGATGCTTTATTTGCACTGCTTGAGCCGCTAAAATGGAGCAAATTTAAGGAACTGGACAAATCAATGGCAAAGCTAACTCTCCAAGAACAGATGCTAAAAGCTGGCTTGGTTAATGAGAAAAAGTTAAAAAAGGCAAAAAAAGGTTCGAAGAAATCTCGTGTACAAGCACGTGAAGTTAAAGCGGCGGTTGAAGAAAACAAACGCGCTCAACTAGAACGTGATAAGGAACTTAGCCTACAACAAAAAGAGCAGCGTCTAAGCAAAGAAATCAGCGCTCAAATTAAGCAGTTAGTAGAAATGAACAGAATTGATATTGCTGATGGCGATATCAAGTACAACTTCACTGACGGCACGCTTGTGAAATCTCTGTATGTAACGCCCCTGATCCGCGATCAACTGATTAAAGGTATTGTCGCGATTGCTCGTTATGAAGAGACTTATGCCGTGATTCCAAGTGGTGTGGCAAACAAAATCGCCATGCGTGATGACAAGACAGTGATCGAACAAAAAGCACTTGAAGCGGATATTCCAGCTGAAGATGACCCGTATGCAGATTTCGTCGTACCTGATGACTTGATGTGGTAATCACGGCAGTTGTAATAAGTTCGACAGCATTAAAAAACGGCGCTAGTAGCGCCGTTTCTATTTCAGTTCGAGCAGATATTGGCTAGACGTTTAAGTTGTCTGAACTATTAAACGAATACATGGTTATTTCATTGCGCGGATACCAACCCAGTTTGTCGTAAAAACCTTTGGCACTGTGGTTTTCATTTAAAACAAATAAATGGGTTTTCGAAATACCGAGCTCCGCCAATGCGCGAATGGACTGGTCAACCAACCCCTGTCCGATTCTCTGTCCACGATAGCGATCATCAACCGCTAGGTGTTGTAGATATCCACGGCGGCCATCGGTACCGACTAACACTGCACCAACAACGATGTCGCCATCAAGAGCGACAAAGCTTAGCCTTGGATTTCGCTCTAAATACGCCGCGATGTTTTGCTCAGAATCTGCGTCTCTGAGTGACAAATTATCGGTTTGTCCCCATAACTCAATTACCGCTTGATAATCAGAAATATCCATTTCTCGTATGGTGATCATCATACATCCTCACAATCAATCCAATACCCGCGCCATATGGTAAGCAGAGACATATTCACCATTGCGAAATGCGTACGCCTTCGACTCACCTTCAACAGCAAAACCAAACTTCTTATATAAGTTAATCGCCCGATCATTGTCACTGTATACCGTCAGCTCAATCCGTTTTAGATTCAGCCAGTTGTCCGCCAGATCAATCACAGTGGCAAGCAAAGCGCTACCAACACCACGACCTTGAACATCATCTTTCACTCCCATCCCCAGAGAAGCCACATGACGCCTGCGTGGGCTAGTGCAAACTTCAAAACCCAAGTTGCCAACAATTTCTCCATCCACTAACGCGACATAGACAAACACGTTGTCTGGCACATCCGTCGTACGTTTTTCCCAGAGTGTTAACGAAGGATGAGGGAGTTGGAGTGTACTCGAATAGGCATTTTTACATTCATATATCTGTTTGATTGCTCTTGCATCTGAAGGCTCAGCCCTTCGAATATCAACGCTCATAATTGCTCCAACACTCTCTTTTATTAACAACGTTTTCGTTGCACTTTTCTTTCTTTACATCGTTCTATTATTTGAATTTTTTCTGCGTTCGACGACGCACTCCAATGAATGATTTCTTCTATAGTCCGAAAACACCCAACACAAACATCTTGTTCATCCAAGCAACATTGACGAATACAAGGTGATGTGGGGGTGTTGCTACTATCGGTAGTCGACAAAATCTACAACTCTCTTTGCATTATGTGTTGTGGACCTACAGGTCCGCCCGTATACAACTCACCACTATCCACAAAACCACATTTCAAATAACACGCATAAGCGGCCTTATTGCGGCAATTTACCGTTAACTGCATGACTTCATAGTCGGGATAGTGCTCTGTCACATAGCTTGGTAACGCTCTAATGGCTTGGGTCGCAATACCTTTGCCTTGATATTTCTGGTCAACCAGCAAAGCTCTTACGCCTATCGCCTTGTGCTGTCCAAACTGATATTTCTCAGAGTAATTCAGATCGAGCAAAAAGAAGCCGACCGCTTTACCTTTAAAAATAATAAGGTGGGGATGTTCAGACTCTTTTAAGTCTCTAACCACTTTGGGAACATTGCTGACCGTAAACTGTGCTTGGTCGCTTAGAACATTCAACAGACTGGCTTCTTCTTCCCTGATTGGGCTGTATTTTTCAATCGTTACCACAACTATCCCTGACCCTTTTTACTTCTTGTAAACGAGACAGATGCTCTCTCTTTAGGGGGAGAACATCATCGTTTACTGAACGTAATAGTTATGCAACAAAGATTCAACAAGAAAATAAATTAACCTGTTGATTTACCGTTATTCATAAGAAGTCGAAGAGATAGTTTCCTGCTCCGTTGCTTGGCCCTGATCTGGTAAAACCAATCATTTCTGCATGACTTCACTGCCAGCGTTTGGCCGTTATTGTTCGCCTAAACCTTCAGACCAAACGGCAAACTCATTACCACTCGGTTCTGTAAAATGAAAACGGCAGCCTCCGGGAAACTCAAAGATAGGACGCACGATATCTCCCCCATTGAGCAGTACTTTCTCTAATGTCTCCTCAATGTTAGCACTGTAAAAGATCAGCAGTGCACCGCCATTGGCGCTTAGGCTGCAAGCATCTGCTTTGTAAAAACCACCATCAATCCCTTGGTCGGAAAACGCAGCGTAGTCTGGTCCATAATCAATAAACTCCCAACCGAAAACCATAGAGAAAAAAGTCTTAGTGGCGATTAAATCTTTCGCAGCATATTCAACGTAGTTGATTTTCTCATGTTGTTTCATTGTTATCCCTTCCTTCAATAAATGTTTGTCATCACGACATATTGTCAAACAACAATAGGCAATAGCTTGGTTCAATACTTTACTTAAGCCTAGCACTCTATTGGATTTGAGGAAGTGTCAGCGAGAGAAACTCTTTGCAGATTACAGTTTAAGATCAGTGATATAAACATGGTTGAGATTGCTTTAGTTAGTTGAGTCAACAAACACGACGATCATTGAAGGCAGTATTAAGTGACAATGTAACAACGTTTATTCACAAAAGAGACGAGTTTCGCACTGGGAGGTGACATAGGAAATGGAAACTGAGGAGAAAGATACATAGAGCTTGCACCCTATGTATCGAATTCACATGGCGAATCATACCTGCTCGCCAAAGATAAGAGCGGCTTACTTGTAGAAAGCTTCTACTTCACCTTTTAGAGTGATTAGCATTGGGTTACCCCAACGGTCTTTCGCTTTTGGTGAAGGAATTTTTACCCAACCTTCACTAACGCAGTATTCTTCAACATCTGTACGCTCTTTACCATTAAGACGAATACCAATATGGTGTTCAAAACACTCAGCAACAAAATGTGGGCTGCGTGGATTGCCTGATAGATGATCTGGTAAAGCTGGTTTAGAGTTGTTTTCGCTCATTTTTATGACCTGATATATAAAAAGTAGGCCATTTTAAACAATGCGAGCCACAGGCTCAACAAATAACACCCAGCACAACACTGTGGTTAATAACAACCGAGGGTATCTTCCTCTATTCGGTTGTCAAACTAGCTACTGAGTTCCAACTGCCAATAACCTACTGAGATCTGTTGATCAAATTTAAATCCTATATTGTTAAACTCGCCAACTTTCTTAAACCCCATGCGCTCATGTAAAGCCACGCTTGAAGGATTAGGAAGAGCGATAGAACCAACAGCATTCTTGAAACCCGCAGCTTTTAACATTTCCAGTAGCTCACCATAAAGTGCACGTCCAATACCTTTACCTGTCATTTCATGAGCAACATAGACCGAGGGTTCAACGGTATAGCGGTATGCGCTGCGGGCTTTCCATTGGTTGGCGTAAGCATAACCACTCACCTTACCGTCTTGCTCTAAGACGATCCAAGGTAGCCCCAGACTCAACACGTTTTCAACGCGGTTGGTCATCTCTTCGGTGCTTACGGGCTGTTCTTCGAAAGATATGGTAGTGGTAGCAATGTAGTGATTATAGATCCGTACAATTGGATCAATATCTGAATTCGATACTTTGCGAATGAGCATACGTCCTCCGTGACGTCGTTTGATTGTTAATCTGCACTTCAACTGATAAACAAATTTTGCTTAATTTAAAACAAATCTTACTTATTTGACATTGTATTTACGGAGGTTGGTTCAATAAATACCTGAACCTCAACTATGCTTGTGATCTCATAAGTAATGAGAGCTGGTTTTATGGTGGAAAAACTGAAGATACCTTACATCACGGAAACCGTCTTGGTTGATGGTGTATATCAAGCTGAGCGTCGGATCGTCATTGAACGACGCCAAGGTAAAAAGCATGCCGTGAATTATGAACGCAGAAGGAATCAAGACCCGCGCTTACCTATTTCAAAACCCATCAACGAAGTCATATAGGTATGTTACCCAATCACAATAAATCCATTATCAGATGTCTTAACTGAAGGTTCGAATATAGAGAGCTTCAACCTTGTCTCTCGCCCACTGAGTACGACGTAAAAATTTCAGTGACGACTTGATTGAAGGGTCGTTATAAAAACAATTCAAATGAATTTCAGCATCTAAGCCCTCCCAGCCATAGTGCTCGACCAACTGAGTGAGAATTTTCTCTAGGGTTAGACCGTGTAATGGATTGTTAGCTTGCGGTTGGCTCATTTGGTGTATCTCAGTAACAGAAAAATTGGAGGGGCAGTTTAACAGAAAGGTCAAACAAGACCTTATCTATCTCAGAGTTCCCCGGAAAATTATTCAACAATCTCGTAGTAACGCTCGACATCTCGGGTAACTTCGCCCCAATAAGACACTTTGACACGCTGCTGATGATGTTCAAACGAAGCTTTGTTTAAAAACTCTTCATAAACATCAAACCTTAAAGGGTTATCAGAGTTTTCAACCACATCAAAGACTAAACACCCTTGCTCTTCCAACGTTAGCCTTTTGTGATTGATCAGTTCTTGTTTAACGGCATCCAAATCCGCTTCAGGGACAAGTATGAAACCTTTTAAAATGACTTTAGACATAAAAGTGTTGGGAGTATCCCTCATAATCAAGCCTTCTGATAACTTCAGATATCCCAAAACGGACCGACCACCACTTTTATCCGATGGTCGAGTTGTACAGTAATGGACCATTTGAGTTACATGCTGTATAGAACCTTAATCATCAAAAAACAGCGCTGAGATCAATAAACCAGTATATAGGTGAAGTGATTTATTCAGTGTATTTAAACAATTAAAGTGACCCGTAAACCAAAAACATATCTACAAAAAATTCGAACTCGGTTTTGAATGGATGAATGCATCAATATTCTTTAGTGTAGCTACAGCGATATTATCTAGTGCATCGGAGGTTAGAAAAGCTTGATGCCCGGTGAAAATAACGTTGTGGCAGGCTGACAGCCTGCGGAATACATCATCCACGATTACATCATTCGATTTATCTTGGAAGAATAGATCTTTTTCAGCTTCATAGACATCAAGACCAAGTGCCCCGATATGCCCTTCTTTAAGCGATTCAATTGCCGCAGAGGAATCTAATAACTCTCCACGACTAGTATTAATGATCATCACGCCATGCTTCATATTATCAAAGGCTGCTTTATCCAGAAGGTGGTAATTATCTGGTGTCATTGGACAGTGAAGTGAAATGACATCAGACTGTTCAATTAAATCATTCAAGCTGCAATAACTGGCACCAAGTTCTCGCGCAACGTCACTTGGAAAAGGGTCGTAGCACAAAACATTCATTCCAAGTCCTTTTAAGATTCTTATCGTGGCTAAGCCAATTTTCCCAGTACCAATGATGCCTGCTGTCTTACCATGAAAATTAAAACCCACTAGACCTTCTAGCGAAAAATTTGCTTCTCTTGTACGTTGATAGGCCTTATGAAAACGTCGGTTTAAGGTCATCATTAACCCAACAGCATGTTCAGCGATCGCCTCTGGTGAATAGGCTGGTACGCGTGCGACCACAATATTGAACTCTTTAGCGGCTTCTAAATCGACGTTGTTAAAACCCGCACAGCGCATGGCAATCATTTTCACGCCATAACTCGCCAATTGCTTGAGAACCTCACGGGATAAATCGTCATTAACGAAAGCACACACCACCTCGCAACCCTGTGCAATTTGTGCGGTTTTGCTGGTGAGTAAAAAATCATGAAAATGATAGGATATATCTTCACGGTTTTTTACTTGCTCAAAACTCACTTGGTCGTAAGACTTGGTACTAAAAAAAGCAATATTAATCATAAGGTTTCCTTCCAACTCATTCTCATAAGCCAAAATGTTGAACGAGGTTAAAGTTTCTGATTTAGCGTTTCAGCTAAACCTAGTCTATACGCATCAATATCATAGCTAAGCCATTATACGAAACCACTTTTACTCTTCTCTGTCCCTTAAAATCGTCAAACATGATTGCCCATCATAGGTTTTTGCCACAATACTTTATCGAGATAGCTCGATTTACCACAGGGAATTTTTGTCGTTGAACAACTAAGACTGAAACTCTGAGAGTTAAGTTTAAAACTGTGACATTAAAGATTAGAACTTTTCTGCTGCTGAATGTTACTGACTACCTTTTGGCCGACAGAATCGCTCGGTGATCACACACAACCGACCTTTTGTTTTGTCATATTTTTGGACAAAAACGTTTTAGGCTTGTTGATCTAATATTCTGATTTCTAATACTAGAAGTCATTTAGTTCTCAAATACTATAGAGAAGAGTTTCGGGTTCCTACTTTTTACAAAATCAGTGACTTTGATTATCTACTCGAATGAGATCGTAAAGAGACTTCATCGAAAATCCAGCAAGCATAATAGCACTGTATAACACGCAGTTTTTAATCGCTAACAGTGGAACTTCATACAAATCCAACGAAATGAAATAAATCTGCCCAGCTATACCAATACCTATTGCCATGCCGATATGTTGTAATGCTTGCATTGCTCCAGAAGCAGTACCAGAGTCTTCCCTATCTACATTGCTCATAATGCTCTGAAATAATGCAATTATTGCACTTCCCATTCCAAGCCCCCCAATGAATAAAGGAAACGAAACCCAATATAGCTCATCAAATGCAGAAACATAGTTAACAGTAAAATAGAGCATTGACCATGCAATAGTCAGGCTGAAACAACCGCCTACGACTCTGTAGCGTTGCCATGAAATAGGGCTGCTTTTTAGAACTGATGAAGAAATAAGAACCCCTAAAGGGAATGCCAAAGTCACGACTCCTGATTCAAATGGACTAAACCCAAGAACCCCCTGAATGTAATATGCAAGAACAAAGAACAAGCCCGGAGTCGTTGCACCAAATAACATCATAAAGAAAGCTTGGTTTGTGAATATATGGTTTTTGTATAGGCTAATTGAGACTAATTTGGTTTGACTACTATCTGCTGTGGGGCTCTTTAACCAACGGTTAAGCCCCCAAATACTAGGTAGAGACATTGCCAACATAATCAGTAACCACGGTTGCCAACCCAAGCTGTAGCCTTCAATGAGCGGTACGATAAGGGAAATACTGATGAATATAATTAGACTATTCCCAATCCAATCTATTCGTTGCTTCTGAGTTTCCACTTCACTGTCCAAATTTTTTTTCGCACCCCAATAGGCTATTGCTCCAATAGGTATATTAATGGCAAAGATGATGCGCCAATCAAGACTCAATAGATTGAGCGAAATCAACGCTCCCCCAACGATGGGACCAAGTATTGATGCTAAGCTTCCTACAATTCCCACATACCCAAACATCTTTGTTTTTTCATCGACAGGAAACATTGATACTGCAATGGCTAACGCCTGTGGGACCATCATCGCACTTGCAAGACCTTGAAAGAGCCTGCTTAACATCAATATCTCAATGTTAGGCGATGCCGCACATATCAACGATGTCACAACAAAAGCAATTAACCCCATTTTGAAAAATCTTACTTTGCCGTACATGTCCCCGCACTTTCCAAAAGGAAGTAAGAAAGCAGCAAAACTTATCAAGTATATGATTGATATCCATTGTGCTTGAGAATGTGAAATTCCCATGTCGTGGTAAATACGCGGAATCGCGACATTGACGATAGTCACATCCAAAATGTTAAGGAAGTTAGCAAGCAATAAAAAGAAAAGTGCGTGCCATCTGTTTGGTGGGTATTGTTCGTTCTTCATAGCTTACTCATGTAACTTCAAATGTATCGTGATAAGCATTCTATTTTTATGTATCTTTAAAAGCAACATAAAAAGGAGTCAGCTATGCGAACAGATTCTAGGCTATCGAGAGTTATTCATGCCTTATTACATATGCATGATACGCAGCAACCTTTAACCTCAGAAGTTTTAGCTAAGATGCTAAACACAAATTCATCTGTAATTAGAAGAACAATGTCAGGGCTACGTGACAAAGGTTATGTCATGTCTAACAAAGGCCATCATGGAGGCTGGGTATTAACGAAACGCCTCGACGAAATTACGCTGCTTGGGCTTTACGAAGCTTTGGGGATGCCTCGCTTATTTGCAATATCAAGTGAACCCGATAACTCGACATGTTTAGTACAGAAAATTGCAGACGAGTCACTGAACAACGCGCTAGAGATGTCTCGACATGTGTTTATATCCCAGCTTGAAAAAGTGACACTTGCAGAATTGAATGAGCAATTTAAGTATCGTTTAGATAATTTGGATAATGGAAGTGCTGAAACTCTAAGTACATGTGGACAAGCAAAAGAATCAAAGTGACTTGTAATCATGCCAAATTCACATTAAGGCCCCAGAATATTACGAGTGCTTGCCCCTACGAGTATATGTAACGCTCTCGGTAGTTCTCCCAATCAGATCTTAACTGAGACAAAGATTGAGGTATTGGATTGGCCAACATCGTACAACTTACAATTCGGTCAACGCGAAAATGTCTGAACTGATTTCGTAATTCACACCAGGCAACAACTAAGCAATGCGTATCATCGTAGCCCACAAAAATCGGCCAGATAACACGCTCTGAACGCACTTCGACTTGATCAACGTAGGTAATCAGCAATTTACGCTTTATCCAAATGGCTTGCCGATAAATGCGAGTATTAAATTTTATATTTTCAGTGAAATTAGGCTTAATACGCACGTTTTCATTTTCAATCGTATTAACCAGCTCTTTAGGTACAACCGACTTTACTTTAGACAAAACATCTTCGGCAGCAGCAGCAATTGCTGCATCCGGGAGCATTTTAGCAAATGACATTCCTAAAATGAGCGCTTCTAGCTCTTCGTGATTAAACATTAAAGGTGGCATATCGTAATCACTATGTAAGATATACCCGACGCCGGCTTCACCTTCAATAGGGACTCGCTGCCCGATTAAATCTGCAACGTCTCTGTATACCGTCCGTTTTGAGACCTCTAACTCTTCAGCAATTCTGCTTGCAGTTTGGGGCTGTTTAGATCGTCTTAAAATTTGGATGATTTGAAATAATCGGTCAGCTCTGCGCATTTTCTTTTTCCTGTTGCCACGACGTTGTCAGCATGCCCTGATTATACTAGTCGATATCAACGAACATGGCAGTAAGCAAAGGAAAATCATGCAGTTTATTTCAAGCAGAATAATAGTATCTGATATTAAAACTATGACCGCATTTTATGAGCATATCACATCTATTAAAGCCAAGTGGTTAGCGCCTGTTTATGCGGAAATACAGACTCCGGTAGGAAATATTGCTCTCGGCGATGTGAGTACCGTCGCGTTATTTAGTGAGAGTTGCGCCGTACCTAACAGCAACAGAAGTGCCATATTTGAATTTATGGTCCAAGACATTGACTCTGAGTTCGAACGTCTCAAAGATTTCGTCAAGATTGTGCATGAAATAAAAGACATGCCTTGGGGAAACAGAACATTCGGCTTTCGAGATCCAGAAGGAAACCTCATTTCATTCTTTACCCCTGTAACCCCACAGGCGAAAGAGCGCTTTATCGCAAAAACGATCTAGCATTTAACCATTTCTCTTTGTGCGATAATGAGCCGGATAATAAACGGCTCACTGGCAAACGAAACCCATGTTAATACGAGTCTGATGGCGTAATATCGTATACGTTATCGGAATTTTCACGACCTTAGCGTGCAATACGATATTAATCGTGTAAAACACCTGATGTAGCGAGCGCGGTGATGAGTGCAAAGTGGCGCAGAAAGCGCGTTTATCTAGACGTTTGAAAACAGAATGGAACCAGAACTAGGCTAGCAGCCAAGCACGCGATAACGGATTACCGAAAACATGGCACCCATGTTTCGACGCTGATGAAATGGAACCTAAAGTTAGGTGTTAACAACTCGCTTCTGGACATTTGTGTTTCAATGACTTTACTAAATTAGCAATTTACAAATAACCGCTGGTATGGCAAAGCGAGATTTGGAGAGCTAGCGCGATGAATAAAATCACATCGCACTAGCATAAAGGAAAGGGTTGGCTTAGGTATACATTAAATATTATTTATGTTTAGAGAGTAGCTTTTATGTACATCAAATGTATTCCCGTTGGAGTTATTCTTGTCAAATCTCGGCTGTACACATAACCATATTTTTCTAACAAGTCGATAGAGTGATATGTCCATCCCGCAGCAAATGCTACGCCTACCAATGCAAAATAAAGAGTTGTTTTGTTTACCAATGGAGTCCATCGTTCACCGATAACTAATCTTGCAGTCTTCCCCGTAACTAAAGCAACTCCAGAAAAAATTGCAATGAACAGAATAGCACCAAAGCCTCCAACAGGAACCCATAACGTAATAACTGAAACTTGTACCATTTCTTCTCGATTCAATAGATCAATATAATCTTGAAAGACTCCAACACTAACCCAAAACCACAATGGAACAAGCAGAAAGCTAAGAATTGCCGCACATCTAACTTTAGTTTTCGACAGCATCTTCTAACACCTCAACTATTGAGTTGGCGATATTATATTCCCCCCAAGCCCATTCAATAATTCCATAAGTAACAGCCACGGCAACAGCACCAACAAGTACATAACCGGAAACAGCAACAACTCCCCACAAAATAGCCTCACCAGCCCCAAATTGAACTAGCGCTTTAAACATGTCTGAACCAACATTCCCAAACCAATCAACGAGGTGATAATCGTCTTTGAAAACTAAATCACTGGTCGCAATACTGGCGGAGACAACAAACGTAAATACACCAGCCCCTTTAAAATTCACAGCTCTTGATTTCGGGCTAAAACCTGCCTGCATTGCCTTAAACGAGTTCAATGGATACTTTTTACCGTTCATGTTGATACGAGAGCCATTCACGAACGCATGTTTTAAAACTTTACCGTTTTGATCCGTCCCGTTAAACGCCACAAAGATTTTGCCTCTGCTCTCAATAAGATCCGCCTTAATGTTCATATCCCCGAATTGCTTAGCAATGGACGCAGCATCAAACATTGGCTCTGTGTGGTTAAACCATGATTTTGTAGTATTAATACTCGTAGCGAGGGCGGCAACATCTTTACCCGATTCAAGCCAAACGTTATGCAATATCTTGTGCGCATCTTCTAAATCAGTGATAAGCACATGCTGCATGTTCTTTGCCATTTCTTCTTCAAGAGAACACTCTAAAGCAATGGAATCACTCAATATTTTTTCAACTGTTTGAGCCTGGCTATACAATAACGGCTCTGAACGATAAGGGTCGTTCACTTGCGATAGATGACTCGCAGAACTGGTTAAATCAGACGATGGAGAAGTAGACGAGCGGCCACCAAAAGAGACTCGTTGACCAAAGCTCACACCCGACCCCGTATTGATATTGACACCCTGCCCAATATTTACGCCTCCCCCCATATCAATTGAGCCAGACGTTTGAGTACCAAGACTCACGGCGTCACCACTCGAAAGTAAAAAACAATTGCCACATCCGGTATCAACCGGATCGTCTTTCATCGCTATCAATTTATTACCGATTTTAATGTTTCGAGGGCTACCTTGTAGGATTGGACCAACCCCACGACAGTTCTTAGCCCCACAAGTACAAGTGGCTTGATCCCCTAATACACACACATCCAAATTGTTAATTTTGACACCAGCAATGCCCGTGAGGACTTTTCCGCCCGTGCTTGTTGGCGTTCCAACGGTAACCGCATTATTTAACATTCTATTTCCAAACAGACATAAACGCTTTATTGGCTCGCATAATAAGCAATTGATTTACTATCGACAAACTCAAAGGACAGACAATAGGCAAAAGGTCACATTATCTTCATTTGAGGAAAATTCGACTATTTACGAACTTAGGTTTTTTGACGATAACTCAGAATGGGGCAAATTCGTGTTACCAATGGCGTCAGTCGTGACTCTGCACGCATGACCAAAAGCATGGAAAAACTCTATATACGTGGCCAGTTTTAGTTAATCACTACAAGATGTCTGGAACACTTGACCAGAATAGTGGCCCCTAACTGGCTTAAGGTTTTAGCTTGGGTTTATCTTGGTAGGGTCATAGGGGGCGGTGTGTGTCTTGGCTCTAAAAGCCGACCAGATTTCAGCGTGGTTTGATAGGTATCTACTGAAGAAAGACAAAGAGTAGACGCGATTGTGAAGCTCTAATATCGGTCTTTAGCATGATAAAAGCGAGTAGCCAAATAAAATGGTTCTCGCTTTTTTAATCAATTACCACGTTCGATTCGAGATAAAAATTACCCAGTAAACTCTTCAGAATCGGGACGATTGGTAAACTGCACACCATTTAAGAAGTCGCACAGCAGTTGGTCTTCACACTGTTTGTAGTTTTTGTTGTTTGGCTTGCGGAAATACGCACCAATTTCGTATTTACTTAAACTAGTACCTACCACTTCTAATACGTCCAACACATCTTCTGCTTTCATGTCTAGCGCAATGCGCAGCTTCATGAGAATCATGTTGTTGGTCAACGTGACTTCTGGCTTAGGTTGTTCGCCGTCTTTTTTTCCTCGCTTGAGGTTAATAAAGCCATTTAAGAATACAGCTAACTCTTGATCCTTCATCTTAACGCAAGATTTGTCGCTTTCATCTTTTAACCAGTTTGCCACTTTATCGTGAGCCACAGTGACTTCGGCCTGCCCGAAAGCTTTCATTATCTGCGCGTTTTTAAGGTTTAACGCGTGTTGGATACGACGTAAAATTTCGTTGTTAGTCACTAGGGATTCCTAAAATGAGTTCTAAGGGTGAATAAAAATCCATCAATGACATGCGATCTGTGAGTGTCTTTATTCAATAGCGTAGTTGACGGTGACTCTAACAGAGAACACGTTTCTTCGGTAGGTTAAAAAATAGAAATAAGACGGCCTATTCGAACTAGTTGGCTAAGTCGGTAAGACCCCACTTTCATAGACACTATTCTGATTAGAAGAAGTAGGTCAAACCACCTCACTGTGAATTGTGAGGTAGAAGGTTACTGACAAAGAATGGGGCAATTTTCGTGCTAGCCAAGATCTTGCTGGCACAATGATGAACATAAATACCCTATTGTGTTTTCTGTATGATTAAGCGTTAGGGAAAGTCTCAAACGATGGAATGTCTGATAGATCTTTAGACCAACTTGCACTACTACCTACAAATATTTTTGCTGTCGGCAATATGGACGGTGCTTCATCTAAACTACCAGCGGGAACGACGACACTCTTTATGCTGTCTACTATCATAGGTAATGCTGAACCGCACTGTTGGCAAAAACTTTTGGCGTGTCTGCTGTTGGGATGAAGATACGTTTTCACATTGCTTTCTCCCTGCGTCCAAACCAACTTAGCTGAAAGCGCAAACAAGTTTGCAGCATGTGCAGATCCTGTATCTTTTTGGCAGCGTGAACAATGACAGAGAAAAAACGACTGGAATTCTCCGATAAGCTCAAATTTCACTGCTGAGCACAAACATGATCCTTTGTACGTTTTTGTCTTCGCTTCAGTCATATAACCTCCTGATAGCTCTCAATAACTAGTTACACTAAACACTTAGCGTAGCTATCTCTGTCTATATCAACGATCTCTACCGTCAAAGATGCCTCAGAAAGATATAAAGACTTTAACTGCTCTAACACAGAATGCGACAGCTTCATCTTACTCTCTTCATTTCTCCCAGAGAGTATACGTATTGTCACGTGAATGAAGTCTTCACGCTTTGAGCCCGTTTGATAATGCTCATACGCAATACTGCGAACTTTAATATCACTACCATCAGGCGCAAAAAGATTCGATGCCATCGCACCAGCAAAGACTTTCTGATTCAGTTCACCGTTTGGAATAGTTGCAGAGTGTTCAATAATACAATGAGGCAATTTATGTTCCTTTTTTCAATAATGCTGATAGTAGCTAAACATCAATGGTGATTAATTCATTTACGCTCGATCTTTCACAAAGTTTAGGATGTTTTCAAAAGCGAGGCGGAAGTAGAGCTCATAGCTGTTTTTCTCTACATAGCCTAAATGCGGAGTAGCGGTGACGTTAGGCAGAGTCAATAGAGGCTCATTATCAGGAAGTGCTGGCTCGATATTAAATACATCGACCGCGGCTCGCTTGGTCGGAACCGATAATAATTCATTATACAGGGCTGAATCTGCTACGAGTTCGGCTCGGCTGATGTTTACAAATAACGAATCAGGCTTCATCCGTTTGAGATCGTCCGCGGTAACACAAAATCGGGTGACTTCATTGAGTCGTAAGTGAAGAGAAACGATATCCGAATCAACGAAGAATGCTTGTTTCGTTTCTGCCGCTTCGAAGCCATGTTCAATGGCGAGTTGGCGCGACTTCTCACTTCCCCATACCAGTACAGACATTTCAAACGCCTTGGCATACTGCGCAATGCGCTGCCCAATATTGCCATATCCCCAGATACCCAGCTTCAAACCTTTTAAGGTTCGACCTAAACCCAAACTGTCTGAACTTTGCCACACGTTATTGTGCAAGTTGCGTGTATAAGTCGGTATGTGCCTTGATGCGGCCATTATGAGCGCCCAGCAAAGCTCAGAGGGTGCAATAGGAGAACCTCTCCCTTCTATGACTTCAACACCGAACTTGGCGCATAAATTCGGGTCAATATGATTGCTGACTTTTCCGGTCTGGCTGATTAGCTTCAAATTGGGTAACTGCCTGAGCAGAGACGCTGTAATTACGGTACGCTCTCGAATAAGAACAATCGCCTCAACATCGATCAACTTTGCGACAAGATCCGACTCAGAATACGTCTGTGTTAAAACTGTCACTTCATGCTTAGCGAGTAAGGTAAAGCAATCCAACGCTTTAACCACATTTTGATAATCATCCAGTATGGCTATTTTCACTACTCGCTCCTTATTTTATTCAAGGCAATTGTTAGCCTATGGCCAGAACGGGTTATCTACTAATACTTAGTATTGTTAAGAATAAACAACCTTAAAATGCTCCAAGACCAAAAGCATATCTTCAGTTGGTTCAATGCCTAATTCTTCACATTCCAAAGAGAAGAATCGCCAGTGAGCTTCACGCCACCAAGCCAACGTTTTATCCCCTTCTCCTTCCGCAGCAGCAAACTCTTGCGTGACATCTTCATATCGGCATTTTTCAACCGACGTTATTTCCACGATGCATTTAGGCTCGCCTTGCCAGTTTGTTACCACCTGAAGATGTCCTGTTTCAGGCATAATTTCGCCTTTTTGGCTATACCAGTAATCCATGCTGCACGATGCCGTCTTTTCTCCCTTTAGAATCAAATCCGCACAGAGATTCGCGTTGTATTCATCCGCGCAAAAATAATCAGAACTAAAAGAGCTGTATTGCTGCGCAATGTCGACTGGCAAAGAGTTTAGGTACTGTTCCAGAAACAACTGGCTTCTGCTTTCCATAATTTACTGTACTCAAATAAAAAGAAGTGAAATAACTAGGATTAATTCTTAATCGACGTTTCTAATCATTAGGAAATTCTTGAGTTTTTGACCACGCACTTCAATCAGTTGCTCTTTCGCAACGGAGAATCCCATGCGTTCGTAAAATCGACGAGCTGTAATACTGACGTGAGAATAGAAGCGTTTGATATCTTTCTGTTTTCCCACACTAAAGACATGATTCATCAAAGCCTTACCAACCCCTATGCCCTGAAACTCATGATGGCAGAAAAAATGGTCTATCAATCCATCCAGTTGCAAGTCTGTATAACCGACGATGACACCATCTATCGTCGCAACAAACGGGTTCAATGCATCAACACGCTTCTGCCACACGTGGAGATCGAAATTATCTGGAGCCCATGCTTCGATTTGCGCCTGAGAATAGTCACGAACATTAATGTTGCGGATCGTATAGTGATGGATAGCCCAAAGAGTCGGAGCATCTTCTTCTCTGTAGTCCCGGATGGTAATCACATATTTCTCCATACTGTCAGTTTGTGTGAGACAAATGCATCACAGGTTCAATATGAGTCATTTTTTACGCTGTTTTTGCAGGGGTATATTGCATCAAATACTCGAATTCTGTTTCCCCTACTCGTTCAAATCCAAGTCTCGAATAGAGTCGTTGTGCCGGATTCGTTTTAATGACACTTAGACCAACCGTTGATCCTGATGAGTCGGCTTTATTGATCAGCGTTGAAATAAGACGATGAGCAATCCCTTTGCCTTGGTAATCGGGATGAAGTTGGATCTGAACCAGATACCATTCGTTGATTTCTGGGTTGAATTGGGCTTTAAACAAGCCAGAAGGAACATCATTAATAATGATAATTTCAGCTTGGTCAAAGGCGTAATGAACTCTTTCAAGATAAGCTTCTCTGCCAACAGGCATACCAACTTCTCTTAAGTACTGGCCCATAGTGGTTTCACGAAGCTCAATCAGGAATTCGACATCCGTTTTAACTGCTTTCCTCAATGAAAATTCCATTGTCCTTCCTCATGATCATTTTTAAAAAGGAACTAGCACTAATTCCTTGTATTTAACATACTAATAACACGACAAAAAATTTATACAAGTACAAATTTCAGGCATAAAAAAAGGAGAGCTAATGCTCTCCTTTTTCAAAACTTGACTGCTAATTAAAGAGCAGCTTTCGCTTTTTCAACTAAAACAGTAAATGCTGCTTTATCGAATACTGCGATGTCCGCAAGGATCTTACGATCGATCTCGATAGATGCTTTCTTAAGACCGTTGATGAAACGGCTGTAAGATAGACCATTTTGACGAGATGCCGCATTGATACGTGCAATCCATAGTTGACGGAATTGACGTTTCTTAGTACGACGGTCACGGTATGCGTATTGACCAGCTTTTGTAACAGCTTGGAAAGCTACGCGGTAAACACGTGAACGTGCTCCGTAGTAACCTTTAGCTTGTTTTAGAACTTTCTTATGACGTGCACGAGCTTGTACACCACGTTTTACGCGAGGCATTATGCTTCTCCTAAACTAAACGATAAATAAACTAAAAAGAATTAAGCGTATGGCAACATACGTAGTACTGCAGCCACTTCACACTTAGGAAGGATTGCATTTGGACGTAGTTGACGCTTGTTCTTAGTAGTACGCTTAGTCAGAATATGACGTTTAGTCGCGTGCTTGTATTTAATACCACCAGCAGTTTTCTTGAAACGCTTAGCAGCACCTTTGTTGTTTTTCATCTTAGGCATGATGAATAACTCCGCATTGTAGTAGTTTAATAAACAACGTAATTAGGGCGAATAAAACCCAGCCTAGTACCTTTACTTGAAAGGGACGCGGCTAGGTTCATTACTTGTAAGCCGTTAATTACTTCTTCTTAGGGGCAAGCACCATGATCATTTGGCGACCTTCAATTCTCGTTGGGAAAGATTCAACTACAGCTAGTTCTGCAGTGTCTTCTTTCAAACGATTAAGAACGTCAACACCGATCTCTTGGTGAGCCATTTCTCGGCCACGGAAGCGAATTGTTACCTTCACTTTGTTGCCTTCTTCAAGGAAACCGGTCAGGTTGCGTAGTTTTACCTGATAGTCTCCGATATCAGTCCCAGGACGGAATTTTACTTCCTTAATCTGGATCTGTTTTTGTTTCTTCTTCTGCTCTTTCGCAGCTTTACTCTTCTCGAAGAGGAACTTGCCATAGTCCATCACACGACAAACTGGTGGCTCGGCGTTAGGGCTGATCTCTACGAGATCCATACCAGCTTCTTCGGCAGCAGCTAGTGCTTCTTGGATTGACACAACGCCAACTGATTCACCATCAGCGCCTGTTAAACGAACTTCACGAACGCCACGAATTTCACCGTTTAAACGGTGCTGGTTTTGCTTGGCCGGAACTTGGCCACGTCTTCCGCCTTTAATAGTTTATTCCTCCAGATTAAGCTTACGGCTTTCAACTTCGGCGTAGATGTATGAAATAAAGTCATCCAACTTAAATTTGCCTAGGTCTTTGCCCTTACGAGTACGTACTGCAATTTCGCCAGCTTCCATTTCTTGGTCGCCACAAACAAGCATATACGGTACACGCTTCAAAGTGTGTTCGCGGATTTTAAAGCCAATCTTCTCATTTCTCAAGTCCGCTTTTGCTCTAATGCCACTTTTTTGTAGCTTTTGTGCTACTTCTTGAGCGTAATCAGCTTGTTTGTCAGTAATATTCATGACAACAGCCTGTTCTGGCGCCAACCAAGTCGGGAAGAAACCAGCATACTCTTCAATCAGAATACCGATGAAGCGCTCAAGAGAGCCTAAAATAGCGCGGTGAATCATTACTGGCACTAAACGCTCATTATTTTCACCTACATATGTCGCACCAAGGCGAGAAGGTAGGTTGAAATCAAGCTGAACAGTACCACACTGCCACGCGCGATCTAGACAGTCGTGTAACGTGAACTCAATTTTCGGTCCGTAGAACGCGCCTTCGCCTTCTTGAATCTCATAGGCAATGCCCATCGCTTCTAGTGAAAGTTTTAGCGCTTCTTCAGAGCGATCCCAGATTTCATCGCTACCTACACGCTGTTCAGGACGTGTAGAAAGTTTTACTGCAATGTTATCGAAGCCGAAAGTGGTGTATGTGTCATAAACCATCTTAATGCACGATGTAACTTCTTGCTGAATTTGTTCTTCGGTACAGAAGATGTGAGCATCATCCTGAGTGAAGCCACGAACACGCATAATACCGTGTAATGAACCAGATGGTTCGTTACGGTGACAAGAACCGAACTCAGCCATACGTAATGGCAAATCACGGTACGATTTCAAACCTTGGTTAAAGATTTGAACGTGACCAGGACAGTTCATTGGTTTAATCGCGTATTCACGGTTCTCAGAAGACGTTGTGAACATTGCGTCTGCGTATTTGTCCCAGTGACCAGAACGTTCCCAAAGAACGCGATCCATCATTAGTGGACCTTTCACTTCTTGATAGTCGTATTCAGTCAGCTTTTGACGAATGAATACTTCTAAATAACGGAATACTGACCAACCATTGTGGTGCCAGAACACCATACCCGGAGCTTCTTGCTGCATGTGGAACAGGTCAAGCTGCTTACCCAGTTTACGGTGGTCACGCTTCGCTGCTTCTTCAAGGCGAGTTAAGTGAGCCTTTAGTGCTTTCTTATCGTGGAAAGCTGTACCGTAGATACGTTGTAGCATCTTGTTGTCGCTGTTACCGCGCCAGTATGCGCCAGCAACGTTCAACAGTTTGAAGTGTTTACAGAAACCCATGTGCGGTACGTGCGGACCACGACACATGTCGATGTATTCTTCATGGTGGTAAAGACCTGGACGATCATCGCGAGATACGTTCTCATCTAAGATTTCCATCTTGTATGGTTCTTGACGGGATTCAAATGTATCGCGAGCTTCCTGCCAGCTAACGTTCTTTTTAACAACTTGATATTTGGTTTTCGCCAAATCTTGCATGCGAGCTTCGATCTTCTCTAAATCTTCTTGAGATAGAGGTTGTTCTACATCGATGTCGTAGTAGAAACCGTTATCGATCGTAGGACCAATTGCCATTTTTGCGTCTGGGTATAGCTGCTTCAGAGCATGACCAAGCAAGTGAGCACAAGAGTGACGAACAATTTCTAAACCATCAACTTCGTCTTTAACCGTGATGATTTCAAGGCTTGCATCGTTTTCGATCAAATCACAAGCATCAACACGAACACCATCAACGCGACCTGCAATCGTTGCTTTAGCAAGACCAGGGCCGATAGATAGAGCGACATCCATTGTAGAAATTGGGTTATCAAATTGACGTTGGCTACCGTCAGGAAGAGTAATAATAGGCATGAATTGTCCTTACAGTGGTGTTGCACACCAAGCAACACTTGTTTAAATATTGTGCTTAAAAATCAGAATGATAGAAAACAAGCACTCGATAAATCATTTCTTACTGTATTAACTCAAAGCGCAAATACGGATGCACTATCGTTAACACGAGCTGAGCATTCTAACGGATATGGGTGAAATCTCAAGCAATCATTGCGTTCAAGCCTGATTAGACTGTGTTTATTAAGACAATCAAAAAAAGAAACCCATGGTTTTCACCACGGGTTTACTCAATCAAGCTTTAGCAGCAGTCAATTAAGCTTCTTGGCTACGACGGCTGTGACCACGTTCACCACGGAAGTTACCACGGTTATCGCCACCACGGTTACGGTCGAAACGACGCTCACCGCCTTCACGGCTACCACCTTCGCGGTTACCACGGTAACCACCTTCACGGCGAGGTGCGCCGTCACGGTTGCCACGGAAGCCATCACGGTTACCACCTTCACGACGACCACGAGATTCACGGAAATCATCAAAATCACACACTACAGCGCCCACTTCTTTTTGACGGATACGCAGTTTACGTAGTTTGCCTGTCACTTCAGAAGACATAGTCTTAGGAAGCTGAACAAATGTATGACCTTGTGCAAGTTTAATTGCACCGATAGAACCTTTAGTTAGGCCTAGTTCGTTCGCAAGAGCACCAACGATGTCTTTAACTTGTACGCCTTGGTCACGACCAACCTGAAGTTGGTAAGTTTCCCAATCCGCGTTGTCACGGCTACCGAATTCACGACGGCCACCTTCGCTACGCTCACCGCGATCATCACGACGGTCACGACGACGTTGCTTATCACGCTCAACTGCTGCGATCATTGGATCTTCACCAGTGTAGAACAATGGACGTTTACCTTGTTGGCGTTTCAACAAGATTGCACATAGTGTTGCTGCATCCATTTCTAGAGACGCCTGTAGCTTCTCTACTAGTTCTGCAAACTTATCAAGAACTGTGTTGTTTTCTTTCTCAGCAGCTAACTCAGCAGCAAGTAGAGACAGACGCGCTTCTGCTACTTGATCACGGTGTGGAAGTTGAATTTCTTCCATTGACGAACGAGTAACGCGCTCAATAGTGCGAAGCATACGAAGTTGGTTAGTACGTACCAACAGGATCGCTTTACCTTTACGGCCAGCACGACCTGTACGACCGATACGGTGGATGTACGACTCAACATCGAATGGAATATCGTAGTTAAATACGTGAGTGATTCGTGGCACATCAAGACCACGTGCAACAACGTCAGTCGCAACAAGGATATCAATTACACCTTGTTTGATATGGTCAACAGTACGCTCACGTAGAGACTGAGGAATATCACCGTGCAATGCAGCAGCTTTAAAGCCACGAGAGCTTAACCAGTCTGCAAGACGCTCTGTATCTTGACGAGTACGAACGAACACGATTGATGCATCTGTTTCTTCAGTTTCTAGAAGACGAGACATTGCTTCGTCTTTCTCTACGCCTTTTACAACCCAGAATTGTTGTTCTACTTTCGCAACAGTTTGGTTTGAACCAGCAACGTCTACACGAGCAGGATCACGTAGGAAACGGTCAACAATAGTTTTAACCATTGGAGGCATAGTTGCAGAGAACAGTACGCGTTGCGCTGTCTCAGGAGCTTGCTCCATGATCCAAGTAACGTCGTCAACAAAGCCCATCTTCAACATTTCGTCAGCTTCATCAAGAACGAAAGTATGACATTCGTCTAGGTGTAGGCGCTCACGAGTGATCAAGTCTTTCACACGGCCAGGAGTACCAACAACAATGTGAGCACCTGAACGTAGAGAACGCATTTGATCAACGATAGAAGCACCACCGTAGATTTCTAGAACTTTAAGGCCAGTGATATTTTGACCTAAGTTTTTAATTTCAGCAGCAACCTGAATCGCCAGCTCACGAGTTGGAGCCATGATGATTGCTTGAGGTTTATGCTGAGATAAATCGATTTTGTTTAGTAGCGGTAACGAGAATGCAGCAGTTTTACCTGTACCCGTTTGCGCTTTACCTAGTGCGTCGCGACCTTCCAAAAGGAAAGGAATAGCAGCAGCTTGGATAGGAGTTGGAGAAACGAAGCCCATTGAGTTAAGGGCAGAAAGAACAGCACTATTAAGTGCTAAGTCACTGAATTGAATCACAGTATCAGACATGGGGATCCCACTAAAATAATAATTAACCAAGGTCCCATGTGCTCCACCATTTCCAACCAATCCTGCGATTGTCTGATTCCGTTCAGATACGGATAAGTTTTGTAACGCATCAAGCCACTAGGGACATATAAGGGAGGCGGATTATTCCCTAAAAGCATAAAAAAAGCTAGAAAAAATTGAAATTCATCACAATTTATTCTCTTAAAGGATAAAAAATCATCAAAGCCCGGTTCCAACCCTCTCATTAGTCAGTAATTTGCACTTACAAATGCACAAATAGCATTCATCAAATTGCCTGAGAAAGGTCTTCGTTGGGTAGTAATAATTGCCTGTAATGATTATAGTGTGCGCAATTCACTAAGCTAGAAATAGAAGACATGTTCCAAGACAACCCGTTACTTGCCCAACTAAAGCAACAAATTCAAGAAAACCTGCCAAAGAAAGAAGGTGTGATTAAAGCCACCGACAAAGGTTTTGGATTTTTAGAAGTCGATAGTAAAAACAGTTTCTTTATTCCGCCTCCGTACATGAAAAAATGTATGCACGGAGACAAAGTGATTGCCATTATCCGTACGGAAAAAGAGCGGGAAGTAGCCGAGCCACAAGAACTTGTCGAGCAGTCTCTTACACGCTTTATTGGTAGAGTTAAGTTATTCAAGGGAAAACTCAACGTTGCCCCTGATCACCCTCAACTTAAAAAATTGCCATTAAAAGCGAAAGTTAAGAAAGGCTTGAATCCCGAACACTTCCAAGAAGGTGACTGGGTAGTTGCCCATCTCGTTCGTCACCCTCTAAAAGGCGAAGATAACTTCCTTGCAGAAATCTCGGAAAAAATTACAGATTCTGACGATAAAATCGCACCTTGGTGGGTAACGTTGGCAGAAAACGATTTGCCCAATACTGAACCTGCGGGTATTGAAAACTGGCAACTTAAAGATGATGCTGAACTTGAGCGCTCAGATTTAACACATATCCCGTTTGTAACCATTGATGGCGCTTCGACTAAAGATATGGACGATGCGCTATACGCGAAAAAGCTCGATAACGGTAACTTTGAACTGGCGATTGCGATTGCTGACCCTACCGCCTACATCACACCAGATGATGAGATGGATAAAGTGGCTCGTGAACGTGGATTCACTATCTATCTACCGGGGCGTAACATTCCAATGTTGCCACGTGATTTAGCAGACGACTTATGTTCTCTGATCGAAAATCAAGTGCGCCCTGCTCTTTGCTGCACTGTAACAGTGGGCGCTGATGGAGTTATAGCTGACGATATTCGTTTCTTTGCCGCAAACATCCAGTCTCATGGCCGTCTGGTTTATGACCACGTTTCAGATTGGTTGGAAAATGGTGAGTCCACAGAGTGGCAGCCGAATGAAACGATAGCAGAAGTTGTTAAAACTCTGCACGAATTCTCTCAAGCTCGTGCAAACTGGCGTGAAAACAATGCTGTTGTATTCCCAGATCGCCCAGATTACCGTTTCGAACTGAGCGAAGATAACGACGTTATCGCTATTCATGCTGATATGCGCCGCACAGCAAACCGCCTTGTTGAAGAAGCAATGATCACAGCCAACATCTGTGCAGGTAAGATTCTTCAATCAACCTTTAATACCGGTGTATTTAACACCCACGCAGGCTTTAAAGCCGATAAAATGGCGGACGTGGTTGAACTAATGACATCGAATGGTGCGCAGTGCGATGCAGAAAGTTTAGCAACGCTTGAGGGTTTCGCTGCGTTGCGTCGTTGGTTGTGTGAGCAAGAAACTTCTTACTTAGATAACCGTATTCGTAAATGTCAAAGCTACAGTGAAATTGGTAACCAGCCACTCCCTCACTACGCTATGGGCTTAGACGTATACGCAACTTGGACATCACCAATTCGCAAGTACGGCGACATGATTAACCACCGTATGCTAAAAGCGCATATCTTGAGTAAAGAACCAGTTCAACAGCCGGATGAAACTGTGGGTGAAGAGCTCGCGCTTCACCGAAAACATCACAAGATTGCTGAACGCAACGTCGCTGATTGGTTGTACGCAAGAACACTCGCAGAAGAGCCAAGTAAGCAAACACTCTTTAATGCAGAGATCTTTGATATTAACCGCGCTGGTGCTCGTGTTCGTTTACTTGAAAATGGCGCAGCCGCGTTTATTCCAGCTTCATTGATCCTTGCAAATAAAGAACGTTTAGAATGCAACGGCGACCAAGGAATTATCACTATCGATAAAGAAGTGGTATATCGTTTGGGTGATACGCTTGAGGTTGTATTAGCCGATGTCAGTCAAGAAAACCGCAGCATTGTAGCCAAACCAACTCAAGTATTTTCAAGTGAACCGAAGCAAGAAGACGAAGCTCAAACTGAGAACACTCAGCAGGCGGAAATAAACCAAGAAGAGAATGCGGAACAATAAGTTTCGACTTCATCAGCTTTAAACATTAAAGGCATTCCATCGGAATGCCTTTTTCATTCATCACTACCGTTCTATTTACGACCAGAAATAAGATTTCGGATCTTTCTCAATTTCACGCATCACTGCGGTTAAATCGGAACTTTTGGATAGAAATGGGTAAGGAACCCACATTTCACTATTCTCTTCAAGAGTTGGAATATAAAGCTCCCAGTGACGTTTATCCGCATCCCAAATGATACGAGCAACTGGGCTCGAATACTCACTATGCACAGAGTCCAGCTTATAGTGTTGTTGTATGAACTGCACACCATTATCTATCGGTTCAAAACTCGATTTTCCTAAATCCACAGGAAGGCTGCGGTTGCGGCTATGGCACACAAGTTCTGCCCTGCGTTCAATTTGACGCTGTAACAAGTTTACGACCGTCATGACGTTGGATACCCCATTATCTTGTGACCGAATACAGCATTAAGAGTCAGTCACTCCAAGTCTCTTAAAGTTAACTCAGTATAACTCAATAGAGTCTGTTTATCCTTTGGTGGCCTTTTGCTGTGAAAACAACTTTTATGATGCGAACTAAACTAAACTTCAAAAGACGAACAAACACAACGTCACACTAGAGATCTTCCGCCAATATTTCTATGCGTATTATCAAACACTTTCATAAAACTGTCATTTATTCGCAATAAGATATTCCGCTGAATCTGTACTTATTTTTGCTTGGAGTTCCATTATGTTTCGAGTTGCGCTAGCCACTCTTTGCTCACTTTTTCTAGTAACCTCTTTCGCACATGCTAGCGAAATCAACGTTTCTGGATCGACCTCTGTTGCACGCATCATGGATGTGATTGCTGAAGAATATAACGCTAGCCATAAAGATACCTATATTGCGGTGCAAGGTGTGGGCTCTACCGCTGGTATTACTCTATTAAAGAAAGGTGTGGCCGACGTAGCGATGAGTTCTCGTTACCTTACAAATGATGAAGTAGAAGAGTCGCTGCAAACATTCATCATTGCATTTGATGGTCTGGCAGTAGTCGTTAACCAATCAAACCCGATCGGTAACTTAACTCGTGAGCAACTTTACGACATCTATAAAGGTAAGATCACTAACTGGAAACAAGTCGGTGGAAACGATCAAAAAATTGCGGTTGTAACACGCGAAGCGTCTTCGGGTTCACGTTTTAGTTTTGAGAGCTTGCTAGGGTTAACTAAAGTGATCAAGGACAGATTAGTCTCTGATATCAGCCCAAACAATCTTGTTGTTAATAGCAACAGTATGGTGAAAACGTTAGTAAATCATAACTCGCAAGCGATCGGTTTTATATCTACAGGTTCAGTTGACCGCTCTATAAAAGCAATCAAGTTTGAAGGTGTAGAAGCAACCGCAGAAAACATCGCTAACCATGAATACCAGTTATCACGTCCATTCTTGCTACTCCACTATCCAGAGAAAGATAAGCAAGAAACTAAAGAGCTGTTCAGATTTATTCAGTCAGACAGAGTGAAAAAATTAATTGAAGAGTATGGATATATTCCAACAGCAAAATACAAATAAGCATGATAAAAAAAGGAGAGCAGATGCTCTCCTTTTTAAATTAAATCAACACATTAAAAGTGTAATTGAATAACGGATGTTACGACACAGCCTGGTCGGCGAACACCTTCAATTTCAACTTTGATTTCACGCTCAATCTCTAAACCTTTCTTGATTGGCGTTACTTTTGACAGTGTGCTTACAGCTCTTACACGGCTATCCACTTTAATTGGATAAGGGAAACGCACTGAGTTTAAGCCAATGTTCACCATCATTTTCGCGGTCGGAAATAGCAACTTGTCTTCATCAACACTGTCCGTCAATTTTGGCAATAACGCTAATGTAAGAAAACCGTGTGCAATAGTGGTTTTAAATGGTGACTCTGCTTGAGCTCTTTCAGGATCCGTATGAATCCACTGCATATCTTCCGTAATTGCGCCAAACTGGTTGATTCTGTTCTGATCAACCAATAGCCAATCCCCTGTATGAATAACCTCACCTAACTTCGACTCAAGTTGGTTATACACAGCCTGAGCTTCTGGCTTTAATACGATAGGTTCAACAACAGGTACATCTTCATTTGCTGGCTGGTGAAAATCCTTCACCCATGAAAAAAGCTGGCGGCTATTGGTTTTATCCAATAACTCTCCCCAGTACTCACGCACTGTAGGAGACATCAATTGTTTAAACTCGTTATGCTTAACTAAGTTCTCAGCATGATGTTTAAAAATATCCGCAACTTTCATCAAAACCTCATTCTTAACTAAGAAGAAATACTAATTCGTTAATTTTGAAGCACTTCACAATAATCCGCAATAACTTTCGAGCGTACATGCGTATTCCGAACAGAGTGTTTTATATAAAATACAATGAGTTACAAAATAAAACATTATTTTATTAGGATCTATATCATTAGAATAATTGCTCAACTGATTAAAATTGGCACCTTTCCAATTTCTTTGTTTTTCAATCAGTAATATAACTTTAGTTAACTGGGCGAATATCAACCAAATAACATAAGAATTTTGTACAGAGACTCACATATTACGTGCCACATTTAGAATGGCACTTACGTCTATCAACCCTGCACCCCCTTCTAAAACTATACCCTCCCATTGCAGGCAGAAAGTATTGAACTAACACTCAGCATCCAACTAAGATACGTATTCCGTTCTTACTTGGAAAGCTGACATCAACGCCCGCAAAGCGTTAGCCTGTACGGCTAATCCTTCGCTAGCCATTGCTGTTTCTTCCGTACTTTGTAACACCCGATCTCCGGAATCTTTAATGCCAATCAGATTTTGACTTATTTCATCCGCAGTGACAGCTTGCTCTTCACTAGCGGCAGCAACCTGAGTATTGGATTCAGCAAGTTCAGTCAAAGCCGTGGCAATATGATTCAGTTGATCCCTTGCTTGTTGAATACAATCGGAAGTTTGATGCACTTTCTCATTACTATGATTCATAGCATTATGGGCGTGTTCTGAGCTCTTAACTAACATTTCAATCAAGTTGCCTATTTCGTTTGTAGCTTGTTGGCTGCGAGATGCAAGGGCTCGAACTTCATCAGCGACAACAGCGAACCCACGGCCTTGCTCCCCTGCTCGCGCAGATTCAATGGCGGCATTCAAAGCTAATAGGTTGGTCTGCTCCGATATTCCGTCTACGACTTTGACGAAATCTTGTATCTTTTGCGTGCTGTTTTTTAAATCAAGAATCATGTTCTGCGATTGGCTTGCTTGCTCCACCAGCATAACAGACAACTCTTGGCTCATATCGATCGTTGAGCACCCCTCTTTTACGTTCGTTTCCGCGCGAGAAGTGGCAAACGCAGCACTGTCAGCGTTACTCGCCACCTCTGTGATGGTAGCGGCCATTTCAGTCATTGCCGAAGCCACTTGTTCTGTGTTTTCTTGCTGAACTTGCATTGCCTGCCGATTGCTCTCAGCCACAGCAGATAGCTGTGTCACGGTAGCGGCAATGGCATCGGTTCGGCTCATCACTTCCCCGATCATCTTACTTAATGAACTGGCCATCACATTCATACTCGACATCAGTTGACCAATTTCATCATTCGATTTCACTTCGATTATTTGGTCAAAGTTACCTTGCGCCATACTCGCGGCAACATTTCTCGCCCGACTCATGGAACTGACAATTCTGCGACTAAATAGTATGCCAACAGTTAAACCAAAAATAATCGAGGCTATAGAAAGCGTCGCCATACCAATCAAGGCTTCGTGTTCCTCCTCTTCCGTCACCAATACAGCATTCTCTGTTGCATTTTCTAAACCAACCAAAAAATCGGCTAATTCTTCGTTGAGTAATTGCTGTGTCTGCTCAAATTGATGGACGGTAGAAGCCATTGCCGCATTGTCTTGTTTCTCTTCCAATGCATCCAATATAGAAAACAAAGTTTTCTCATAGCTTTTATGATGTTCTTCGAGCTGAGCCAAATTACTCGTTAATTGAGTAAGATGATTAATTTGCTTGGTTGTAACAGCGTGTGTTTTTGCTTCCATAAGAAGTGACTTAGCATCGACGATTTCCTCGTCAAAATACAATGATGATTGCCTGACTTGGGAGATAAACTTAGCCATAAATTGCTGGTTTTCTCCCGAAGGGATCTCCGCTAAGCGAAAGGCTTTTTCTAACAACACTGCTCCTTCCAACTGTTTTATGGTGATATTACTTGCCAGCTTTACCAAAGGTAAATTCTCATGGGCAATACCATCAATTTCTTTGGCAACACGTTCCATCTTTATTACTGCATAAGAAGAAACGATTAAGGTCAACGCCAGTAACGTGACGATTAACCCGATCAGTTTTTTTGTAATTGTTAGGTTTCTAAGCCAACTCATAGACGCCTCTTCATTGTTAGCAAACAAATTAAGAATAGCTGATACAAAAATTTAAGATAAAAATTGTAACAATATTAGATCTAACCCTCCTTCAACCTATGAATGAAGCATTCTTAAGCATTCCTTAAGAATTAGTGTTCAAACTGAGCCTTGATCGTTAACCGAGATTCTCAAGGAGAGAACATGACTACTAATACAATGATCCGTTCTGGCTTACTCGCAACACTGATGGCTACATCTTCGTTGGCAATGGCTTCTGACCCAATATGTACCAAAGAACCGGAATCCAAATGGATGTCGTTTGACCAAGCTAAACAGCAAGTTCAGGACATGGGCTACAAGATTAAAAAGTTCAAAAAAACCAGTACTGGCTGTTACGAGTTATATGGATATAACGCTGAAGGCAAAAAAACTGAAATCTATTTCAACCCAGTGGATATGAGTAAAGTGAAAGAGGAACAAGATGACTAAACCATACGTTTGGGACACTGTCGTTCGTCTCACACACTGGACCGTAGCCGCTATGTTCCTTGCGAACTACTTTGTCACAGAAGAAGGCAGTGAAACGCACGAATGGGTGGGATACATCGTTCTGGCAGCGATAGCAGTTCGCCTCTTATGGGGCTTTGTTGCTCGTTCTCCTGCACGTTTATCAGCATTCAAGCCGTCTGTGTCTCAAGCTGTAGAGCATTTGCAACAGGTCTTAAATACCAAGTCTGATGATCATCAGGGCCATAATCCTGCTGGCGCAGTAATGATTTGGGTAATGTGGACTCTTCTCATCCTTACAGGCTTATCCGGTTGGTCAACTCAGCTAGATATGTTTTGGGGAGAAGAATGGGTAGAGCAAATTCATGAGTTGTTTGCCAATCTCACCATGTTCGCTGTTGCGATTCATATCAGCGCGGTTATCTTTATGACTCACTGGACGAAACGCTCTTACGTGAAAAGTATGCTGTTTTCTCGACACTCTCGCTAACCAATTCATTTAATTAGATATTTAAAACAGCCTGTTTCTAGCTTACAGGCTGTTTTTCTTTCTTCTGAATAGAAAGAATGTAATTTAATTACACTAAACAAAAGTAAAAATTAAAAATCTCATCAAATGAATAAAAATAACAACAAGCAATATTGAACTACGTCATCCCAAGGAGTAAAGTGTGACATATATCTCGTTATTTTAACCATTTCAAAGGTGAGAACATGTTCGACAGAAAGAAAACGTTACTAAGCAACATTCGTGAATTAGGCAGTATCCTAGCTCTATTCTCAGTATCATCACTGGTAGTGCTATTGCTAAGCCAAACTTGGGTTAATTTCTAATTCTGAGTCAATCACAGCGACACTGAGAAAAATCGAGAGAACGAACTTTGGTTGTTACACAAACGCTGGTTCTAATGGAGAATTTTGATGGTTTGCTTAAGTTCAGATAACCCAAACAAGGTGTCATTTCACCGCTAGTGTTTCACCATGAGTGAAATGACACACTTATAAAACAGACAATCACTTATCAATAGCTGTCTATTTCCTTTCTTAAGATTGTTTCGCGTTCTTTTCTACGCTGTCCCACACACCAAGAATATACATAATTCCTAGCGCACGATCGTAAAGCCCGTAGCCCGGACGCGCCCACTGTTCTTCGCCCCAAATATGACGACCATGATCTGGACGCACATAACCTTCGTAACCATGTTTATGCAGAGTCTGAACGACTTTTACTGTATCCACGGATCCATCACAAGCCCGGTGTGAAGCTTCAATAAAATCACCGTTGTCATAACGTTTAACGTTACGAATGTGCATAAAATGAATACGGTCGTGGTACGCATCAATAATGTCAGGAATATCGTTATTTGACGAACCCAGAGAACCCGTGCACAAGCTCAAACCGTTGTATGGGCTTTGTACTAAATTAAGAAAACGACCAATATTCTCTTTATTAATGATCAAACGTGGAAGACCAAAAATTGGGAATGCAGGGTCGTCTGGGTGAATACCCATCTTGATACCCACTTCTTCACACACAGGAATAACTTGCTCTAAGAAGTATTGCAGGTTACGCCACAGATCTTCGGCCGTGAAATTCTCGTACAGCTTAAAGGTTTCCTTCAAGCGAGCTAAGCGCTCTGGCTCCCAACCTGGCATAGTCACATCAACGTTGGTCGACAATTTTTCAATCAATTCGATTGGATCGATATTTTCGATTTTGCTCTTTTCAAAGAAAAGCGCATTTGAACCATCTTCCATTTCTTTGTAAAGTTCGGTGCGAGTCCAGTCAAATACCGGCATAAAGTTGTAACACACCACTTTTACGCCCACTTTTGCCAGACGACGTAGCGTTTCTTTATAGTTCTCGATGTATTTATCACGTGTTGGCAAACCAAGTTTGATGTCTTCGTGAACGTTAACACTCTCAACAACATCAATATGAAAACCCGCCGCTTCGATGATCGCTTTTTCTGTCGCGATACGTTCTTCGCTCCATAACTCACCAGCGGCCATATCATGCAGTGACCAGACGATGCCTTCTACACCAGGGATCTGTTTAATGTTGCCGAGAGTAACTTTGTCGTTACCTTCTCCGTACCAACGGAATGTCATTTTCATCTATTATTTCCTCTGTGCTACGAAGCTGGCTACCGATGCTTTGGCACCGTTTGCAAACAGTGTTTCTAACGCGGATTGCAGCTCTACTCTAAATGTTTGATTAGTCGCTAGATCTTGTTCAAAGACACTGCGAAGAGATAAGAAGCCATCTAAGGCTTTTTCTAAATCTGAGCCAGCTTGCTGCCAAACTTGAGCAAGCTGCTGTTTGAGCGGATCTTGAACATCAATCTCCTGCCCTTGTTCATTCACACCGCTGACATAACGAATCCAGCCTGCCAACGCTAAGCATAAGCCTTTGATTGAAATTCCGTTGTTTAGTGAATAGCGAATGGTTTGTAAGAAACGTTGTGGGATCTTCTGCGTTCCGTCCATTGCAATCTGCCATGTACGGTGTTGCAGCCCTTTGTTCTCGTAACGCTCAATCAACTGGTCTTTGTACTTATCGAGGTCAATGCCTTCAATGCTTAACGATGGCGTAATTTCTTCGTCCATCAGATAGCGAACAAAGGTTTTAAAATTCGGGTCTTGAATAGTTTCCGCAATGGTTTCATAACCAGACAAATAACCAAGATAAGCCATCGTTGAATGGGTACCGTTAAGCAGGCGCAGTTTCATTTCTTCAAACGGCACCACGTTGTCCGTTACCTCAACATTGGCAATCGACGTCTTTTCCCACGCAGGGCGTTCATTGACAAATTTGTCTTCAATTACCCACTGTAAAAAAGGTTCGGTAATCACGCTGGCTTTGTCTTCTAAACCCAAGACTTTCTCAACACGAGCGATATCGTTTTCCGTGGTACGAGGAACAATGCGATCGACCATGGTACAAGGGAAAGTAATGTGCTCTTTAATCCATTGGTACAGCTCAGCATCCAGCTGCTTAGCAAACTGCAACACCACTTTTTCTAATACATGACCATTTTCAGGCAAGTTGTCACAAGTCAACGGTGTAAACGGTTGAATGCCTTTTAGGTAACGACAACGCATAGCTGAAACCAAAAATCCGATCGCAGACTTTGGTGTATCAATATTTTCTAAATCATGCTGAATCAGCGGATGTGAAAGGTCTAAATCACCCGTCGCTGGGTTGTGGCAATAGCCCTTTTCTGTGACGGTCAGCGAGACGATTTTCACCTCTGGATCACACATATAACTTAATACTTGCTCTGTCTGAGCTGACATCAACACAGTTTCAATAGAGCCAACAATGTTGATATCTAATTGATCGTTGTATCCGACACCGACCGAATAGAGGCTGTCTTGTGCGATCAACTCTTTCTGTAAACCAGCGTCGCTCCAAGTAACACCAACAATTTTCCAGTTACCGCCAATTTCTTTTATCACAGCATCTGTAATGAGTGCCTGATGAGCGCGGTGAAAAGCGCCAAAGCCCAAATGTACAATCCCTACTTTTGCATTCTTGTTATTTTCGTTGGGTTGAACTAGGGCATTAGCCGCAGATAAGTGAGCTTGACTTAATCTCATAATTATTAGAACCAAATGATGTTAGTAGACGCAAAACGAACTCGTTGCGTAGGAAATTTTGCGTGAGAAAGTGACTTATAGCGCAGGGAGATTTCCCCGCGCTATAGAGACATCTCTAATTACATAGATTGAATCTTGTCTAGAAGAGGTACTAGGTCTGGGTTTTCCTTACGGAATTTTTCATACACAGGCTTAACCGCTTCTTGGAACTTAGGAATATCACTTTCAACAAACGTTACGTTTTGATTAACCAGTTCCGCTTTCGCTTTTTCTACGTAGTTTGCCCAGTTAGTGTCTTGCTGCTTAACTGTCTCTTTCGCGATTTCACGAATTTTCGCTTGGTCTTCTGCAGATAGGCTATCCCATACACCCGTTGACACTACAAGTACGTCTGGAACCATAGTGTGCTTGTCGTAAGAGAATGTTTTCTTTACTTCGTAGTGACGAGAAGAGTAATAAGACGGGATGTTGTTCTCCGCACCATCCACAACACCTTGTTGCAACGCAGAGTAAAGCTCACCGTATGGTAGAGGAACCGGAGTACCGCCTAGCGCTTTGATAGTATCAATTGAAAGCGCTGAGTTTTGTACACGGATTTTTAAACCTTTCAAATCATCTGGAGTACGAATTGGTTTGTCAGTGTAGAAGCTACGTGCACCTGCATCTAGGAATGCAAGACCGATAAAACCAGAGTCTTTAGAAGACAGCAGGATCTGCTCACCAATTGGACCTTGAAGTACAGCATCATATTGTGCGCGGTCACGGTATAGGTAAGGTAGAGAAAGCAGTTTGTAATCTGATGCGAATGCTGTCAGTGGTGCCGCACTAACTTTAGTGAAACCGATAGTGCCACCTTGTACCATTTGCAGTAATTCAGTCTCATTACCTAAAGTACCGTTTGGATACACTTTCACGCGCATTTTCGTTTCTTTTGTCACTTTAGCTGCAAACCAATCCAAAGATGCGTGAACTGGATGCTCTGTTGGTAACGCATGAGCTAGCTTAACTGTAGCGGCATAAACGTTACCTGCCATCAGTGTAGAAAGAGTGCAAGCAAGTAAAAGTTTGTTTGTTGTTTTCATTTTATAGTCCTATCAATTATTGAGGTTTATAACCAGCTAGTTCCGGTAGCCATAATGAAAGTGAGGGGAACAAGGTCACTATCGTCAACGTGATAACCATGAGGACGAATAGCGGTGCCAATTTAGGAACAACAGCACCCAACTTGGAGCCAGTAACACTACAACCAACAAACAAGGCAGTGCCTACTGGTGGTGTACATATACCGATACATAAGTTGAATACTAAGATGATCCCAAAGTGAATTGGGTCAATACCAAGCGTGATAGCAATTGGTAAGAAAATAGGTGTAAAAATCAGTACTGCTGGCGTCATGTCCATGAAGGTGCCTACTACCAACAGAATCAGGTTCATCAAAAGAATAACCATGATTGGATTGGTTGAGGTTTCAAGTACAAACTCAGCAATGTAAGTAGGAATATCGGCGTTCGCCATCGCCCATGACATTGCAGAAGATGTCGCCACCATCAGCAATACGATAGAAGTAGTGATCACACTGTCCACAAGCACAGGGAACATGTCGCTCATTTTCAGTTCGCGATAAGCAAAACCAAGGATTAGAGCGTAGACAACCGCAATTGCAGATGCTTCAGTTGCCGTGAAGATACCGCCCAAGATACCACCCATGATGATGATAACCAGCGTTAAGCTTGGGATAGCATCCCAGATAACTTTGCGTTTCTTCTCTGTTGAAATAATTTTCTCGTGAGGAATGTTGTAACGTTTTCCGAGTAAAAAGATACCCAACATCACACTTAGACCCATTAAGATGCCCGGGATATAGCCAGCAATAAAAAGATACTGAACTGAAGTGCTACTTACCAAAGCAAACAAAATCAGAATGTTTGATGGCGGAATAAGCAAACCTGACGGACAAGATGCCACGTTAACCGCAGTTGAGAAATCCATTGGGTATTTGTGCTTCTCTTGCAGTGGCTTCATGATGCCGCCAACAGCAGCAGCAGACGCAGCCGCAGAGCCTGACAATGAACCGAACAACATGTTCGCCATAACGTTTACATGTGATAGCGAACCCGGCAAGCGGCCACCAAAGATCATTGCAAAGTTAATCAAACGAGACGCAAGGCCGCCGCGGTTCATTAAGTTCCCAGCCACTATAAAGAATGGCAGGGCGAGTAAACCGAAATTGTCTAACCCGTTGGCTAACTTCTGAGAAACAAGAATGGTCACCTGTTCAATTGGGAAATCGATGAAAACAGTCAGTAGCGCTGCAATACCGATAGCAAAGGCAATAGGCACACCAATAATCAGCAATACACCTAATACACCGAACAACACAGCCGCAGGAAAGAAGTCGTAAAATGCATCAGGAGCATTCGCTAGAAAGTCTTGTGAAAACAGTAAATCAATCAGAGTCATTTTGAATATCCTTCTGCTGCCACTCGCTCTTCTTTATTTACAAGCGAAAGAACTGAAGAAATAACGTCGACAGTACCGAAGTAAGAAATAATGTAGCCCGCCAGTGGTACAACAACATAAACATAACCAATCAATAGGTGGTGACCACCTATCACGATCCCAGGTGAAATCTGACCATGTTTAAGTGTGTTTGTGACCAGTGCAGTTCCGCCATAAATAAAGGTGACAGCAGCGAAAGCAATAATGATTAGGTTAATAATGATACCCAACACCAATTGCCCATTGTGGTTAAATCTTGGCGCCAAAAGTTCCAACGCTAAATGACGTTTTATTGCGAAGGTGTAAGCTCCACCTAAGACTCCAATCCAAATTAATAAATAACGTGACAGTTCATCAGTAAAGGCAGAAGGGTCTTGCAATACAAAGCGAGTAAATACTTGCCACACAACCGCAACAATCATTACGGTCATAAACATGCTCAAAACAACACGCAATAAGCTATTAATATATGAGTTGATAGACTTAATTATCATAGTAATTAATCTCTAATTAGTTTTTTGTGCCACCAGACAGAACAAATCGTCCATTACATTCCCATTCCGTTGGTGACGTTTCCCTGAACAACGTGTGTCGCTTGCAATCATCACAGTTCGTTATTCGTAAACTTAATCATCGGTTGTTCCGACAACGAAGTAATCCTACATTTGGTATAACAATAAAAAATTGGTCTAGATCATAAAACGAAACGGGCTTTCATTTTTTTACTTAAAGTATGATCACCTTTAAACTTTTGACAAAAACCACTCTAATTCCGTTTAAAAATCAATCAAAACTCTACTTAAATCGTGTTTATTTGGCTTTTATGAGTTTAATATCACACACAAATGGTAGAACACATAAGGACAACCTGTATGACATCTTTTCTTTCGGAGGATTTTTTACTCCACAGCGAATTTGCTAAACGCCTTTATCATGAAGTAGTAGCCGATTTGCCTATCATCGACTACCACTGCCACCTGCTACCACATCAGGTTTCTGAGGATTACAAGTTTCAAAACTTAACCGATATCTGGCTTCGCGGTGACCACTATAAATGGCGTGCAATGCGTATTAATGGTGTGGATGAGCGCTTCTGTACTGGTGATGCAACAGATAAAGAGAAGTTCTTGGCATTCGCACGTACGGTTCCCTATACAATTGGTAACCCAATTTATCACTGGGCTCATTTAGAGTTACGCCGTCCGTTTGGTATCTCTGGCATTGTATTAAATGAAGACACTGCCGAACGTGTGTGGAACGAAACCAATGAGATGCTAGCAACGCCTGAGTTTTCTGCTCGTTCGATCATGCAGAAAATGAATGTGGAAATGGTGGGTACAACCGATGATCCAATCGACGACCTCGCCGCACATAAAAAAGTGGCAGAAGACAAAGATTTCCCAGTGCAAATGCTTCCAAGCTGGCGACCAGACAAAGCATTCAACATCCATCAGGACACTTTCCCTGCTTATATAGAGGCGTTATCACAAGCAGCGGATGTTGAAATCTCTTGCTTTGCAGATTTGTGCTCTGCTTTAGATAAACGTCTACAACACTTTGCAGACCACGGCTGTTGTATATCAGACCACGCTCTAGATACGGTCTGCTACGAAGATTCAACCAAGCAAGAACTGGATGCGATCCTCAGCAAGCGTCTAAGCGGCGGAACAGTTTCCGAATTTGAAACCGCTCAATTCAAAACGGCAGTATTGGTATACCTAGGTAAAGAATACGCTAAACGTGGTTGGGTTCAGCAATACCATATTGGCGCTCTGCGTAATAACAACCAACGAATGTTCAAGCTTCTTGGTCCAGACGTTGGTTTCGACTCTATCCATGATGGTTTGGTTGCCTTGCCTTTATCACGTCTGCTTGATGCGCTTGACCGTGACAATGCATTACCAAAAACCATTCTTTACGGTCTAAACCCTCGTGACAACGAAGTTCTGGCAACCATGTGTGGCAACTTCCAGGACGGTAGTATTGCCGGCAAGATCCAATTTGGTTCTGGTTGGTGGTTCAACGACCAAAAAGACGGCATGGAACGTCAGATGACCCAACTAGCGCAATTAGGTCTGCTAAGCCGCTTCGTCGGAATGTTAACCGATAGCCGTAGCTTCTTGTCATACACCCGACACGAGTACTTCCGCCGCATCCTTTGTCAAATGATTGGTCAATGGGTTGAAGATGGTGAAGCACCAGCGGACTTCGAACTACTTAGCCGTATGGTTCGCGATATCTGTTATTACAACGCGAAAAACTATTTCGGTATTACTGCTAAATAATCTAACGCTCTGCGGCTGTTACTTATTGGAGAAGATCTACTGACAAAGAAGTTCTTCACCAAGCTTCAGCCGCAGCATATCGATAGGTAACTTTTATGAAACAGCTAAACCGAGATACCTTTCCCGGCCCTTCTTACCCAACCAAGATCATTCAATTTGGCGAAGGTAATTTTTTACGCGCATTTTTAGACTGGCAAATTGACCAACTCAACGAACACACGGATCTCAATGCTGGTGTCAGCATTATTCGCCCAATCGATACCGATTTCCCGTCAAGTCTCAACACTCAACAAGGTGTGTATACCACTTTGATTCGTGGTCTGGATGAAACAGGCCAGGCGCTCTCTCAATCCCGTGTCATCTACTCTGTGAACGAAGAGCTGTCTGCTTACCAAGATTTCCAAACCATTCTTGAACTTGCTCGTAACCCAGACATTCAATTTGTGTTCTCAAACACAACGGAAGCGGGGATTGCATTTGTGGAAAGCGATCAGCTTGATGATTTGCCACCAAGCAGCTATCCAGCCAAGCTGACGCGTATGCTGTGGGAACGCTACAACCACTTTGAAGCCGATGAAGACAAAGGTTGGGTCATTGTTCCTTGTGAACTCATCGATTACAACGGCGAATGCTTGAAAGAAATTATCGGGCGCTACATTGAGGCTTGGGCTCTTCCTGTTGAATTTAAACATTGGGTAGAAGCCGCAAATACTTTCTGCTCAACCTTGGTAGACCGCATCGTTACTGGCTATCCAAAAGATGAAGTGAACACGCTGGAGGCGGAGCTAGGCTACAAAGACACCTTTATGGTCAGTGCCGAGAACTTCTATCTGTTTGTTATTCAAGGTCCACAGTGGTTAAACCAAGCACTGTGTCTGGATCAGCTCAGTACAGAACACTCGCTCAACATTAAGATTGTCGATGACATCAAGCCATATAAAGAACGTAAAGTCGCGATTCTTAACGGTGCACATACCGCCCTAGTACCAGTGGCATTCCAATCTGGTATTGACACGGTTGGTGAGAGCATGGCTGACGAACAGATGGCAACTTATATCAAAGAGCTGATGTTCTCGGAGATCATCCCTACTCTTTCGTTGCCCAAAGATGAACTGCAAACTTTTGCTCAGGATGTGGAGTATCGCTTTAAGAACCCTTACATCAAGCACCTGCTGTTATCTATTTCGCTTAATGGTATGACAAAATTCAAAACCCGAATTTTGCCGCAGTTACTCGCATATCAACAAGAGACCGAGCATTTACCTCGTCACATGAGCTTTGCACTCGCAGCGTTAATTACCTTCTATCGCGGCGAACGTGAGAACGGAAACTACCCTATTAATGACGACCAACCATGGCTAGATTTCTTTGCTTCCGAGTGGCCTAAGGTGTCATCAGGAGAGCAAAGCTATGGCGCGTTAGTTGAAGCGGTGTTGGGTAATGCTGCGCACTGGGGACAAGACCTCAATCAGGTGCCGGGACTGACTGAATGCGTAACCGCGTACGTCGAACAAATTTGCCTAGTGGGCATGCGACGAGCGTTAAATCGCTGCTAAGGAAATAGCATGAACTCTCTTATCAAAATACATCCAGCCGATAATGTTGCAGTTGCACTAAAAGACTTAAGTGCTGGCACAACATTAGTTGTGGATGAGCAGGAAATAACGTTGCAAGAGGACATTCCTCAGGCACACAAAGTGGCGCTGCAAACTTTTGCTCAAAATGACCAGATAATTAAATATGGTTGCCCTATCGGACATGCGTTGCAAACCATAGAGCTAGGCCACCGCGTTTATCAGGACAACATTCGCACTAACTTGAGTGATTTAAACGAATACCAATACCAGCCTGAATTCCAAAACGTACATAGTGCATTGGAAGATAAGCCAGTAAATATCTACCGTCGATCAAACGGTGATGTCGGAATTCGCAACGAGCTGTGGATCATCCCAACCGTTGGCTGTGTAAACGCCATGGCGAACATGATGAAAAAGCAGTTTGAGTCTGAAGTCGACATGTCTACTATCGATGGCGTGCAAGTGTTTACTCACCAATACGGCTGTTCACAGCTAGGTGACGACCACAACAACACTAAGATTCTGCTGCAGAACTTGGTTAAGCATCCGAACTCTGGCGGTGTTTTAGTTGTGGGTTTAGGTTGTGAAAACAATCAAGTGAACGCGTTTAAAGACACACTCGGTGAATACGATGAACAGCGTGTTCAGTTCATGATCTGTCAAAAGCAGGACGATGAAGTGGAATACGGCGTTGAGCTGATGAAAATGCTGTATGACGTAATGTCTAAAGATCAGCGAGTTGCGGGCACCCTGAGCGAAGTTCGTTTTGGTTTAGAGTGTGGCGGATCTGATGGCTTCTCTGGCATCACTGCTAACCCTCTGCTTGGCCGTTTCTCGGATTACCTTGTCACACAAGGCGGCACCACAGTACTGACTGAAGTGCCAGAGATGTTTGGTGCAGAGCATATCCTGATGAGCCGCTGCGCAGATAGAAGCGTGTTCGACGATACAGTATCCATGATCAATAACTTCAAGCAGTATTTTATCGATCACAAACAACCTATTTATGAAAATCCATCTCCGGGTAACAAGGCAGGCGGTATTTCAACTTTAGAAGAGAAATCTTTAGGTTGTACGCAAAAAGCAGGCTCTAGCCAAGTAATGGACGTACTTAAGTACGGTGAACGATTAACCAAACCGGGTTTGAACCTGTTAAGCGCTCCAGGTAACGATGCAATTGCAACTTCTGCACTGGCAATGGCTGGCTGTCATATGGTGCTGTTCAGTACTGGTCGTGGCACACCTTATGGCGGCCCTGTACCAACATTGAAATTAGCCACCAACAGTGATTTAGCACGCCGCAAGCCACACTGGATTGACTTTAATGCCGGAACGCTAGTGGAAGGCATATCAATGGACACCTTGCTTGAAGAGTTTGTCGATAAGGTCGCCAGTTTCGTAAATGGTGAGCCAACGCGCAATGAAATCAATGAGTTCCGAGAAATTGCCATATTCAAAAGCGGCGTAACGCTTTAATAAGATGTGTTGAAAGACAACAAAGGCTACCTTCGGGTAGCCTTTCATTTTCAGTTCTATCGCTGCATTTTTTGTCGAATAAAGTAACTTCTATGACGTAGTAATTGGGCTTTCTGAGAACAAGAAACGATCATAATCATCATTGGAAGCATCAAACAGCATGGTCTTGGTATTTTCAATGTGCTGCCAAGCTGCCTGACGTGCGGCTACCGCATCTCTCTTGATTAACGCTTTTACAATTTCATCGTGATCGCTACACCAGCCACGAATCTTATTGTCTTCAATGTGCTCGTGAAGTTTCTTCCAATATGGATTGTTTTCACGATGCTTAGACAACATCTCCGCAATATGTACCACTACCGAGTTTTGTGTACAACGAGCCATCTGAATATGGAATTCAATATCCCAGTAGGAATCACGTGAGTAATCGTCTTGCTTCGCTTGTTCTTGAATCTTCATCAAAGCAACCAAATCTTGCTTGGTCGCTTGAGTCGCGGCAAATTCGGCAATATTGCTTTCAAATAACTGGCGAGCCTGTAGCAGTTCAAACGGACCACAAGTGAGCATGAAACCGAAATCGCCCACCGCCTGCGCGATGTCCGGTACTACGTTGTCAACCTGCGTGTTAATCACTCGAATACCCGAGCCTTTGCGCACCTCAACATAGCCTTCAACTTCAAGCATTATCATTGCTTCGCGAATCACGGTTCGACTCACTTCCATCTGCTCAGCGATCACTCGTTCAGCAGGAAGCATATCCCCAACTTTGTAAACGCCATTAAAGATTTCAGTTTTAAAGTGATTGGCGATTTTTTGATAAAGCTTAATATTCGGTTCCATATTAATCTCTTAAACCACTTGTTATACCAATTTAGCGCCAGCTTACCATAGATAGTATTCCAATCGATAGTCAAAACTATGGTCTGATTTCAAAATTTTTAAAATGACTCGCAACACGCCCTATCCCTCTTTCACGTGCCGATCGTTTATCACTTTGCTAGTATTTATTTCTAAAACTAAACACGAGCCTTCAAACATGACAGTCGAAAAATTTTCATCTATTTATCAACGAGCCGTCGATCGTAAAGGTGGCGAAGACCAATTAGAAAAACTGCTTAGCACGCCATTAAGTAAAACTGAGCTTGCTGCGATACCTGAAGACCGTTGGTTATCTGCGTTCAGCATGAAAGTGTTTCAATCGGGTATCTCTTGGGATGTAGTGAGAAAGAAATGGCCAAACTTCGAAGAGCTTTTCTTCGGCTTCAAAATTGAGCCTCTGCTAATGCTGTCTGACGAAGTGTGGGAAGAAAAAGCGCAAGACCCACGCATCATCCGCCATTTAATCAAAGTCATGTCGATTCCGCGCAATGCCCGTATGATTTATGAAGCCAGAGCCGAACACGGTTCTTTCAGTGAAATGGTGGCAAACTGGCCGTTAGACAACATTACCGGCCTTTGGGAACACATTAAAAAACACGGTGACCGCCTAGGTGGTAACACGGGGCCATACACGCTACGTACTATGGGGGCGGATACTTTTATCTTCTCTACCGATGTTGAAGCATACCTTCGTAACACTGGCGTTATTGATAGCGCGAAGACAACCAAACGAGCCATGGCCGCAGCCAATCAAGCATTCTGCCAATGGCGTGAAGAGTCCGGACGTAGCCTGAGCGAAATAAGTCAGATCATCGCTTATAGCACTGGTGATAACCGAATCTAACGTGATTTATACACACAGTAATCATGCAAAAAAGGGAGAGTCTCCAAAGACTCTCCCTTTTGTTTATCAACACTGAAATAATTATTTAGGTTGCTTACTCAATACCGCGTCAATGTCTGCGGCGCTGTGGCGCTCTTCGACTTGCTCCCACTCTTCACCAAAAGTACGGTTTACAATTCGACCACGTTGAACCGCAGGACGTTCTAACATCATTTTCGCCCAACGCTGAACGTGCTTGTAAGACTCAACATCCAAGAACTCACCAGCATTGTATGCTTTGCCTAGTACAAGGTTACCGTACCAAGGCCAGATAGCGATATCTGCAATACTGATTTCTTCACCAGCAATAAAAGTATGCTTAGCCAGTTGCTTATCAAGAACGTCAAGCTGACGCTTTGTTTCCATTGCAAAACGGTTAATTGGATATTCAAATTTCTCTGGCGCGTAAGCGTAGAAGTGGCCAAAGCCACCACCAAGATAAGGTGCAGAACCTTGAAGCCAGAATAACCAGTTCATTACTTCAGCACGTGCAGCTCCTTCTTTAGGAAGGAAATGACCAAACTTCTCTGCCAGATAAAACAAAATATTACCAGATTCGAATACGTTTACAGGTTCACCACCTGAACGGTCAACCATTGCTGGAATTTTCGAGTTCGGGTTTACTGCAACAAAGCCAGAACTGAACTGGTCACTGTCTCCAATGCGAATCAAAAACGCATCATATTCTGCTTCTGTCACGCCCAGAGTAAGCAGCTCTTCAAGCATGATAGTCACTTTCTGACCATTTGGCGTACCCATTGAGTAAAGCTGGATTGGGTGAGAGCCCACTGGAAGTTCTCTTTCAAAACGAGCACCTGAATCCGGTCGGTTGATGCTCGCCCATTGACCACCATTCTCGCTGTCCATTGTCCAGACTTTTGGTGGGATATATTCACTTGCCATGGTTGATCCTTCTCTTGGTTTACGTATTCGATATTCGATTTACGACTCCTTAAGATATAGGGGCTAATTATTGCAGATAAAGTCTTTTGTGAATTTTTAGTTATAACAATAAATTCTTGCAAGGGAGAAGAAATTATATAGAGAGGGAGGAACAATCAAAGCGGAGATTTGAGTTCCCGCAGTAACAGATGCTACTACGGGAATCAGAGCAATTAGAACGCTGGCTCAATCGTGCCATTAAAGGTTTGTTGCATGTAGTCACGAATCGCCTGTGATTGGTAGATCTCTACGAATTTCTTGTACGCTTCGTTATCTTTGTCTTTCTCACGACTTGCAATCACCATGACCGCAAGAGGAGCTTGTTTCGATTCTAGGTAGATACCCTGTTTCTTAGGATCCAAACCCGCAGACATTACGTAGTTCATCGTGATAGCCGCAGCATCAACGTCATCCAAAGTACGTGGAAGTTGCGCCGCATCCACTTCCAAGAACTCGAAGTCTTTCGGATTTTCAACGATATCGTTTAGCGTCGCTTTAAAGCCTGCATCCGCTTTCAAGGTAATCAAACCAGCCTCAGCAAACAGCAGTAAGCCACGACCACCGTTGGTCGGATCATTTGGAATGGCAATACGCGCATTCTCTGGCAACTCTTCTAACGATTTGTATTTATTAGAGTAAATACCCATCCGCATTAAGATAGATTCGCCAATAGATACAAGGTGTGAACCTTGGCTATTGTTGTAATTGTTTAGGAAAGGAAGATGCTGATAGCTGTTCAAATCAATACTGCCATCTTCCAACGCCGCGTTTGGCGTAATGTAGTCAGAGAACTCGACTACTTTCACTTTTAAACCCTGTTTAGCTGCCTCTTTTGCAACAGCTTCTACTACCTGTGCATGAGGGCCAACTGTTGCACCAACAGAGATTTCATCACTCTCTTTCTGACCACAAGCGGTTAAGCCGAAAACCAACGATGCCACTAAGCCCAACTGAGAGAGTTTTTTATATCCGTTCATTTTATTTATTCCTTACCCAAACATAGAGACGTATAGCCGTCTAAACAGCTATATTATCGATGACGAAGTAATATGCAACTAAAAATTTGCTATAAGATAGTTCCCGCGGTCCTTTTCTTAAAGCGCAACAAATAGCGATTGAACTCACATTTCGTTTTCACTAAATTAGCCAAAGTAGCAGGAAGTCAGAAAAAGGAATTTATGAAAACGTTACTGATAATTAATGTTGGTCAGGCTCCTGAACAACAACTCAAGAAATACGGCGATTTTGAGCTCTGGGCAAAAAGATCCATCAGTGAGGTCAATGTCCCTGTGACCTTCCTAGATGGAACTCGCAACGCTTTACCTGCATATGATTCTTTGGCAGGTGTCATCATCATGGGTTCACTTTCTATGGTGACGGACAAGACCGATTGGATGCTGAAATTATCAAACGACATCGTTGCCCTCACTGAAAAGAGAATTCCTCTTCTTGGTATTTGCTTTGGTCACCAACTAATAGCCCAGGCTCTTGGTGGTGCTGTGGGTTATAACCCGAAAGGTCTGGAAATTGGAACGGTAGAGTTGGAGCGTTTACCGAGCGCAAGTAATGATCCATTGTTTGAGTCACTCCCAGCAAGCTTTGCAGCTCAAACAGTGCATTTCCAATCGGTTCAACAACTACCACCAAATGCGGTTTGCCTCGCAAAAAGTGAACTTGATGACCATCATGCCTTCCGTGCCGGAAGCTGCACTTGGGGCGTTCAATTCCATCCAGAATTTACCAGCGACATCATGCGAGACTCGTTAGAGGGCTTAAAAGAAGCGATTGCCGATAGCTACACAAGCAAGCTCGAACAGGTCGCTGAAACAGAACAGGCGAAACAAATTCTAGTAAGATTCGCCAGTATGTGTAAATCACGTATGGATCACCCTTAGACTTTAAAAACATGAGCTAAAATATCAACAGTTGAGCCAATTTTGTTATGAATGTGAGTGGTTCAGCTTATGATTAGGCCTATTGGAAAGGGTTGGAACTACGTGAAAGTAGAACATACGGATAGACAGTGTTATGAATGCGAAGAATACGCTGCGGTAATTTCAGCTCTGCCTGATTTGGTTTTTGTTCTCACTGAATCTGGTCGCTATGCGGCGATATTTGGTGGTGAAAACTCCGAACTTTACCATGACGGCTCATCTTTAAAGGGGCTAACCCTCGACAATGTTCTTCCAGCAGAAAAGGCAGCTTGGTTTAAAGATCGAATTAAAGAAACGCTTGATTGCGATTGCGTCAAAGTTTTTGAATATTCATTATCAGCAGATGATGTAGATACGGTCGATGAAGCAAGTGGCCCGATTGGGGAACTGCGTTTTGAAGGACGCGTCAGCCCTCTAAAATCATTACGCTATGGTGAAAGAGCTGTAGTGTGGGTAGCTCGCAATATTACCGCTCGATACCATATTGAGCAGCAATTGCTCTATCAATCTGAAGTGGATGATTTATCCAAAACACTCAATCGAAGAAAGCTGTTTGAAACGCTTAACGACGCATTTTATGCCTTCAAGCGTTACCATGAAAACTACTGCTTCCTTGTGGTTGATATTGATAATTTCAAACGGATTAATGACTCCTACGGGCACAGCCTAGGTGATGAAGCGATCCGCAAAGTCGCGGAGATATGCAAACTCAAAGTGCGTAAAACTGACGCTATTGGACGGCTTGGCGGCGATGAGTTTGGTATTATTCTCAAGCATACTGACGAGATTTCTCCCGTCGCGTTTGCAGAGAGGTTGGTAGATGCGGTATCCAACACACTCTTACACGAAGAGCTTTCCGATACGCGAGTCTCCATTAGTATCGGCTTAAGTTATTTCACTGAAAGTGATGCCGGGATGGAAGACATATACCATCGCGCTGACCTCGCACTATACGACGCAAAGCGCCGAGGAAAAAATCGAGTATCTTGTAAAATAAATTAATTAGCTTAATCCTACGTCTGCATTTCCACCAAATACAACAAAGGCACGTCAGAGTACTGACGTGCCTTTTATCGATTACGGTTTGTACCTTACAAGTGGTCAATTACCGCAGGAATAGCGGCCAGTACATCTTGACCAAAGGCCACACTGCGCTCAGGAGACCAGCCATAAAGCTCATCAGGATGGCAGTTATGATCTTTGAACGGCATCTCTAAGGTGTAAGACAGACACTTAAATTCTTCGGCAACCCAGTTCGAACCAACGGTCAGATTTGCTTTACCCGGTTCATCTTTATCGTAACCAAATTCATCCTGAAACTCTGGTGTAATAAAGGTTAATGCTTGCTTAAACAGAGCTTCAAGGTTAGCCATTTTCTCGTTGTAACTTGGAACACCTTCTGCACCAGCCACAAAGTTATAAGGGATTGCTTCATCACCGTGAATATCGAGGAACAGATCAACACCCGTTTCTATCATTCGCTGACGAACGTAGTAAACCTCAGGGCTTTTCTCTAATGACGGTGATTGCCATTCACGGTTAAGGTTGATACCAATCGCGTTAGTTCTCAGGTGACCACGAACGCTGCCATCTGGGTTCATGTTTGGCACAATGTAGAACACCGCTTTTTCAAGCAGAGCATTCGCTACTGTGTCAGTGTTATCGAGTAAGCGCTGCAGCAAACCTTCCACAAACCATTCAGCCATGGTTTCACCCGGATGCTGACGTGCAGTAATCCAGATATTTTTCTTCTCAGCACTTGGCTCACCAATCGTTAACAGACTGATGTCACGGCTATCCAGTGTTTGACCTAGCGTTTGAAGTTTGGTTTGTGGGTGCATTTGAGCTTGATGCAACAAGTCCAAATGACGCTCATAACTGTACGGCGCAAAATAGGCGAAGTAGATCGAATCGTACTCTGGCAGAATCGAGAAACTCAGGTTGTCGCCGTCATAAGAAGCTGGCACACGGAACCACTCTTCACGATCGTAAGAAGCCACCACATCGTAACCGTCCCAACCTTCTGGATAAGCCGATTTTGCTAGATTCGTTATGCGGAACTTGTGTTCTGTGTTGGCTTCACTTTCTACTCGAAAGAAAAACCATTGAGCAATTTCAGTCTCGTTATCACGTTTGATCGACAATTGAATATCTTCACGATTTTCAGCGTTGATAACTTCAATGTTGCCCGCGTCAAAATTACTAAATATTTTCATAAAGTCACTATATTGCTCTGTGTCTTGGTTGTTCGGTGTTTTATCTAATTTATCAATATAAACCATCAGTTAAAAGAATGTTCTAAAGATTACAACTTTGTATCTGGTTCATTGCGGCTAAATCGCTCAAATAGCAGGGTTAACCAGTCAATAAACTCTCTTATTCTTCTTGGCTGTTGATGGCGAGACTCATAGAGCACCGACATTGGCATCGGCATACAAACATAATCACTCAGTACTTCAATCAACGCCTCTTTGGCGATTTGCTCCTGAACTCCCCACTTAGGTAATTGGATAATACCTAAACCATTAAGACACGCAGACAGATAGGCATCTGTTGTACTGACCGAGATAAGGCTCTTGGTTGACACAAAATGCGTTTTGTTATTTTTGACGTACTCAAAACCAGTCTGTTGTGCACTCTGCTCAGGTGCGTAATCCACCACAAAATGCTGATCAAGCTGGTTCAATTGAGTTGGCAATCCATATCTCTCAACATAACTTGGACTAACACAGTTAATCATTTCAATGTCGCCCAAATGCCGCGCAATCAAATTGCTATCTTCCAATACTCCACCACGAATTACACAGTCGATGCGCTCTTTGATTAGATCAATTCGATAGTCTGCACCGACTAATCTCAACTGAGTTTTCGGGTGAAGCTCGAACCATTGATGAAGATTGGGAGCAACGACAGTAGAAAAGAAGCGGCTTGGCATATCCACTTTTATCACACCGCTCAGTTCATTACTTTCACGTTGAAACTGATTCTCTAACCCTTCTAGCTCGTCAATCAGTCTCTGACTTTGAGATAAATAGCGTTCGCCAGCTTCTGTTAATGATACCTGCCGCGTGCTGCGTCTTAATAACCTCGTCTGTAAATGCTCTTCCAAACGGCTCACCGACATAGAAATCGCTGATTTCGGCACGCCAAGTTGATTGGAAGCTTGAGTAAAACTGCCAGTTTGAGCAACAGCAATAAAACGCTTCATCGTTTCTATCTTATCCATCAGCCCTGTTTACCTACTGGTTATTGTTCATTTAATACGAACAGTGTTGTCTGATTGCCGCTATTTTTCAATCCAATACCGAAGAGTAACGTATAAACGAACCCAACAACTGAGCTCAAAAGGTAAAAACATGAACAAAATTGCACTGATAACTGGTGGCAGTCGCGGTTTAGGCAAAAGCGCTGCGCTTAAATTGGCAGAGAAAAACGTCGACATCATTTTCACCTATCACAGTAACCAACAAGCGGCGCTGGAAGTCGTTGCCGAAATCCAACACTTGGGACAAAAAGCAGTCGCTTTGCAATGTGATATACGTGATACCGCATCGTTCGCTGCATTTGAACGTTCCATTTCGAAGATCCTACAAGAGCAGTTTGCGCGCTCTGATATAGACTATTTGCTAAACAATGCAGGCACCGGTTTGCATGCCTCCATCGAAGAAACGAGTATTGAAGATCTCGAAGAGATGTTTAACACCCATGTGAAAGGCCCGTTTGTTTTCACTCAAAAGATGCTTCCGCTAATCAAATCAGGCGGTCATATCGTGAATGTATCTTCTGGTTTAACGCGATTTTCTTTCCCCGGATCTGCGTCCTATGCCATGGCTAAAGGTGCTGTGGAAGTAATGACTCGCTATATGGCGAAAGAGTTTGCGACAAAAAACATTCGAGTGAACACGCTTGCTCCTGGGGCTATCGCAACCGATTTTAGAGGCGGTGCAATTCGTGATAATCAACAGGCACAAGCGATGGTGTCATCGGTTACTGCTCTCGGACGTGTCGGTGAAGCTGACGATATTGGAAAAATCATTTCATCTATGTTTAGCGAAGGTTTTGACTGGGTAACAGGTCAACGAATTGAGGCGTCAGGCGGTATGATTCTTTAATTTCTGATACGAAGGGCATAGTTTGACTGTGCCCCACATTCTCCAATCCCAGTTATAAATTAGACATGGTGCTGCAGTTTCAAACGGTGTAAACATAACAACATAAAACTCTCATGCAACTGACACACAGCCCGTCTAGCGTAATCGGCTAAGTCTAAATAACTGGGAATAAGGCATGGAAGTCAAATATTTAAAAACCACATTACTTGCGGCAACGATTGCAGCCGCTTCATCTTTTGCGCATGCAGAATCATTTCAACGAATTGCTACATTTGCAGTAGCAGACAACATTCCTGCTGGTAAAGCGAAATCATCGGTGACTTCATCAGAGATCATAACCGCATCGGAAGATGGCAATACTTTGATCTATTCCGACAGCCCGATGGGTGGTATTGGTTTCATCGACATTAAAAAGCCAAATCAGCCTTTAGCTGCGGGGTTCCTTGATTTACAAGGTGAACCGACATCAGTAGCAGCAATCGGCAAAATGGTGGTTGCGGGTGTTAATACTTCGAAAAGTTTCACTGAACCTTCAGGTTATCTGGCCGCTGTTTCCATCGCGGGCCATAAGCTGATTCAAAAGTGTGATTTGGGCGGACAGCCTGATTCTGTGGCGGTATCAAAAGATGGGCGTTTTGTTGCCGTTGCGATAGAGAACGAGCGTGACGAAGAGCTTAACGATGGCGAATTGCCACAAATGCCTGCGGGTTATCTTTCGATTGTTCCAATCACAAACAACAAACTTGATTGCGCGAGCATCAAGAAAGTCGATTTAACAGGCATCGCCGAGATTGCACCAACCGATCCTGAGCCGGAATTTGTCGCTTTCAACGATAACAATCAAATAGCGCTGACACTTCAGGAAAACAACCACATCGCCATCATTGATGCGGAATCTGGAAAAGTCATCCATCATTTCTCGGCAGGCACCGTTGATCTAAAGAATATTGATATCAAGAAAGATGGCGCGCTGACTTTCAACCAATCGCTAACTAACGTACGCAGAGAACCCGATTCAGTAAAATGGCTCGACAATGACCGTTTCGTCATAGCGAACGAAGGCGACTACAAAGGCGGCGCTCGCGGCTTTACCATTTTCAACAAACAAGGCGAAGTTCTGTTTGAAAGCGGAGCGAGTTTTGAATACGAAGTGGTCAAAGCGGGTCATTACCCAGAAAAACGTTCAGGTAAAAAAGGCGCTGAGCCAGAAGGGATTGAAGTTGCAAAATTCGGCAACGATACGTACATATTTGTTATGTCTGAACGTGGCTCAATTATGGGTGTATATCGTGATACAGGAGCCGAGCCAGAACTTGTTCAAATGCTGCCTTCTGGCATCGCACCTGAATCCGCAATTGCGATTCCAAAACGAGGTCTGATTGCGACTGCAAACGAAGAAGACATGGTGAAAGACAAAGGTGCCCGCTCTCATGTGATGATTTATCAATGGACGAATACAGCACCGGCCTACCCTATGATTCAATCCACAATGGACAATGACCATCGTCCTATCGGCTGGGGAGCGTTGTCGGGGCTTGCTGCGGATTTAACTCAAGCAGGAAAACTTTACGCGATCAGCGATAGTTTTTATTCCGCTCAGCCAGCTATCTTTACGATCGATGCCAATCAAACCCCTGCTCTCATAACCAATAAGATGATAATCACTGATGTTGGAAAAGCAGCAGAGAAGCTCGATTTAGAAGGCATTGCGGTTGATCCAAAAGGCGGATACTGGCTGGCTTCAGAAGGCAATGCTCAAAAATCCGTCCCACATCAGCTGCTTCATGTAACAAACAAAGGCAGTATTGATCAAACGATTCCTTTTCCTGAAGAACTACTTCAATATCAAGAACGATTTGGCTCTGAAGGCATTGCAATTCATGGTGATACTCTATGGGTAGCGATTCAACGCCCTTGGAAAGATGATGACAAGAATAGCGTTAAATTGCTCTCTTACAACACGCAGAGCAAACAATGGGGTGCAGTCAAATATCCATTAGAAAGCGCGCAGAAAGGTTGGATTGGTCTGTCTGAAATCACTATCTACGGAAACAACGCCTACATTGTTGAGCGTGATAATCAGCTGGATAGCGATGCGAAAGTCAAACGTCTTTATAAGGTTGCACTTTCAGAGTTAAAACCGGCGCCATTAAGCTCTCAGTTACCTACAGTAAGCAAAACCTTGATTCACGATTTCCTGCCTGAACTAAAAGCAGCGAAAGGCTATGTGGTTGATAAAATCGAAGGTTTCACTATCGATGCATCCGGTCAGGGTTATGCAGTCACCGACAATGATGGTGTAGACGACAGCAGTGGTGAAACCCTTTTCTTCAAAGTAGACAAGTTCTAAGTTCTCTTCAGAGTCAGAATACTACTCTCCAAGCGAGCCTAAGCGGCTCGCTTTTTAATTCGTTCACTCCCAAAGCAACACTTTAGTATTAAGACCAATCTCACGCTTATTAACTATACTATCAGTAATATTTAAAAGACGTTTAAGGTGAGCGGTCATGAATATCATGCGCAATGTTTTGCTTTTAATGCTAACAACCTTCTTTATATCAACGAGCTATGCTCAAAATGCAGACCTTTTAAACAAATATATTGTTGTACTCAAGCCAAGTACGATTCCTTCTGCAGTGGCTAGTGACATTGCACAGCAAGCAAATGGTCGTGTTGGCTATATTTATGAAAATGCCATACGAGGTTTTTCTATTTCAATTCCAGAGCAAGCGTTAAAAGGAATCTTAAACAACCCTAATGTGTTGTATGTGGAACAAGACCTACCGATAACAGCATTTGTGCAAACATTCCCCACTGGTGTTGAGCGAATTTTCGCAAACGAAGTAACTCTGAGCATCAACAATACCGATGATCAACATGTAGACGCAGATGTCGCAGTACTTGATACGGGTATTGATATTGACCACCCAGACCTTAACGTGGTTGGCGGTGCGAACTGTCTAAGTTACTCAGGGAAATCTCCATGGAATCGAACTTACTATTGCGATGAAACCAAAAACTACGATGACGACCATTACCATGGTACTCATGTCGCAGGAACCATTGGTGCCTTAGATAATGATTTTGGAGTTGTCGGTATCGCGCCAGGAGTACGTTTGTGGGCGGTTAAAGTTTTGGATTCAGCGGGTTCAGGTTCCCTGGCTGGAATCATTGCCGGTATCGACTGGGTGGTAAAACAGGGCAATATCGAAGTAATCAATATGAGTTTAGGCGGTAGCGGACAAAGCAGCGCAATGGATAGCGCTATTAAAACAGCCTTTGAAGCAGGTGTATTTGTTGTCGTAGCTGCCGGGAACTCAAATGCCGATAGCGCAGACTTTACCCCAGCAAACGCACCGTTTGCATTTACAGTTTCCGCTCTCGCTGATTTTGATGGGCTAGAAGGCGGCTATGGTTCTGCTACATGTCGATCAGACGAAGATGATACTTTAGCCAATTTTAGTAATTGGGGAGCACCTGTAGACATCGCCGCCCCTGGTGTATGTATTACCTCAACTTACCCAATTGAAAAAGGAAGCTACGGTACGATTAGCGGAACATCAATGGCATCTCCCCATGTTGCCGGAGCAGCAGCGCTATTAGCCAGCAAGGAAAATGAACCAACTCAAATCGAAAATATCCTTATCACAAAGGGAAATAGTAACTGGGTAGATACCAGCCCCGACGGTGTCAAAGAGCCACTACTCGATATTCAAAGTGCCGCTTTTGTACCGACATTAATTGATGTGAATAGTAGTAATGAAAATGTTCCACCAACGGCTCAATTCAATGCAAACTGTATCGATCTTACCTGTACCTTTGATGCTTCTGCTTCAACAGATAGTGACGGCACCATTGTTTCTTACGAATGGAATTTTGGCGATTCTTCATTTGGAGCTGGTGATATTGTCGCTCATGTTTACGGTACTTACGCTTCCTATAACGTGACTCTCACCGTTACTGACGATAAGGGAGCCGTGGATGTGTATGAGAATACTGTCAATGTCAGCGAATCTCCTGCCATCGTGACAGAAAGTATTAGTATGGGCAAAACTTGGATTGCGAGAGTCTCATATAGCTTCGGTGCAAATATTTCAGGAACATGGTCTGAGTCTGGAGGCTCATGTACACAAACACAATGTGAAATTGAACTCGCGAAGAAGAAAGCCAGCGTGGTATTTACCAGTGTTCAAAATGAGTCAGTGATCATTTACAAACCTTAGTATTCTTGATGGATAATTAAGGTGAATGACCAGAGAAAGCCCCTGAAATCAGGGGCTTTCTTATTTGTTGTAAAACTATTTGTTGTGAGAAGAGTGTAACTCCGATGAATTATGCGAGTGCTTCTTGCTCTTTAATTTCAGGGACGAAAGTAGCTGGTTGCTCTTTCTCTTGTTGTTTTACCAACTCTTGTTTTATTTCACCCAACTTTTTGTTGTCGAGCTTATAGAACAACATAAACACCGCTAGCGACGCAAAGAACACACCCGGTAGCACGGTAAACAGAAGATTGATGGCATTAACCGCTTCATCAGTTTGCACTTCTGCACCACCTTGATAGCCAGCCCAAGCAAGAATCCAACCCACGCCTGCTCCACCAATAGCAATACCAAGTTTGATAGCGAATAGGTTGGTTGAAAACACCATTCCACTCAGTGAACGATTGCTGCGTGTTTTCTCGTAATCAACAACGTCAGACATCATACTCCACAGAATTGGCGTAGTTGCCATCTGTACTATGCCGAGCAAAATCACTAATGAGAAAACCGCTACGATGTTTGATGGTTCAACCAAGTAAATCATCGCAGAAAGAATACCAGATATAACAATAAGAATTTTGTAGACCGTTGGCTTGTCGTACTTACCTAACAGCGGAGCAGATAAGATAGCGCCAACGATGTTTGCCAGCATGCCACAAACCATGAAAATAGTTGCCAAGTCAGCTCTGCCCATCACAATTTTTACGTAATACATGGTTGATGCACCTTTAAGTACAACGCCCGTCAGCAGCACAACGTTAACAACGAACAACACTCTCCATTGGCTATTCTTCGCCAGCAATTTTAGATCTTTAAATACGGACTGTTTTTCTTCTTGAGGCACATAACGCTCTTTGGTGTTTGAGAAACTGAAGAAGAACAAAGCAATTGCGCCAATGCCCATAATAGCCATGGCACCAAGGTATCCTTTTTGCTCATCCCCTTGGCCAATGATGTCTACCAGTGGTAAAGCCACCATAGCAACCACAAGTCCACCAGCTGTACTTAACGCAAAACGGTAAGACTGTAATGACGTACGCTCAGCGGAGTCATTCGTCATAGCATTTGCCATTGCACAGTAAGGGACGTTGATAGCGGTATACATTAACGTCAGGAAGATGTAGGACGCATACGCGTATACAATTTTACCCACTTCGCCAACATTTGGCGTGAAGAAAGCGAACATACAAGCCGCGCCAAAAGGCACAGCCATCCATAACAGATAAGGTCTGTAACGCCCATGTTTTGACTGAGTTCTATCAACAATAGAACCCATAACAGGATCAGTGACGGCATCAATAAAACGAACGATCAGAAACATGGTACCCATATGCGCTGGGGATAAACCATAAATGTCGGTATAGAAGTAAGCTAAAAAAAGCATGACAGTTTGCCATACAAAGTTACACCCTGTGTCACCTAATCCGTAGGCGACCTTTTCCTTTATTGATAATTTATCGGTATTAGCCATATTCATTTTTATATTTACTCCAGGATACATTTTCACCGATAAATATTTTGTTTATCCACAAAAATATAATCAACTTGCACAAATTAGTAATGCTTTTACGATATTTCACTTGTGTGAACAGCACAGAAAAAACTCATGATTCAAAACACTTAAATCAATGAGTTACATGCATATTAGTGATGAATTAATAGTATTTCTGGGATATTTAACACACTTGTAAAATAGAGGAATACCAGTATTAAAAAACATAATTGATAGAAAAAACAAAACCTTTAAATTTGTCAGAGAATAAAGCCCATATGAAACTATTGGAATTACACAATGACTGAATACTTTAAAGGTATAAATAAAATCCAGTTCGAAGGAAAAGATTCGACTAACCCCCTAGCATTTCGCCATTACGATGCGAATAAGATGATTCTTGGAAAAAGCATGCAAGAACACCTTAGATTTGCAGTGGCTTACTGGCACAACTTTGGCTGGGGCGGCTCAGATGTATTTGGTACAGGCACCTTTGAACATGAATGGTTAAAGAGTTCAAACTCAATGGAAGCTGCTTATGTAAAAGCAGACGCTGCATTTGAATTTTTCACAAAACTCGGCGCGCCATACTACTGTTTCCATGATGTTGACGTAGCACCTGAAGGTAATTCACTGAAAGAGTACGTCAATAACTTCCAAACGATGGTCGACGTACTAGAGCGCAAACAAGAAGAGACAGGAATCAAACTGTTGTGGGGAACGGCTAACGCATTCTCCAACCCTCGCTATATGGCAGGTGCGGGTTCAAACCCTGATCCGAAAGTATTCGCGTATGCAGCGACTCAAATCTTCAATGCAATGGGCGCAACTCAACGACTAGGTGGTGAAAACTACGTATTGTGGGGTGGTCGCGAAGGCTATGAAACTCTCCTTAACACCGACCTTCGTCAAGAACGCGAACAACTTGGTCGCTTGATGCAGATGGTGGTTGAACACAAACATAAGATTGGCTTCAAAGGCTCTATTCTTATTGAACCAAAACCTCAAGAACCAACCAAGCATCAGTATGACTACGACACGGCCACCGTTTATGGCTTCCTGAAGCAATTCGGATTAGAGAAAGAAATCAAAGTTAACATTGAAGCCAACCACGCAACGCTTGCTGGCCATAGTTTCCAACATGAAGTTGCCACTGCAACATCGCTAGGCGTCTTTGGTTCTATTGATGCAAACCGAGGCGACCCACAACTTGGTTGGGATACAGACCAGTTCCCGAACAGTGTCGAAGAAAACACGTTGGTAATGTATGAAATCTTAAAGGCTGGCGGTTTCACTACAGGTGGCTTCAATTTCGATGCCCGACTTCGTCGCCCTTCGACAGATTTAGCAGACTTCTTCCACGGTCATATTGGCGGCATGGATACCATGGCCCTGTCACTAGAGCGTGCGGCAGATATGATTGAAAATGATCTCTTATCTAAGAACATCGCTCAACGCTATGCAGGCTGGAACACAGATCTTGGTAAAAAAATACTTTCTGGTGACATGTCGCTAGAAGCGGTGGCAAACTACGCTGTTGAAAATTCCATTGCTCCTGAAAAAGCATCTGGCCGCCAAGAGTACTTAGAAAATATCGTTAACGGTTTTATCTATAAGTAGCTATTAACGCTTAATTAAGACGGTCTGAGATGACGATTTTCAGCTCAGACTCGTCATCTCATGGTATTTTTTATCAATTCCAATAAGAGAAACCAACTAATGACGGACCAAACAGTAGAACATCCTGAACTGAGCGATGCCGAACGCATTACTCAACTTGATCTTGCCCGAGCCAACTCGCTAAAACCGATATCGCCTCCACTGGTAAAACACATTTACACGGCAGACCCGTCAGCCCATGTGTTTAATAACCGTATCTACGTCTACCCTTCTCATGACATTGAAACCGATCAGCCACTTAATGACGATGGCGATCATTTTGATATGTCTGACTACCACGTTTTCTCTCTCGATGAGTCTCTAGAAGAAATGACAGACCACGGCCTTGCTTTGGATGTGAAAGATGTAAAGTGGGCAGAACGACAAATGTGGGCGCCCGATGCAGCTGAAAAAGATGGCAAATATTACCTATATTTCCCAGCTAAAAATGCGCAAGGTGTTTTTCATATAGGTGCAGCTGTATCGGATTCTCCAGCAGGTCCTTTCAAAGCAGAAGAAACGCATATTGAAGGCACCTTCAGCATTGACCCTGCGGTATACCAAGACAACCAAGATTACTATTTGTACTTCGGTGGTATTTGGGGAGGACAACTGCAACGTTGGACTCAAGGTGAGTATGGTGAAGACAACTACCCTGCAGATGACCAAGCTTCTCTAATGCCTAAAATGGCGAAGCTAGCCAAAGATATGGTGAGCTTAGAAGAGCAACCAAGAGACGTACTGATCGTTGATGAAAATGGTAAGCCGCTAAAAGCAAGTGATACAGAACGCCGCTATTTTGAAGGCCCTTGGGTTCATAAGCATAACAATGTTTACTACCTCTCGTACTCCACAGGCGATACGCACAAGATTGTCTACGCGACAAGTGATTCGCCATATGGACCATTTAAATATCAAGGCGTGATTCTTGAACCCGTACTAGGCTGGACTACTCACCACTCAATTGTTCAGTATCAAGGCAAATGGTACTTGTTCTACCATGACAGCACGTTATCAGGCGGTCAAACTCACTTGAGAAACATCAAGATGACCGAGCTTCATCATAATACAGACGGCTCAATCCAAACCATTAAGCCCTATCTGGATTAGTTCGCTATTAATGATAGTCCTTTACCACATTCCAGAGTGACTGGTTAAACAAGAAGTAAAAAGCGAGCCACCAAGGCTCGCTTTGTTATGGGCGTAAAACGTGGGCTAGCATACAATCAGTACCCGCTTTGTTTCAGGAAAACTCTCGCATTTGGCTTTCTCAATCAATTTCTGAGTAGCGTATATACTTTAGGTAAGTGAACGCTATTAGGAGGTCGATAATGGAAATATATCAACACGGCATGCCAGAGCTATTTAAGCAGCTTGGTTTAGGGCATTCACCTAAAGAAATCAAAGAGTTTGTGAAGAGCCACCGGCATACGCGAGATTCATCTCCTATACATAAAGCGAGTTTTTGGACAAGGTCGCAATCGGATTTTTTGAAACAAGCTATCGAACAAGATGCCGACTGGGCAGAGGTAGTGGATCAACTCGATAATATGTTGCGAGACTAACTGACCAGCCAATGAATCCGTTAATAGATTCAAAAGCTTCTTAATATTCAGAGAACTATTTCTACGCTGCGGGCACAGTCATTCTGTCCCGTAGCTTTGTTTATACAATTCCACCACGCGTTAATGTTTTAGGGTCAAGATAGTGCTCTAATTCTTCACGGCTCAAATCGGTTTCTTCTTCCGCTACATCAATGACAGCTCTGCCTTCCTTATAGGCTTTTTTCGCTATTTCGGCTGCTTTCAAATAACCCACCACCGGATTTAACGCGGTAATAAGGATTGGATTTTTGGCAAGAGCCTTATCTAGATTTTCCTGACGCACTTTGAACGGCTTAATCGCTTTATCTGCTAGTGAAATGCATGAATTAGTGAGTAAATGTATCGATTCAAGCAGGTTGTAAGCAATGACGGGCAACATAACATTAAGTTGGAAGTTGCTTGACTGACCGGCAACTGTAATGGTTGTATCGTTACCTATTACCTGTGCCGAAGCCATTGCCACAGCTTCGGGGATCACTGGGTTTACTTTGCCCGGCATGATTGATGAACCCGGTTGTAAAGCTTCCAGCTCTATTTCACCAAGCCCTGCAAGCGGACCTGAATTCATCCAACGTAAATCATTGGATATTTTCATCAAGGCAACAGCCAGCGCCTTTAACTGACCGGATAGAGAAACAATCGAATCCTGACAGCTCAAATTAAAATAGAAGTTGTCACTTGGGTTAAAGGATAAGCCACTAATCTGACTTAAGTTATGGCAAAAATCTGTAGAAAAGCTTGTATGAGCATTGATACCCGTTCCCACTGCGGTTCCTCCCTGCCCAAGTGCTCTTACCGATTCCAAAGCAGAGGTAATTGACTGCGAAGCATGTTGTATTTGAGCTTCCCAGCCACTTAGTTCCTGACTAAACGTTATTGGCATCGCGTCCATTAGATGCGTTCTGCCCGTTTTAACAATCCCGTCCAGTTCCTTCTGTTTGCTTCTGAGTGTTTCGGCTAAATGAGTGAGTGCCGGAATCAACATTTTCTCACATGCCATAACAGCACTGACTTGAATTGCAGTTGGAATCACATCATTACTGCTTTGACCCATATTAACGTGGTCGTTGGGGCTGGCTTTTTCGTTCAATATTTGGCTTGCCAGAGTCGCCAGTACTTCATTGGCATTCATATTTGTACTGGTGCCTGAACCAGTCTGAAAGACATCAATCGGAAACTGGTCATGATATTGCCCATCGATAACGCTTTGGGCAGCTTTGATTATTGCATCAGCAATGTTGCTGTTTAATGTGCCTAACTTAGCGTTTGTCTTTGCAGCCGCCTGTTTGATATAAGCTAACGCCACAATCAAGTCTTTAGGCATCTTATGCTCACTGATGTTGAAGTTATCGATGGCTCTTTGTGTTTGAGCCTGATAGAGAGCATCAGAAGGAACTTTAACTTCCCCCATACTGTCTTTTTCAATGCGATATTTCTTATTCATAAAACATCCTTGAACGTACCTGAAATCGGTTTATGTATACCGTAATTCTAGTTTGTCCTGAGATCACTTTACGTTTATTGGTCTGCCATCAACTTCAAAACAAGCATCTATGGTGAAAGCTTTATAAGAATTGATAGGAAAGATGGTTGATTAAAAAAGTGGGTTAGATAAAACATTCACATCCTGAAGAAAGAGCTTTCACGCATGATGCTTCAGGAAGAGAAAGAATTTATCTATAACGTCACAGGGTTTGAAAATCTGATTCAGAAAGCTCGGGAAATGCTCAATCTGGCGCAAATGGAAGTTTATCTTAATACAGATTTTCATCTCGAACTGATTGCCGACGAAATCTGCCAAGCCATAGAACGCGGAGTACGGGTGATTGTGTTCCCTTTTAATCGCTTAGATTTACCGCACCCTCAAAGTAGTAATCGATAGCGATTAAGCACAGTGTTGCGATGGATAATTGGTTGCTATGGAAATAGTTGGGCAGCTCAAAGTCATGCTGCCCTATCAAGCTTTGCTATTTGCTTCGTTCAGAAAGTACTTCTTTAAAAGCAAACATTCCATTTAATGCCGCGGGGAATCCTGCGTAGACTGACATTTGGATTATGACTTCTTTCAGCTCTTCTTCTGTACAACCCACATTAAGGGCGGCGTGCAGATGTACTTTTAGCTGTGGCGTACAATTCCCCATCGCAGTCAATGCAGAAACAGTCGCGATTTCTCTTGATTTTAGGTCTAAGCCCTGACGGGTATAAATATCACCAAACGGGTATTCAATGGTGAATTTGGCTAAATCAGGGCATATGTCTCGCAGGCTCTCTATAACTTTTTGACCCGCCTCACCATCAATTTTTGATAACTGTTCTAACCCAGAATTAAATCGTTGATTTTCCATTTTGTGTGCTCCTATAAATGACTACCAGCACACCATACAAGTTAGAGTTAACTCTAAGTCAACTTACTTTCCCACTTTTATACAAATCAATTTTTACTTCTAATGCGTCCAGATGCTCGACCTGTTGCTGGATATGTTGTTTTAATTTTTCTCGGTGTCTTTCTAGCAGTTCTTGACGTTCTGCTCTGGTTTGAGCGCCTATATCCCTTAATGACGCATATTTTTGAATTTCTTCTAGTGGCATGCCTGTTTCTTTCAGTCGTTTAATAAAGTTGATCCAATCAATATCTTTATTGGAGTAGACACGGTGACCACTACTATTTCTTTGCACATGTTTGAGTAAACCAATTTTTTCATAGTATCGAAGCGTGTAAGACGAAAGCCCAACTAGGTCCGAAAACTTTTTCATATTCATCTTTTTTACCTTTCTACCTTAATTGGCTAGGCCAACATCGTCGCTTTAATAACCAAAACAATTACTACCGAACAATGCCCTATTTCTAATAACTCTATGCTGGAGCGCAATAATGTAACCAATACAAAAACCAAAAATCGAGCACTGAGCTCGCTTTTAACAATATGGCTTTAATTGTTATTACCGCAATTCAACCGACTGCTGAGCAATAACAAATTCTTCGTCGCTTGGTAATTAAGGTACGACAGAATCGCTTGGTGATCACAATTCTAGTATCTCATCTACTAACAGGGTTTTGGACATTTCCGCGTTAGATTTTTAGCTCGAATTAGTGAATTTCGGATTAAAATTTCTGAAGTATTCAATTGTGTGCGAATAAATTACAAGACTTCAAATTTTTCCATTCTTTGCTTTAACCAGGCTTTATGTGTTCAAAGAAACAGAAGCATTATCGTTAATATAAGTTCAAATAATCTACTTACTTTAGACTTCTAGAAGCGAGAGTTTGCATTAATCCATATCAGTTAATCTAACTCTCTTTTCATTCATCAGTTGGCTTGGGTTATATCCAAAGCGTTTTTTGAATGAAAAAGAAAAATGTGACAGGTTTTCAAAGCCGAGTTCCAGATAAATATCTGAAGGTTTTTGCTGTTTTCGCTCAATCAAAAAATGCGCTTCATCTAGTCGTTTAGCCGTTAACCAAGCCGCTGGTGAGAGCTGAAATATTTCCTTAAAATCGCGTTTAAAGGCAGCTAAGCTACGTCCGCTAAGATAGGCAAAACGTTCAAGATTAACGTTAAACTTATAATTCTGCTGCATAAAGGCTTTCAGATCGAGCTTACCGGGTTGCCTGAAATCAAACAAAATACGGGCTAAATCCGGCTGCTGTTGCAGTAAAATCAGTAGTAGCTCTTCACGTTTTAACTCTGCAAAGCGCTGGTTGATATTTCCCGCGCCCTGATAGTAAGGGGTCAAAGAATGAATAAAGTTTTGCAACAACGAACTAAGTTGAACTTCCACATAAGCCTGCTGCGGCACAACGTGCTCTAAATTAATTGGATACTTATCTGCAAAGCCTTGCAAAAAAGACTGCTCAAAGATCACGACCACTTTTTCAAAATGCCCGTTCATAGGTTGTTTGTTGTAACGTATCAGATGATTTTTACGCACTACACAACACTGCCCAGCTTGTATTTGATGGCGATTTTTTCCATCAAAACCCGTTAGCACCCCCTGCGCCAAAAAAATAAACATATGCTCGGGCACAAACTGCTCTGGGGAAATTTCTGGCCCCAAATAACAGGACTTAATTTCATTCAGTTTCATCATGTTAAAGTAACTTGTAGTGAACTAACGACTGAGCAGCGGCCAACACGGCTTGTTCGTTTGAGCGTGGCTGCCAACCCAACATGGTAAGGGCCTTTTGATTAGACGCCTGTCGATAAACCCCTACCAAAGGTTTAATCGCACGTGCTTTGGGATTGAATAGTGCCACGATTTTTAATAACCAGGTAGGCAGCGCTTTGGTTGAAATATTAGTACTGTGTTGCGGCATGGCTTTTTTCAAATAATGTGCAATATCCATCAACGACATAGTCCCCCCTGCCAGTGCCAGAAAACGTTCCCCTGCAGCCTGCGGTGACAACATGGCTCGTATATGTAAATCCGCTACGTCACGCACATCCACTATTCCCATAATAATATCTGGCAACCTCTGCATTTCGCCGCTCATAAGTTGACGAAGCAATGTATGCCCGGCAGACAGACGCTGATTAATCAAAGGACCAAAAATTCCCATTGGATTAATTACGGTCAACTCCAATCCTTTTCCCTCGTTATGGATATAATCCCATGCAGCCCGCTCTGCCAACACTTTGGACTTATTGTACACAGACAAACCCTTCTGCTTGGGGTTAGTCCAGCTTTGTTCAGTAATAACTTGGCGAGTGTCGGTGTGGCTGTAGCCCACAGCACCAAAATTGGATGTCATCACCACTCGTTTAACACCAGCCTGTTTGGCGAAGGTTAAAACTCTGAGCGAGCCCTCAACCGCAGGTTTAATAACATCATCTTCATTGTTTGGATCGCCCATGGGCAACGGTGAGGCGACATGCAACACATAATCACAACCTTGCATTGCACTTAGCCAATTGCTGTCATTTAGCAAGTCAGCTTCAATAAGACGCAAGTTATCTTGGATTTTTTGGATACCTGCATGTTGCAGCGTCTCAAACAATTGGGTTTGACTACCCAAACTGCGCACTGTGGTGTTTACCCGATAGCCCTGCTGCAATAATTGTATTATCACTTGGGTTGCGACAAATCCCGTGCCACCGGTTACCAATACTGTTTGTTGCATGCTGACCTCATTCATGTTCAATATTTTACCAAGCCAGACCAAACCGTATGGCCTGCGCGGATATTGGCATTATAGAGGTACCTAATAATTTGATGGTTTGCTCAAAAGCTCAGCTTTGTTTTGTCGATTGGCTCACTTAACTAGGTACGATAAATCCTCAGCACATGAAATTATAAAAGTATTAACTGTACATAATGTAGCTTACATTTGGTTACCTGAAACCAACTTATTTAGTTCTCTCGCCAACTTATCTTTACTCAAAAAAGGAGTTTCTAGTACAGTTTTTTCATCGAATGAAAATTTGTAAGGCAATTCATTCGTAAGTTCGCAATTCCCCAAAGTTGTTCAAACAAACGTTGGGAGATTGTGAGTCTGTAAAGAGCTCGCTGACTCGATGATAGACAAAAACGTGCCAGTAGCTTTCCTTATTTAGCCAACCACCAATAACTATAGGTATTGCAAAGAAAGTTGTGGCCAACTGGCGCTAGCAGTAGACTTGCGCTAACTCGAAAACCTGACTTTGGGTACGCATTAAACATGAACTTTTGATGATGCTTACGAAAAATCGATGTTTAATTTTATGGAGATAGATAATGAATGGCAGTTGGGCTAACTTCTTTCCGTACTTTGCTGGGGCTTTTAAGCTTATTGTATTGGGTATTGGAGGCTACTTAGCTATTAAATGGCATTTTGATGAAGAAGCGAGGGTGAGAGAAGAAGAAGGCGTTGTATTTGATAGATCAAGCTACATGAAAAAGATGGCAATGATACTATTCTTTCTAGTCACTTTAGTGATTTTAGTGGTTTATGCTACTAACTGGTTTCTCGACTGACAGGCTGTATTGATACGATCAATGTTTAGTGAATTCAAAGAGCGTACTCACTCTGTTAAGAGACCTGACCGATAAAATAGGTCAATCAAGAAACAAAATGTTGTCAAAACTTTTAAGCTCTGAATTCGTTTCGAGCACTTCTGAGCTAAATTAACGTTAAGCAAACACTCGCAAGCGTTGACCATCAAGGTCTAATGCAACAAAGTTGATACCATATACAGACTCGTCACGCACTTGAGCAAAGGTCATACCTTGCAGTTTCCACTTTTCAAATAGGTTATCTAGGTCGCCGCTATTAGTTACAGGAATAAAAAGTTCTGTTCCTCCACCGCGAAAGTCGGCGATAAAAGCTTTGGATCACACTCGAATGCTTCCGCATAAAAAGCCATGCTAAGTTGAATGTTTTCTACATAAAGAATAAAAAAAGCGAACCCGAAGGTTCGCTTAAACATCGTCAGAGTGTGGAGCAAACTAAACGATTACAACATCGCGACTGATTGTTGAGCAATCACGAACTCTTCGTTGGTTGGAATCACCATCGCCAGTTTAGAGTCGGCTGTAGTCACTGTACCTGACTGACCGAAGCGCGCTGCCGCATTGCCAGCTTCGTCTTCTTGGTAGCCAAATACTTTTAGATACTTCAGGATTTCACTGCGAATTGGCAGTGAGTTTTCACCAATACCACCGGTGAACACAATGGCATCCACTTCTTCACCGATCGCTACCATGTATGAACCTATGTATTTGGCCACGCGGTAAGTGAAAATATCAAACGCCAATTTCGCACGTGGGTTGCCGTTGTCCATCGCTTCCAGCACGCCACGAGCATCGCTGGTGATGCCAGACACGCCAAGGAAACCTGATTTTTTGTTCAGCATTTCAAACAGTTCTTCTTGTTTCCAGCCTTTGCGGAACAAGAATTCGATCACGCTTGGGTCCAAGTCACCACAACGTGTGCCCATCATCAGGCCTGCAAGCGGTGTTAAGCCCATGCTGGTGTCGATGCATTGACCATTTTTAATGGCACTGACTGACGCGCCGTTACCAAGGTGAACGGTAATGAAGTTGCTTTCTTCAACGGGTTTGTTGATGGCTTTCGCTGCTTCACGGCTTACGTAGTAGTGGCTTGTGCCGTGTGCGCCATAACGACGAACTTTGTGCTCTTGGTACAGCTCGTATGGCAGCGCGTAAACGAACGCTTTCTCGGGCATGGTTTGATGGAAAGCCGTGTCGAAAACAGCAAATTGCGGCAGATTCGGGAATGCTTCCATCGCTGCGCGCATACCCGCCGCGTTGGCTTTGTTGTGCAAAGGTGCTAGTTCAGCAAGACGCTCAACGTCAGCAATCACTCCTTCATCCACACGAACAGTTTCTTTAAAGGTTTCGCCACCCGCGACGATACGATGACCCACAGCGACAAACTTAGAACTTAGGCCCAGTGTTTCAAGCAGTGCCACAACGCGGTTAACTGCGTATTTATGATGATTCCCGCCAGCAGGAATCGCTTCTTCGGTTTTCTGACCCTGGTATTTCCAGCTGATAACCGCTTCCGGCAAACCAAAACATTCTCCAAGACCCGACACCAAAGCATCACCGCTCTTTGAATCAATGACCGCGAATTTAAGTGAGGAGCTACCTGAGTTGATGACCAACACATACGAGTTCGACATGGGGTTGTATCCTGTTTCCGACTGAGGGTTCGAAGCCTGCGCTTCTCCATTTACAGACTCCCATTATTCAATAATTTTTGAATCTTTCAACTTTGTTTTAATTTTTTGAGGCAACTCTCGTGATTTTTATTGATCTCTAGCAAAATTTTATTTCTTTTGACTTATGAAATATTTAATTTGCGCCTCACTCCAACTATAGACCACTGAACAAAAAAACCGCCTACAATTGCTTGTAAGCGGTTGAATTACCTAGACTATTATTTTGTTAGCACACTTAAGTCGATATGCTATTAGTTACATTTAGTACTTAAGTGGTAGGACGTCGTTAGAACTGATAAGCCGCCGAAATTTTATAGCTTCTTCCAGGTTCATAATCATCCGTGGTCGCGCCACGCGCTGCTCCCAGACGTGATGCGTGAGAGACGTAAAGCTCATCAAAGATGTTTTCAATACCAACAGTTACGATCAAATCGGGGATTTGATGAGGGATCCACTGTGCATGCATGTTATGTACGTCGTAGCCTTGTTTGATGTCCGCGCCTGTCATCACGTTATCTTCATCAAGAACAACAATCGACGTCCAACCGAACATCGTATCAATAGAATCCGCTTGATAACCTAAAGTAAGAGCAAAGCTATCGCCCATGTCAGCGCTTGAACCATATGAGTCAGGCATTGGCCCACCATTCGTGACATCATTTGCTTCGGATCGCGCATAAGATAGCTTGGAGCTAAACATCTCGTAAGCGTATGTCGCGCTGACCTCCAGACCTTTGATTTCCATATCACCAGCATTGCGGATGCGATAAGTACTGGTAGCGTTATCCCAATCTGTTGAGATGTAGTCATCAATCTGCGTCTTAAACAGCGTAATGTTCATGCCCAAGAAGTGATCGTTCAATTTCTTGTCGAACCTTACACCGGCTTGAGTATTCAAGCCCGTTTCCGCTTTAATATCATCTGCTAAGTAAGCGACATCCTGATATCTGACGAAGGTTTCCAATAACTCAGGTCCTTTGAACAAAGAACGAGCGTTGGCAAATAAAGTCCAGTCCTTGGTTACATCCCACTCGGTTCCTAAAGACCAAGTCACATCATCAAAGCTGTTGTCTGAATTCACCGCTTTGCGTTCAAAATCGTCAAAACGCAACCCTGCTGTAACAGACCATGCCTCTGTCACATAGAGTTTATTTTCCGCAAACAGAGCCGTTGAAATTGCCGACTCTTCCATAAATTTGGAGCCACCGTAGGCACTTTCACTGGTTTGATCGATATAGTCTGCGCCGTACGTCACTTGGTTATTTAGGCTTGCGACTTGGTAATCAGACTGGAACTTTATGTTTGCACCAATATTTCTGTTGGTTGCGGTATTTCTAGAATGACGAACAGGAGACCAACGGCTGGTAATCACGGATTCATCACGATCAATTTCTGTTTCGCTGCTATACAGCGTGATTTTTCCTTTGTGATGCTCAGTGTCCAGTTCATATGAACCAGTGATGGTGTCACGATCGTATTTCGTCGGTACGAGCTCATTACCCGTTAATGTCAGATTGGCACTACCAGCCATATCTGGACGAGGGCTGTAATCACCTTTGTCGCGGTACACATCATAGGAAAGCTGGAATCGATGCCCCAATGCAGGTTCAAAACCAATTTTACCCAGCATGTTGTATGTATCTCCATCCGCTCCGATAGTTTCATCACCTTTGCCATCTTCAAAGTTGTCACGCGATATTTGCTGCCCATAGATCATGGCATCAACCTTATCGCTTAATTGACCATAGACGGTGACAGAACCCTGTTGGTTTGCGTTGGACGCATAACCTGCGAATACTCGCGCACCAAATAACTCGTCATAGCGAAGCAGATCTTTGGCGTTTTTGGTTTCGAAATAAACAGCACCACCTAGCCCGCCAGAGACCACTGAGTTGTTACCCACTTGGATATCTGCTGATTTGAGAATATCAGGGTTTAAAGTCAGGCTGCCGATATGATGGAACATGTTCGCATGTTGAGAAGCACCGTCTAAACGGATATCTAGGTCACTTTCACCCAAACCACGAATATTGATACGTTGATTTACCGAGTGGGTTCCGCCAACATCCACGCCGGGAATATCACGCAATAAGTCGGACATATGATCCGCTTGTTTAACCGAAAGATCATCGGTCGTTAGAGATTCCGAATTACTCGATACTTTTGTTCCCCAGACAACAACCTGTTCTTGCTGAGTCTCTTCCTGCTGGGCGAACACTCCTCCACTCAACACAGAAGTAATCGCCAAACATACCACTGACTTCTTATTCGGATACATATCCTTTAGTTCCTTTCACTTATGCATAAAATACAAATGATAATCGTTATCAGTAATGTTAATATGTATGCGGTAAAGTAGGAACCTGAATAGCTTATGCAAAATCGCATAACAGTTATGAGATTTGATGATGGAAACGAATGTAACTGCAAAAAGCCAGCCCGGAACAAAAGTCGTTCTGACTCAGAAGATTCGAGATAGCGATCAACAGACGATAGTGACACAGCGTAAGAATTCTCCGCTCTCGCTAGCGCGAGGAGAATTTATCAGCCATACCTGTGAAGGCATATTTTCCCTTCACGGCGGAGCCAGCTATGAGTTACAAGACTCGCAGGTTGTTTGTACCAGTGAAGCTTCGACTATCATCACCTTGCTCATAGAAGGAAACCTGCAATTTGGTTACGACGATTTAGAGTTCACCTTAGATGCCAGTGCTGAGCCTCAAGCTCTTATCGTCAATTTGGCGCAACCTTGTAACTTCCATCGACGCTTAGTCAAAGGAAGCCACATCGTAAAACTCAACTTAGTCATATCACCGCAATGGATAGCAAACCGAATCAAAGAGGCATGCCCTGCAAGCCAGTTTGTCTCCACCCATAAAGCAGCAGCAATGGTGAACTTTACCAGCGAGATGCTTGAGGCAACAAAGAAGGTGCTTTCCCTGTCTGCACCCAAAACACTCAACGACTATATTCAGCTTGAAGCCAGAAGTTTTTCATTGATTCAGATGTGTATTGAACAGCTCGCTGATAAACCCACTGCGGAATCCCCTGCTTGCTGTTCCACCTATAATGATTCTATCGGCAAAGCGATACATTACATTGAACAACACCTATCAGAAGATATCCGGCTAGAAAAGCTGGCTCAACAGATGGCAATGAGTGTTTCAAGCTTACAAAGCAAGTTTAAACAGCAACTTGGTATGACAGTGGCAAACTATACTCGTGACCGCCGTTTGCATATCGCTCGAAAGCACTTGGAAAAAGGGTACTGCAGCATTACCGAAGCCGCGTATGAGGCGGGTTATCATCATCCGTCAAACTTTTCAGCGGCATTCAAGAAAGCCTTTGGTGAATCACCGCAGGCTTTTATGCAAAATAAGACCGAATAGAAGAGTGAGGTTGTTAAGTGTGATACAGGCACATCAGTTTGCCTTCCATTTCTACCACCCTAAATGGTGTTTCGTAGATATTACTCAACACCTGCGCTTGGATGACTTCTTCAACGCTGCCTGATGCCACCATTTCACCTTTTTTCATCGCGATAATCCGGTCGGAATAGCAGGAAGCAAAGTTGATGTCATGGATAACCACAACTACCGCTTTGTCCAACTCATGCGCGAGACGCTGAATAGTCGACATGATTTGCAGTGAGTGTTTGATATCAAGGTTGTTGAGCGGCTCATCCAAGAAGACATAGTCTGTATCCTGAGCAATTACCATGGCAATAAACGCAAGTTGACGCTGACCACCACTGAGTTCATCAAGATATTTGTGTTCAATATCAGACAAGTCCAGATACTCAATAGACTGATCAATCACTTGCTGGTCGTCTTGAGTCAGTTTGCCTTTTGAATAAGGAAAACGTCCAAACGAAACCAGTTCCCGAACAGTGAAACGCATGGTTAAGCTGTTCGCTTGACGCAATACAGAAAGCTTTTTAGCCAATGCTTTGGTATCCCAATCCACCAGCTCTCGGTTGTCTATCCAAACTTCACCAGCATCACGATTGATTAACCGGCATGCCATCGATAGCAACGTGCTTTTCCCTGCACCATTAGGGCCAATAATTGAGGTAACTTTCCCTTTCTCAAATTGAGTACTCGCAGCGTTGACTACCGTTTGTTGACCAAACATTTTGGTCAGATTTTTCAATTTGATCATTGCTAAACCACTTTGTTACGAATTAAGAGTGAAAGGAAATAGATACCGCCAATAAAGTTAATGATGACACTTAAGGTGGTACTGAAATGGAACACTTTCTCGACCATCCATTGCCCCGCTAACAGCGCAGCAACCGACATTGCAGAACAGGCCAGAAGCAGAACTCGGTGCTGATAAGATTTAAACCACTCACGAGTCAGGTTGGTTACCAACAAACCAAAGAACATGATAGGGCCAACTAGAGCTGTAGAGATCGATATCAAGAAAGCACTTAACAAGAGAACATTACGCGTCATTTTACGCACATCTACACCAAGGCTGATGGCGTTGTCTTTATCGAGCCAGAACACATCCAAAGTCCGGTTCATACTAAACAGCGCAACCGATGCCAGCAGAAGTAACGGTGTTGCAAAGTACACCAGATCAACATTCACATTGTTGAAACTGGCGAACATAGTGACTTGCAAAGAGGCAAAATCGTTCGGGTCCATCAACATAATGAAAAATGAAGCGATGTTAGAAAAAAGCTGTCCAAAAATGACGCCCAATAGCAGCAACATCATCAGGCTCTGATTCTCTTTACGGAAATAGAAAGCAAACAGCAAACTGGAAAAAAGCAGCATCACTGACACAGACAATGAAAAATTCAAATACGCATTCAATATAAAGCTACTTAAGCCGCCAAATGCAACCACAATGCAGGTTTGAGTCAGCAAATAGAGGGAATCAAAACCCATAATGCTTGGCGTTAATATCCGGTTGTGGGTAATGGTCTGGAAAGCCAGTGAGGACTGGGCAATTGCAATACCAGCTATCACTATCGCCAACACTTTGGGTACTCGGCGCGAAAGAAAATACTGGTAATTGTCAGCGGTTAAACCCAAACCAATAAACAATCCAATAAATACCATCGACACTAAAATCAATAAGGCTAATTTAATTCTATCCTGCATGACGCATACCTTTTGTAATCAGCAGAATAAACGCGATGCCACCTAACATACTGATGATCATAGAAATCGGAACTTCATAGGGGAAAATAATCACTCGGCCAGCTAAATCGCACAGCAACACCAGAAGCGCGCCGAAAGCGGCGGTACGCGGAATGTTTGCCCGAAGATTATCGCCATAGAAATGGCTCACCACGTTCGGCACAATTAGCCCAAGAAACGGAAGCTCTCCCACAATCATGACAACACTGGCAGACAACACCGACACCAGACAAACCCCGATCACCAGCACTTGGTTGTAGTTCAAACCAAGGTTTACAGCGAAGTCTTTGCCCATACCGACCGCCGAAATACGCGCCGCATATAAGTAGCTAAACACCGCAATCGGAATAGCGATGTAAAGCAGTTCAAAATCTCCTTGCAGAATGTTGGCAAAGTTCGCCACTTTCCATGCAGAGAGGTTTTGGAGTGCATCGTATTTGTAAGCGACAAAAGTGGCGGTTGAATCCACGACATTGCCAAATACGATACCGATTAAAGGAACAAAAATGGCGTTCTTGAACTGAATGCTCTGGATAAACCAGACGAAAACCAACGTACCGAACATAGCCACTGAAAAAATGAGCCACAAATGTGTGCCATTACCAAATAAGACCAAGCTCAACACATACCCCAACATGGCGCACTCGATAGTTCCCGATGTGGAAGGCGCAGCAAAACGGTTTTGACTCACCTGTTGCATAATCAAACCAGCGATACTCAGACCCGCTCCCGCCAATAGAATAGCGAGTAAACGAGGTAAGCGGCTCGTCCATAGTAACTGCCATGACATAGGATCATGATTGAGAAGAGAAGTGAGAGAGAGGTTACCGACGCCCACAAACAGTGATGCAACGCTAACCAACATTAAAGCAAGCAATAACCTTTTCAAAGTTAACCTCAGCTATGAGGCATGCTCCCATAACCGTATTAAGGTAAAGAAGCCGCCTCTCTTATAGTTTAAAAATGACGCTGAGTCGGACTAAAGACCAACAGATTTTTCCATATCAGAGATCATCTGCTCCGTGGCTTTCACACCAGCAATAGACAGATACCATGCATTCAAATCAAGAAATGCAATGCTGTTGTTTTTGTACGCTTGAGTCGTTTTGATTAAGTCGTTGTAAAACTCTTTGCTGCCCTGATCATCATTTGGATTAGTCAGCTTGTTACGGTCGATAACCAGCAACACTTTCGGGTCGTTTTCACGAATAAACTCGTAGGAAACCAAGTCTCCGTGACTACTGTTCTTTTTGGTTGGAACGGTCTCTTTGAATCCAAAGTCTTGATAAATAGAAGAAAAACGTGAATCAGCGCCAAATGCCGTAATGTTGCCACCGTTGGTCATTACCGTCATCGCATCCAAATTGTGGTTTTGGTTGTAGGCACGCACCGCTTGGAACTTCTTATCAAGTTGGTCAATTTTTTCATCGACTTTGTTTTCGATGTCGAACACTTTGCCTAGGTTTTTCCATTGCTCCTGAGTGCTTTGCCAGTAGCCTTTGTTAGAATCCACGGCAAAGACAATCGTTGGTGCAATTTTAGTTAGCTCGCCATAACTCTTTGCTGCACGAGGGCCAATCAAAATCAGTTCTGGTTTAAGTGTGTAGATTTTTTCAAAATCCGGTTCAAACAGTGAACCCGCAGCGCCATATTTTTCTGCTTTGTATTTTTCCAAGTAGTTAGGAATTTGTGGCACTTTAGAGATCGCAATCGGCTCAATACCAAACGTGTCTACGGCATCCAATACGCCCAGCCCAATAACAACTACTCGTTGAGGATTCTGCTCTAGCGTGGTTTTACCCATGCTGTGTTCAACAGTTACGGATTCGGCGTGTGCCGTCATAGATAGGAGAATGCCAACAGTAGCCAAACTGATACGCTTTTTCATTCGGGTTCCTTTTTTAATTGCGAAGATTATTGATAATCATTTTTATTTGCATCGAACTATAACGTTCAAAAGATTGATTGGCAACTGTAATCACAGAGGCAAAAAGGACGTGAAATGAGCTTTAGAACAACTTCAAAAAAGTGGTGATGAAAAAGGATTCCTTCAAGAAATGCTTGAGCGGAACCCTTTGAAAATGAGGAATTAAATTTGGTAGGTTTGACAATGATTACCCAAAATATGGGTAATGGTTTGAGGCGCTACGCTCTCCCAACCGGGTTCACTTGCCAGAGGCTCTGACGCTAGAATGATATCTTCGCCTTGTTTCTTTACAAATACCGTTGGTGGTTGCTGATCCGAGCTATAGCGAACCAACCAGAATTGCTCGCCATCTGAGACACAAATAGATGCTTTAAAAGGTTCGGTTACCCCTTTTTTGGCCATCGTTTGCTCTATGTCGTAAATGGTTTTGCGGATGGCTGCCACAGGCTGTTCAAACAAGCCATTCATCATCATCAGCAAAAAGATTAATTCACTGTCGGTGCTGCCGTGCTGCTTGATATAGATTTCTTCCGGCAACATGCGTTCTAACGAGTATTTCACTTTGGCAAATTCGCCAATCTGTCCGTTATGCAAAAACATCCAGTTATCGATGATAAAAGGGTGGCAGTTGCTACGTGAAACGCGACTCCCCGTAGACGAGCGCACATGAGCCATAAAGCGGTGTGAACGAATATGATGCGCTAGAGAGCGCAAGTTCTCGTCGCCCCATGCCGGTAACACTTCATGAAACTGTCCCGGTGTTGAACGCTCGGTATACCAGCCTAATCCAAACCCGTCAGCATTGACTCGGGTAACCGTTTTTCGAGCTTCGATACTTTGATGAACAAGAGAGTGTTCAGGGTGGAAAATAAGCTCATCTAAATAGATAGGGCTTCCCTGATACGCGAGCCAACGGCACATAAAACACGCAATCCTATAACGACAAAAACGATAATTAACCACGAATTTTGTGAGGCTGCAACGATCACATATAGGACAAAAGTGCTTGCTGTATATAGCTTGTAAGAGGTTTAAGTTTGTATTCTGCGCTCTACAGAAGTTTTGAGCGCAGAATATAAAGACCACAAAATTAGTGCAGTTTAAATTGAGCCATTTCGCTATTTAATTCGGTTACACGATCCCGAATTTGCAGTGATGTTTTGTTCGCATTCTGGCTGATGGAATCCACATCTTTCATTGAAGTCGACACGTTCTGCATATGTTCGGTAATCAAACGCGTTGCTTCAGATTGCTGATTAGCCGCAGCCGCCAGCTGTAACATTTGTTCATTCAGAGCAGAAATTTGATCGGTCGAATTAACCAACTTGATCACCGCTTCTTCAATGTGTTCTGAGCCCTGTTCTGCCATCTCTTGACTGCGTTGAATTTCTTTCACTACAGACCCTGTAGCACTCTGAATTGCATTGACAATGCTATTGATTTCGGTGGTTGACTTAGTCGTGCGAGACGCCAGCATACGCACCTCATCAGCAACCACAGCAAAACCTCTGCCTGCTTCACCAGCTCTCGCCGATTCAATCGCCGCATTGAGCGCCAGTAAGTTGGTCTGCTCTGCTAATCCTTCAATCACTTCGGTCACTTTACCAATCGCTTGGCTTTCTAGATTCAACTTCGCCACCAGCTCGCTCGTTACTTCTATCGTTTTATGCAAAGAAGCCATGGTCGCTTTGTTTTGCTCAAGGGACTCACGACCTAAAGTTAACTCGTGCTGGCTGTCCGACAGGGTTTCTACCGAGCGTTGCGCCTGATCAAGTGTATGCTGCGTTGACTGAGCGACATCTTCGAGCTCCGTCTCCATTTGCTCGATACTTTGTTCCTGATTTTTCACTTGGCTAAGCGTTTGCTGGCTGGATGTGAGTAACGCTTGCATACTGTCATTCACCTGCCCTGCTTTATCTGTTACGCCTTTGACGATATCGGATAGAGCTTGATTCATGCTATTGATTGAAACGGTTAATGCTGACAACTCATCGCTTCCCTTCACTTCCAATGGTTGTTGAGAAACATCGCCAGAAGCAATCAGCTGTGCTCGTTTTGATATTAGCGCCACACGACGACCAATGCTGCGCCCCATGTAGGTTGAAACCACCAGTGATGCAATCACCACCAAGATCAGCGCCACTACTAGAATAGTCAGAACTTGATGTACAGATTGGTTAATACCCTCACCGCTCTTATCCGCTTTACTTTGTTGAGCCGCGACCACAGCTTCCAAACTGATATCCAGTTGTTCAGCGGCAGGCACCAGAACATTCGCCATCTCTTGGTTAACTAGGTTCCAATCTGGCGACTGACGAAGCGCAATGGTTTGGTCGGCAAGCGGAAAATACAACTGCTGCATCTCTTTAAATAGTTCCCAAAGTGACTTGTCATCTTCGTTCAACAAATCGATTTTGCTTTCTATCTCACTCACTGACTGCTTATGAGCTTTGATAAAATCTTGATACTTTGTCAGATAGTCAGGGTCGCCGTACAAAAGAAAATCACGCATGGCAGACAGCGCATTTGCCAGCGAGTTATAACTATCCGCATAGACTTTAAACAGACGCTTGCGCTCTTCACCCTCTTTGTTTGAAGATTCCGCATTCAGCAGCCCTTGAATCTGATCCAATGCCACTTCAGCAATTGGCGCCGCTTCACTAATAAACAGATTATGCGCAGGCAAATTCTCAGGCGTATGAGTCATCTCGACGATTTTGTTTACCGAGGCTTTCACTTCATTCCAATGCGTAACTACATTCTGATAGTCCTGCTGTTGAATAAGCGTTTCTAAAATCGGCAGGGATTCATCTGTCTGAGAAATTATCGTATTGATTTTGGTCTTGAGGTTTTCTCCCGTCTGCTCGTCACTGCCCAATAGCATATAGGCGCGAACAGTAGAAAGTGTTGCCTGAATAGATTGCTGAATCGCTCGCGAGGTATCGACGGTTGGCAAATCAGACTGAAGAAGTGAATTGGTATGAGTCTCTAATACTGAGACATTTCGGTAGGTAACGACCGCAGAAACCGTAAATAACACGGCTAAAAGTAAAAAACTTAACTGCAACTTCCCTGAAATCGTCAGCTTCATCCTTGAGCTCCTGTACAACTTTTTTGAAACTATAACGTTAATTAAAGGTTAACGGTATTCACAAATAAAACTTGAGGCGCGTTTGGTTAGTGTTTGTACAATTTACGTATGATATCCGGTATTTTGATAGCAAATGACCTTGCTTCTGAATCTATGCTCCCAATGAATACATCAAAAGTGATGGCGCAAGCACGCAAACCACAAACGCGGGATGGGTTAAAGCAGAATAACGGAAATGAATCAGCAATGGGGCTGCTACAAACAGGGTGATCAGCACGGGGATAGTATCAACATCAATCACAAAGTGAATTATCACCAAAAGCAGCGCAAGACTCAGTATGGACAGGTAAGGCACAAGTACTTTTTTACCTAAAAGAAGCATGAATAAAAACGTCGCCAAAAAAGAAAACATCATGAAAACCTCAATTAATAATAATTATCATTTAGATTTAAATGATAAGTTGAGTCCTGAGGTAAATCAAGCAGCAAAATGAGTTTTACTTGTCTCGTTTGATTGACTGAAAAGAGTGGTAGAAAGGTTAATAGAGAGTTCGTTCAACAAGAAGCGGGATCAAAAAGAGCAGCGGTTTGTCGCTGCTCTTAGTATTGAAAGTCGTATGTAAAACTTTGCTTTTACTATAGCGTCACTGTCCGTATTGGTTATTTCGCTGACAATGCCTGATCTGAAAATTTCACACCAGCCCAGCCAAAACGGATGAAATTACGGATATTTTGATGGTCATCGTTATCTGGATTTTCTAGTACATCTTTACGATAGAAATCACCAAAGCACGCCAGTGTTTGTTCCACAGACAGCTGTTGCAACTGTGCAAAAGCAAAAATTTTGCACGAACCGTTATTTTGATTCTCAGCATTGACTGTTTCGCCATTAACGAATGCGGTTGGCGTGAATTCAAAATTCTCATCGATGGTCGCGATGACTTCCTGAAACTCTACTTGCTCTGGCTGTAGAGTTAACTTTTCAATTAGGGCTGCAATTTCCATATGTATCGTTCTATCCAGTTAAAAGTGGTATCTAGTTAACGTTCTGTCTAAAAAACAAAAAGGCAGTCTAATGAAAAACTGCCTTGATGCAAACCCGCTTAACTCATAACGGCTGTTTAAACACTACCAGTCTACCGCTTTCCAACCATTAGGAGGCGTAAGCCCCCAACGCTTAAATTCGTCTGCGCTGTAAATTTCCATCCCTTGATGACCGGCTTGAATTGGGAAAGTGCTGGCGTCTAATCCCTTCTCTAAGATTTCTCGCGCAATATTACCCGCTTGTATCCCTTGAGACCGCCCATCTAATATCACGCCACCAGCCGCTTTTCCTTTTCCGATGGAAAAATCCCAGAAACCGAATAAAGGTACTTCGCTGTTTTGGGATGTCCAATCTAACAGTGTTTCTGACGGCACACTCTCGCCATTACTATCAACAAGAGTTTGGAATAGTCCAACCACAATAGCACTCACATCATTGCGTTTAGCGTTCAACACAGCTTCACGCCACTCGCTTTCTGTCGAAAAAGTTTGTACCTGCGTATCAATGCTCAAATTTTGCTTAATCAGCGCCATTTGATTCTCTATGGTTCGTACGGCAATTTTTGAAGTATTACCTGAATCAAACATCACCAGCACCTTCGGGTTCGTCTTAGGACTGTCTAATACTTCACCAACACCGGCCATAGTTTTGGTATAAAAAGGACGCTCCAGAATGCCCGTGACTCCGGCTTTCCCCGAATACTTGGTCAGCAGTTCTCTGGGATTGGAGTTGATGCCCAGAAACACAACGGGAATGGGTTCTTGATATAACTTTGGCAACATATAACTCAATGCATTGTCATCACCGATAACCACTAAATCAGGCTTTAATTCTAAATATGTTTGATGAGCCAACTCCGCTCTCTGCTCATATTCCCGGCTTGGAATACGTTTGGTATCCATTTCAAAAAAAGTCAGTTGATAGTCAGAAGCTAAGCTTTCAGTCAGCCCTTGCCTATAACCCGCATCCCAACCAAATCCAGCATGATAGCTTTCTATCACAAGAATGTTGGCAGCCATTACAGGTGAAGATAACAAGCAGATAATTAGTGCAATTCGAAACATAGTTAACGCCTTAATATCTTATTATTTTTTAAGTTTAGACGAACTTCGCCAATTACCAGAATCATACCTTCTATACTGGAATCATCCTTTAGTTAAAAACTTAAAATACAACGACTACAACTTTAGGTAGATCGGACTTCAAGTAGAAAGGGAATGCTTAATGAATAAGAGTCGGCAGTTCATCGAAAGTGACACCAACCCGTTTTATAGCCGTATTGGCCGAAGAATTATCATTATTTTAGTGTTACTCAGCAGCGCCGTAACACTGGTTGCGACTTTGGCGCAAACCTACTTTGACTACAAAAGCGAATTCAATGATGTTGACCAGCGACATCATGAGATTGAAATTATCCATTCAGAACTACTTTCAGCTTCCTTATGGGATTACGATTTGGTGCTGCTACAACAACGCCTGGATAGCCTAGTTGAGCTGCCTAAATTGAATTACCTGAGGATAGACTCAGGAAAATACAAATTTGAAGCGGGAACACCCGTTGTCGGTAGTGTAGTATCCAACACCTACCCTTTGTATCACATCAATCCAGATAGCAGCCAAATGGAGGAGCTTGGCACCATTCACATCGAGTCAAGCGCACAAGAAATTTACAACGACCTCATTAAGCAGTTCATCATCACGCTGTTGGTAAATGCGGCTAAAACCTTGTTTGTCTGTGCTGTAATACTCATGGTCTTCCATGAAAGCATCAACCGCCGAATTTTTTCTGTTGCTCAATATTTGCGTAAATATAACCCTCGTCATCCAGCAGAAAAGCTCTCACTGGAACACAAAAAATGGATCATGGAAAAAGATGATGAGCTGGATTGGCTAGCCGAAGAGACCAACGTCATCACCAGTAATGTCACAACGCTCTATCGCAATATTAAGTTCGAGCAAGAACGCTTTGCTGATTTTACCCAAGTGTCTTCAGACTGGTTGTGGGAAACCAATATGGAAGGGTATCTGACTTACATCTCTGAACCTATGCGTGAGATGCTCGAAATTGATGAGTTTACCCGCCCGACTTTCGCTCAGATCCCTTGGTTTGTTGATGTCACAGAGCTGCTTCGCGTTTTAGAAACTAAACGCGATTTTTCCAAGTGTGAACAACACCTAAAAATTGATGGTTATGACATCTACATGATGTTTCAGGGAATTGCCCGTTACGAAAATGACAAGTTTATCGGTTACCGCGGTACCACCATCAACATTACTCAACTCAAATCAACACAGTTAGAATTACAAACGCTCAACTTTAACTTAGAAAAAACTGTAGACGAGCGAACTAGCGACCTGAAACAAAGCATGGATCACCTTCAACGCACACAAGATCAATTGATCGAATCTGAAAAACTGGCGGCTTTGGGTGGTCTTGTCGCTGGCGTAGCACATGAGGTTAATACTCCGCTAGGGATTGCAGTGACTGCCACCTCTGTAATTCAGGAAGTAAAAAATGAATTAAATTCGGCATTTGCCTCGCAAACCCTTACCAGTACTCAGTTTAGTGAACTGATGCAACGTCTCGCAGACAGCAGTACCCTGTTAGAGAGTAACCTGAATCGAGCAGCCAAATTGGTTAGAGACTTCAAACAAACCGCCGTAGATCAGGTGTCTGAGCAGCGAAGTCAATTCCGTATTCATCAGGTTATTGAGGCTTTGATTGCCAGCCTGCATTCAGAAACGAGGAAAATACCCGTTGAACCTCAAATTCAAGGCAATGAACAGTTGATGATGACCAGCCTACCCGGCGTGATGACTCAGATTCTGACTAATTTGATTATGAATAGCCTGAACCACGCATTTAAAGACGTTTCGCAACCAAGCATTGTTATTCATTTCTACGAACAAGGCGACAACATCGTTTTGGAATATCGAGACAACGGCTGTGGTGTTACCCCTGAACTGCATCAGAAGATTTTCGAACCTTTCTTCACAACTAAACGGGGCGTGGGCGGCTCGGGACTGGGGTTAAACTTGGTCTTTAACCTGTTGAAGAAGAAGCTTAAAGGCGATCTTCATTTTGAATCTGACGTTGGGCAAGGCGTGCACTATACCTTTACCATGCCCAAAGTCCTGATTCAGGAATCGAAAGATTAATCCGGCCAGGTCGATCTTATTTCTACGAATGCATCCCAGTTATCGAGGAGAAGATCGACCAACTTAGGTTCAAAATGCTGGCCTCTTTGCGCCAGCAACTCGCGCTTAATCTCTTCATCTGGCCACGCTTCTTTGTAAACCCGCTTCGCGCCTAGCGCATCAAACACATCCGCCAACGCAGTTATGCGTCCACAAATCGGAATGTTTTCGCCTTTAAGCTTATTAGGATACCCTTCACCATTCCATTTCTCATGGTGCGTTGCGGCAATTTCCTTAGCCACAACCATCAATGGCCGTTTCGATTTACTCAGAATATCAACGCCATATTCAACATGCTTTTGCATCTCTGCCCATTCTTCAGCATTCAGTTTTCCTGGCTTATGCAAGATGCTATCAGGAATAGCCACTTTACCGACATCATGTAAAGGAGAAGCACTGCGAATAAGCGTGGCTTCTGACTCGGGCAAACCATACAAAAGTGCGAGTTTTTCACAGAACAGAGAGACCCTTTGTACATGTGCCCCTGTTTCTTTGCTGCGCGCCTCTACTGCGTTTGCCAAGTTATATACCAACTCTTTAGATGTCTCTTTAAGATCTTCCATAAGGTTAATTTTTTCGAAGGTTAACCCTATGTTGTACATATAAATTTGCAGCAGTTGTTTATCCAGATCTGACAACTCTTCATTCAGGTTCACATACAGAAGGTTATCGGCGCCCCGTTCATCGTGAAGATAACAAATATAAGCTTTACCAAAATCTTCAGACTGCTTGGTTTCAAGCACTTTTCGACAACGTTTAACGACATCATCGGGTAACACTTCAAATGCACAATCCTGATAGCAGTCAACATATTCACCTGTCGCCGCTAGCGTAAACGGGCGGGCTTCTTCCCCTTCGCTGCGAGGTTTGACAATACAGTAGAAAGCCGACGCATTAAGCTTCAGCAACGAGGTCATTTGACTCAGAACAGAAGATGCGTAGGTTTTAAGTGTTGTGGTGTTTTGTACCTTGGCTGATGCTTCAATTACGCGGCTAAGCCCTTGCTTTTGTTCTTCAATCAGACACAAGTCTCGATATGACCTGAGCATTGAGTAAAGCAGCGTACGTAACTTCTGCGTGGTCAGTTCGGTTTTCTCTTTGTAGTCATCAATCTCATATTCTTGAATGACTTTATCTTCCGGTGCCTGCCCAGCCTGCCCCGTTCTTAGTACCAGACGAGTCATTTTATTATTGAGATGTTCGCGGATATAACGAACTAATTCGAGGCCTGCGTGTTCACTTTCCATTACCACGTCGATCAAAGCTAAAGCCACATCGTCACGCTCTTCCATGACTTTACGAGCTTCGTCACCAGATAAGGCTGAAATCAATTCAAGTGGACGATCTTGAAATAAGAAACCGTTAAGAGCCAACTTGGTGACTTGATGCATTTCTTGGTCATCATCCACCAATAAAACTTTCCACGTTTTAACAACCAGTTGGGGTTCCTTTATCTCAGACACCGAACTGCCACGCATGTCAGCAAATAAATCCATTTACAGCCTCATTATAATTATTTCTAAATGCAGGTTTAGCGTAGCACATTCCATATAGTCGCAATGTTACCTATGGCACTTTTTTGCTGAACATTATTCAGCATCAGTCTCTACTTTTTACCGTACAACTGTAGAAATGCATGTGAATGCACAGCAAATATTTTACTGTCATCTAAAATAATAAATTCTGTCAGTTGAACCACTCCATTTGTAAGGGAATACAATGAAGAAACTGTTAAAACTCTTTCCTTTGTACTTAGTTGTCACCGTCATAGCTGGTGTCCCCATACTCATAGCGTTGACATTAGCTGTGTCAAATATTTTCGATTTAAATAAACGCGTAAGTATAGCTGAGCATGATCAAGAGACCGTCCAACTCATACTCTTATATGATAATCTCGCTCACAATTTGGCAGTCGAACGTGGATTAACCGCGGGTGTTTTAGGCTCAAAAGGACAAGGAGCCCAAGTTGAAGCGTTGAACAAGCAACGAATTCAATCCGACACACACGTTAAAGCCCTGCAAAGCTTCAATCCGACTTACATTGCAAAAGCCCTCACTGACAAAATTAAATCCGACATAAACACACAGCTTCAATCTTTAGCCGAAGTTAGAAAGCAGGTAGATGCGCTTCAACCTAAAACCTCACCTTTTGCTTATTATTCGAATCTTAACCAACTCGCCATTGATAATGCGCGAGTACTACTGGGAACGATTGATGATGCTAACGTATCCGAGCTGGGTAGCTCATTGATTTCAATGGTCATAATGAAAGAGCGTGCAGGACAAGTGCGCGGAGCGCTAAACGGAGCGTTTGCCAGCCAAAAATCGAATGCCGCTCAATATACCGCCATTAGTGACTATATCTCATCAGGTAAGTACGCCGAACGTTCAGCATTGCTGACGATGCCTTCTGAGTTTATTCAGCAACTAAACGATGCCAAGAACTCGCCTATTTGGAAAAATGTAGAACAAATTCAACAAAGCTATCTTAGTCAGGCCAATCAACTGGATAACTTACAAGGACCTAAACCAACGGAGTGGTTTGGTGCTGCAACAGCGCGAATTGGGTTGATAAATCAATTAAGAAACACCATCCAAGGCCAGATGATGGCGATATCAAATCAACAATCGACACAGGCCAAAACCAAAGAAACCATCATTATTTCACTAAGCATTATCATTGGATTTATTTTGGTATTCGGCCTCTACACTTCGGTACACACTCTAAGAGCCCGAGTAGGAAGCTTGACTAAGAAACTGGCGCTTATGTCTAGCAACAGAGACCTCAGTGTATCACTGGCATCAGACGGACAAGATGAAATTTCACATATATCTCAAAGTGTGAATGGTTTAACCACCAGCATCTGCAATCTCTTAACTGACGTTACCGGTGCCAACGATCATAGTGCTGAACGTTTGAAACTCATCATTCAGAGCTCTAAAGATCTTTCTCAAAGCAGTCAAGCCACCACCGCCAAATGTGACAACATTGCAGCGGCAATGACTGAGTTGTCTCAATCAAGTGTAGAAATTGCACAATCGTCCGAGCGTGCACTTGATGAAACCAATACGATGACTCAGAAAGTCGTCACTTGCCAAAACCAAAGTCAGTCTTCGTTTAAAGCGGTAGAGGCATTGGTTGAACAAATTGAACAAACTCAGATCTGTATGCAAAACCTCGAGAAAGACGCCATGAGCGTGAGTAAGATCGTCGACACCATCAGCGGCATTTCTGAGCAAACAAACCTGCTCGCGCTCAATGCCGCTATCGAAGCTGCACGAGCTGGTGAACACGGCAGAGGTTTTGCTGTTGTTTCTTCAGAAGTTCGGGATTTGGCGCAACGAAGTAAAGAGGCTACCGAACACATTAGTCAGTTATTGAGTAATATGTCGAGCAACACCAACACGGCAGTAAGCTTTATGGAAAAGAGCCGTCAGGCGACTCACTCGACTTTCGAATCCGTTTCAACCGTAAACACAAGTGTTGCTGAGCTGGAAAGCGTAATTGAGGAAGTGAACACTCACATTACGAGTATTGCCAATTCGACGGTTGAGCAATCGAAAGCAAGTGAAGCCGTTGACCGCGATGTCGATGTACTGGCTGAGATTGCACAAAACACGGGCGTACTTGCGACGCAATTAAACGACATAGTAAGCAGCTACCACAAAGAAGCAGACTCAGTGAAGCAGCAGCTCGCCGAGTTCAAACTGACATAGCGACATTTGGATTGAACAGTTTTTGCTTAATGGATATAAAAAAGAGTCATCCTAGGATGACTCTTTTTCGTAAACTTCAAATTAAAATGGCACTTCTATATGCATCATTAGGTCGACTTCGTAGTCTTCATGCCAACGATAATCCATTCGCATACGCGGTTCGCCTTTTTTCTTACTGCCGAAACCTAAGCTCAACAATAAACCATGGCTTTTTAACCACTCTTCCGTAGACATCTCGGCCTGCTCTTCTAAGAGCTTTGGAGGCATCCATACACCAACACCGATGTAACTGTGGGCAATCTTATGAGTAAACAACGGTTCATCTTCTCGCTCGAATCCCCACTGTCCCCAGTAATCACTAATGATTTCTTTATCGTTAAAGAAATCTAATTCAAAGAGTTTGTTAGACGCATACTCCAACCCGTTCATGAACGAGACACAAAGTACGCGACTGTCTGATAGCTCTATCGTTTCAAAAGGCTCGTGCGATGGATCTTTATACACAAAGGATTCGCATGCACTTGCCAAATTTGAAACCAATAGCAACAAAATACATGTAGCAAAAGATTTCATTAAACAGCTGCTCCGACCTCTTGGAGCGCTGATTTTCTAATAGACTTTTAAGCGCTTCAATAACCCTTCAACACTTGGGGTCGTTAAACCGCTAATTTCAGCGTTATCTGACAACCGACGTCTTATCTCAGTACTACGAACAGGTATTCTTTCCGGACAAACCATGATCGACCAGCGCTGCAAAATCTCGGAGGATTTGTAGAACTTGTCGAAGTTGAGCAAATTATCAGGACCAATCACAAATGTGATGTCAGCATGCGGAAAGATTTCTTCAACTTTTGTCAAAACTGCATAAGTCGTTACGCTGTTACCCGGCGTAAGCAACTCCTGTTCAATGTTACACAGCGTCACTTTGCTTGAACCAATATCCTTGATGAAGGCTTCTATCAGTTGGCAACGGATATCGTAGTCCAGCATTTCCTTGCCCCAGGCATGGGAAATACTTGGTACCAGTAAAATGCGGTCAAAGTGATCCAAAGAATCAATGACACTTTTGTGTCCCAAACTCGGTGGATTAAATGCACTGCCAAACACAGCAATTTTTTCCATCTTCACCTCTACTAAGAATGAAATCTCTATTCTCGGTTTTCTAATTGCATGATTGAGGTATGATACTACGAAAGTTTGTTAATGCTTGCAGGAAAAGGAAACCCAATGGAACAAATGATTCGAGATGAGATGCGAGTACTTCCTAGCATCGATCCAGAGTTCGAAATCGAACGTCGTGTCGCTTTTCTAAAACGTAAACTACTAGAGTCTGGCTGCAAATCTCTGGTACTTGGTATCAGTGGTGGTATCGACTCTACAACTTGCGGACGTTTGGCTCAGCTTGCTGTTGAAGCGCTGAATAAAGAAAGCAACTCGAATGATTACCAGTTTATCGCTGTGCGTTTGCCATACGGCGTTCAAAAAGACGAAGACGAAGCACAACTGGCTTTATCTTTTATCAAACCAACGCACTCTGTTTCAGTGAACATTAAAGCTGGCGTAGACGGCTTGCATGCAGCTTCTCATGAAGCTTTAGCACACACAGGTCTGCTTCCGGCTAATGCAGAGAAGCTTGATTTTGTAAAAGGTAACGTAAAAGCACGTGCTCGCATGGTGGCTCAATATGAAATCGCAGGCTACGTCGGCGGCTTAGTATTAGGTACTGACCATTCAGCAGAAAACATCACTGGTTTCTACACCAAGTTTGGTGACGGTGCATGCGACATGGCACCACTTTTCGGCTTAAGTAAGCGTCAAGTTCGTCAAGTAGCAGCGGCTCTTGGTGCGCCTGATTTATTGGTTCACAAAACACCTACCGCGGATTTGGAAGAACTTGCGCCACAAAAAGCGGATGAAGATGCACTAAATCTGACTTACGACCAAATCGATGATTTCTTGGAAGGTAAACCCGTTTCTAAAGAAGCTTCTGACCGTTTGGTAGCCATCTATAAAGCGACGCAACATAAGCGTCAGCCTATCCCAACGATTTACGACTGACAACTTGCTCAATAATTATGCAAAAAGCCAAGCAAATCGCTTGGCTTTTTTACATCCCCTAAGAGATTACAATACATTCCAATAACACTTCATTTATCTATTCATCACTTCTATGGCTAATAATGTGCTCCACATCAGATTCATATAATTCAAATACTTGAGCACACTTTTCTGTGAACAGCACTCCATACTTTGATTACATTTGGTTACACAATGTAGTCATTCAAAAGTCAATTTTAGAGAGCGCCGATATGTTATATGTCGAATTTATGTTCCTGTTGCTGATGTTATACATCGGTTCACGTTATGGCGGTATAGGATTAGGGGTTGTATCCGGTATTGGTCTGGTTATTGAAGTCTTCGTCTTCAAAATGCCACCGACTTCGCCACCTATCACCGTTATGCTTATCATTTTGGCTGTGGTCACCTGTGCGTCGATTCTTGAAGCGGCAGGCGGTCTCAAATACATGCTTCAAGTGGCCGAACGTCTACTGCGTAAAAACCCTAAACGTGTCACCTTGATTGCCCCGTTTGTGACTTACACTATGACCTTCATGTTAGGTACTGGTCATGCGGTGTATTCCATCATGCCAATTATCGGTGATGTAGCACTAAAAAATGGTATTCGTCCAGAACGTCCAATGGCGGCAGCGTCTGTCGCTTCTCAAATTGCGATTACGGCATCGCCAATTTCTGCGGCAGTAGTGTATTACCTTGCACAGCTTTCGGACATTAACCACAGCATCACTCTCGTTTCAATTCTGATGGTAACTGTGCCTGCGACATTATTCGGTACGCTTCTGATGTCTCTTTACAGCCTAAAACGCGGTAAAGAACTTGAAAACGACCCTGACTACCAAGAACGCTTGGCAGATCCGGTATGGCGCGACAAAATTCTTAATACCACCGCAACTTCACTAGATGAAACGCTACCAACAGCAGCTCGTAACTCTGTATTACTGTTTATCCTTTCACTATTAGTAATTGTGTTGATTGCAATGGTTCCAGAAATCAGAACCATTGGCGAAGGTGCGAAACCAATCAGCATGGCGGTTGTAATTCAAATGATGATGCTCTGCTTCGGCGGTGTCATTTTACTGGCAACCAAAACTGACCCTCGTGGCGTGCCTAATGGCGTGGTGTTTAAATCCGGTATGGTTGCGGCGATTGCGATCTTCGGTATCGCATGGATGTCTGATACTTATTTCCAATACGCAATGCCTCAGTTTAAGTCCGGTATTGTGGAGATGGTAACCAACTATCCATGGACATTTGCGCTAGCGCTATTCATCGTATCAGTAGTGGTGAACTCTCAGGCAGCGGTAGCACGTATGATGCTGCCTGTAGGTCTAGGTCTGGGATTAGAGCCTGCGCTACTAATTGGTTTGATGCCAGCCTTGTACGGTTACTTCTTTATTCCTAACTATCCATCAGACATCGCAACGGTGAACTTCGATAGTACTGGTACAACGAAAATCGGTAAGTGGTATTTCAACCACTCATTCATGTCAGTTGGTTTAATAGGTGTTATCAGTGCAAGCTGTTTGGGCTATGTACTAGGCAAAATGATTATCGGTTAAACGATATAAAATGCGTAAGTTAAGGCATGGGTTCATACCCATGCCTTTTTTATTTATCACTTTCCTACAACGAAAGAGTTAGCTTATTTTCATTTGAATAACTGCTTTGTATTTGTCTCATTTTTAACACACATTTATGTCTAGTAAGGCGTTAACTCACAGGCTTGGATCACATATAGTGATAACTCCATCAGTACCCAATTCCAGTAGTAACCAATATTCGCCATGGACAATACCGCTCTTAGTGAAGCTTCGATAAGCCCTTCTCAAAAACATTTATTAGACCGGTTAAGTGTCATTACACCTGTGCTTATTATTTTCGCGATCGTTTTTACTTTGTCTGCGATCAAAAACATCTATGACACCAGCGCGCATGCGATGTCGTTAGGCTCTAACGCGATTGCCACTTTAGAAAACTACATAGATGACACCACCGGCGAACTGGCTGAACTTAATCACCAAGTCAATAAAACTTGTAACGCCGAGGATGTTCAGCGATTACGTCAGTACGTATTTCAGTCTCCCAAGGCAAAAGAAGTGTCTTTATTTGATGTAAAAGGTCAGGTGTATTGCTCGAGTAATGAAGGAAAAACTCGCTTTGACGTTGGGAAAGCAGCGCTAAAGCAGATCAACCAAACACCAACCCTAACAACCATCGCACTGTCTGAATCTCGCAGCCATGATAAGGCGATTTTTATTTACTCTGCGAATGAAGATCTAAGCGGAATCAACGCGTTATTACCACCAAACCTTTTTCTGGAACTCATTACGCCTAAATTTGAACAGCAGTATTACGACTATCAGGTCAACATCCTGCAACATTCGCTTGAGCACAAAACCGGCACGGAGAATCAAGCATACCGTTCCTACCACTTTAAATCTGAACGTTACCCTATCTCCCTGACACTCCATCTCACGCCACACTCTTATTTCACGCATTACGGGCAACACATATGGCAAGTCATATTACTGGCAAGCGTTATTGTGGTTTTGTATCAGGCTATTCGTAACTATAAACTGACTCGAAACAGCCTCGCCTTTTCGCTCAAAGAGGCGATTAACAACCACGAGTTAGAGCTAAATTTTCAACCCATCGTCGATATCCACGAACCTAAAATTGTCGGTAGCGAAGCGTTAATTCGTTGGAACAATCCCGATCATGGCGCTATTTCACCAACCATTTTTATACCGCTTGCAGAACGAATTCAGGTCATCGAGCAGATCACCCATCAGGTGTTCAAACTTGTCACTGAATTCGTCAACTTGAACCCTCTTCTGGTTCAGAACCAATACATCAGTATCAATGTCAGTCGTACACTGATCATCAAAGCCAAATTTGTTGAATATCTTGAAAAATACGCGAAGAGAAACCCTGATATTCTTCCTTTGTTACTACTCGAAATCACCGAGGATAACGATTTTTCACCGGAAGAATTAGAGGTCGTGAGACAGAATCTAGGTTATCTCAAACAGCTTGGATTCAAGATCGCCATGGACGATTTTGGCACTGGTTACTCCGGCTTAAACTTCATTCATCAACACGCCTTCGATATCATCAAAATCGATCAGGTGTTCATCAAGAGCCTTTCTCAAAACTCAGCCATCGATTCCGTCATTACGTCGATGATCAAGCTGGCAAAGCAACTCCAAATGCGAGTTATCGCGGAAGGAGTGGAAACTCATGAACAAGTCGAGCACCTACGAGGACTAGGGGTACGTTATATCCAAGGCTTCTATTATTCCAAGCCACTCCCCGCTGAAGATTACGTGCTGAAGCTGACAGCGCAAATGGACAGCTACTGACATAATTCCTCCCGCTTCCCCGATATTTGGCGGTCTATTGATATTTTTCGCGACTTGTCGTGGAAGAAAATGTCAACTCGCTCGGTCTATATCAACTCACCACACATTTAGGTGCGACAAATTTCTGTTGGCACCTATAATTGTTTACACGGATAACATTTAATACTCTGAAATTATTATAGATTTCAAAGTCAATCAGCTTTCGGGATAACAACTCAAAGGATAGAAGTCGCCGCGAAAGTTGCGGAAACTTGTCTGAATAAACATGGATCATTTATGAAAAAGCTACTCACTACTTTAGGTATTTTCGCATCTCTCTTTACCGCATCTGCACTCGCAGAAGACTGGAAAACAGTAGAGCAAGAAGCGAATGGCGAAACGGTTTACTTCCATGCCTGGGGCGGAAGCCAAGAGATCAACCGTTACATTCAATGGTCAGCTAATGAACTCAAAGCCCGCTACAACGTCACGCTTAAACACGTAAAAGTGACCGACATTTCAGAAACAACGACTCGCCTGCTGGCGGAAAAAGCCGCCAACAAAAACACGGGTGGCAGTGTCGATATGGTTTGGATCAACGGCGAAAACTTCAAATCGATGAAAGATGGCGGATTACTGTATGGTCCATTCGTGCAAAATTTACCGAGCTGGCAGTATGTCGATAAGTCACTTCCTGTCGATAAAGATTTTTCGGTACCGACTGAAGGACTAGAAGCGCCTTGGGGTGTGGGCCAACTGGTCTATATTTACGATAAAGCTAAGCTCAACAATCCTCCAAAATCTTTTCAGGAGATGCTGAGCTATGCGAAAGCGTTCCCAAATCGTTTGAGCTACCCTCGCCCACCTGAATTTCACGGTACCAGCTTTTTAAAATCACTCTTAATTGAACTGACTAATAACGATCCTTCTTTGATGAAACCCGTTGATGAAGCCAGCTTTGCTATGGTGACTCAGCCTTTATGGAACTATTTGGATGAATTTCATCCGGTAGCATGGCGTGGGGGTCAACAATTCCCATCTGGCAGCAGCGAAATGCTTCAACTGCTGGATGACGGACAGATTGACCTAGCGATAACTTTCAACCCAAATGCCGTCTATTCGGCTCAAGCCAGCGGCAAATTAGCTGAAAGCACCAATGTGTATGCCTTAGATTCAGGTGCACTTTCTAATATTCACTTCCTAGCGATTCCTTGGAACGCGAATGCAAGTGCTGGCGCAAAGGTGGTAATTAACTTTCTGTTAAGCCCTGAAGCGCAGTCTCGTAAAGGAGAATTAACCATATGGGGCGATCCATCTGTATTAAGTAGCCAATACTTAACAGGTAGTGCAAAAAATACTAAGCAGTTCAAATCGATCGCCGAGCCTCACCCAAGCTGGCAAGTGGCACTTGAGAAAGAGTGGCTTAAACGTTACGGAAACTAAGACTCACACATGTTACGCGTTTTATATTTAGTCATTATCGCTGTCTGTGTCTTACCGACCATTCCGGGGTTACTCGGCGTGGTCGTGTCGGCGTTTGGCTATATTCCAGCGATTGGGTTGTCTGCCTTTTCTTTCGCTGGCTTCGCTGAGGTGTTTGACTGGCATGGCGTCTGGCTATCGTTGGGGTTAACTCTTGGCTCGGCCGTGGTGAGTAGTTACTTAGCCTGCCTGATAACCTTTGCCATTCTCCAATCGTGCTGGAATACGAAACTTTGGCGCAAAATTGAAGTTTCACTCTCACCTCTATTGGCAATCCCCCATGTGGCATTTGCCATTGGTTTTGCTTTCCTTTTTGCTCCCACAGGCATGGGAGCTCGCGTTGTGTATGAGACGTTCGGTTACGACCTCAATAATACGGATGTCGATAGCTTAGCTCTGCTGGTCAAAGACCCATATGCGTTGGGCTTAACCTTAATGCTGACATTGAAAGAAGTGCCTTTTTTGCTGCTGATGAGCATTCCTATTCTTCAACAGTTAAAAGTCGATCAAATCGAAAAAATCAGCCATTCGCTCGGTTACAGTTCAACTCAATGTTGGTGGAAAGCAATACTTCCTCAATGGCTAGCAAAGCTTCGCTTCCCAATGTTTGCGGTTATCGCCTATAGCGTATCCGTGGTGGATGTCGCGTTGATTATCGGCCCAACCAACCCGCCAACCTTCTCCGTATTAGTATGGCAATGGTTTAGCGACCCTGATCTGTCCTTACTTCCTCGAGCCGCCGCTGGCGCGGTGATTTTGTTCCTTGTTGCCAGTTTGCTGCTTGGATTTACACGCTTGGTGGAATGGGTTGCAACCAAAGGATATAAACATTGGCAATTTTCAGGCAGAACAGGATTACCTTTACCCGGCAAAGCGCTGTTTTATGTCACCACAACACTAGCGATTGTGATTATTCCATTGATGATCATCTGGAGCTTCGCACAACGCTGGCGTTTTCCTGATCTCCTGCCAAGCCAGTACACGGCTCGTTTCTGGCAATATGAATCACAAGGTATTGCGGAGACATTAACTCAAAGCATTATCATCGCAATCGTAAGCGCCACCATTGCGCTTATTCTTGCGCTCATCGCCCATGAGTACCGTTTGCGTTATCGAATTCAGCTACCCAGCTACATCATCGCCATTCCGATGTTGATTCCTCAGTTATCTATTTTGTTTGGCATTCAAATCGCCACGCTGTACATCAATAGCGAGCTATATCTGTTTTGGGTATGCTGGGCGCATATTTTCTTTGCTTTTCCCTATGTTTATTTATCGCTTGATGGGCCTTGGCGCAGCTTTGATAATGGCTTAACGCGAATTGCACTGAGCCTAGGGAAAACACCCGTTCAGGCTTGGCTTGGCGTTAAACTGCCACTTCTGTTGCCTGCAGTAACCTTCGCTTGGGCTGTTGGTGTAAGTGTTAGCTTGGCTCAGTATCTACCGACTTTAATCCTCGGAGCTGGGCGAATCAGCACGGTAACCACAGAAGCGGTTGCGCTTTCTAGTGGGCTTGACCGCCGTGTTTCAGCTATCTATGCCATTTGCCAAGCTTTGCTACCGTTACTGTTTTTCTCATTTTCCATTTTACTTAGCCGCACACACGGCAAGTATCGTAGGTTGTCTATTAAAGGTTTACTGACCAATGAGTCTTTGTCTCGAAAACCTCGCCATCCGTAAAAAAGATGGTGAAGCATTGTTTACTGCATTTAACCTGACCGTTGAGAAAGGTGAAATTGTTACCCTTATGGGGCCAAGCGGATGCGGTAAATCCACTCTGCTTGACGCTATTGCTGGTCACTTATCGCAAGACTTTCAATACACAGGCAGCATGAAGCTTGATGGTACACAGTTGGATGGACAGCCTGCACATAAGCGTCAGGTTGGCATCTTGTTTCAAGACGACCTGCTTTTTCCTCACTTAACCGTATGGGAAAACTTAGCCTTTGCTCTGCCTGATTCCATCAAAGGAACTCAACGAAAAGAACAAGCGATAACAGCATTAAAAGAGATCTCTCTGACATCACTGGCGGACTCTTTTCCAGACCAAATATCCGGTGGCCAGCGTGCACGGATAGCGCTCACACGCATGTTGCTAGCCAAACCAAAAGTTGCTCTGCTTGATGAACCCTACAGCAAACTGGATAAAGATCTGCGCCAGCAATTTAGAACGCAGGTAGAAGACCAACTCAAGGAAGCGAACATTCCAGCTCTCATGGTAACTCATGATGAAGAAGATGTTCCGCAAGGCAGTCGCTGCATCACATGGCCTTGGGAGGGCAGTTATGCTGGATAGATTCAGTCTCAAAGCCATTCGCTGGCCATTAGCGCAAAGCGCAAAACTGTTAGACAGCATAGGGATTACGGCTAACCAAACGACTCTGTTTGGTTTTGCTCTTGGCTTACTTGCTCTACCTGCACTGGCGTTAGAGCAATATTACTTAGCACTGGTGCTTATCTGTTTAAATCGCCTATGTGACGGGCTAGACGGCGCATTAGCGCGTATTCAGGGAATTAGCGATGCAGGCGGTTTTCTCGACATCTGCTTGGACTTTCTGTTCTACTCTCTGATTCCGTTTGGTTTTGTACTTGCTAACCCAGAACAAAATGCCATTGCTGGTGCATTTTTGATCTTCTCTTTTGTAGGAACTGGTTCTAGCTTCCTAGCGTTTGCCATCATGGCAAGTAAACAGGGAATCGACAATCCGGTATATAAGAACAAATCGCTTTACTATATGAGCGGGCTAACCGAAGGCACAGAAACCATCTTCTGCTTTATCGCTTTTTGCCTACTCCCTCAACATTTCGCCATCATCGCCTACGCCTTTGGTGCAGCATGCTGGTTTACTACGTTTACCCGAATTTATTCAGGGTTTCATACGCTGTTAAATAAGTCGTGAACTGAGTAGCGGTCTAGAAAAGTGGAAGCAAAAAAAACCCTAGCGTCCAAATTGGCCTAGGGTTAGATAAAGACATCTAAACTCAACACAAACTGTTTAAGATTTAAATCCCGCCATTGTCATCAGGAAGCGGAACCCCATAGAAACAATACCAAGTGCAATAACACTCGCTGCCCAGATACCGATCATCCAGACCCATTGTTCTATTCCTCGTTTAATATTCATTAGTTGCCCTCAAATATTCACTTAGTGGTACGCTTCACCTTCTTTTACCTTTCCTGAAAATACGTAGTAGCTCCAGAATGTGTAGGCAAGAATCACAGGCAAAATCAACACGGCACCAAACAACATAAAGCTTTGGCTGATTTCAGGAGATGCCGCATCCCAAATAGAAATGCTAGGAGGAACAATATTTGGCCAGATACTGATCCCAAGCCCTGCAAACCCAAGAATCACGATGATTAACGCCATAATAAACGGGCTGCGCTCTCTGCGTTTTTTCAACGAATTAGTAATTTTCAAACATGCCAGAGCGGTAATCACAGGTACAGGAAGTAAGTAGTACAAGTTAGGAATCGAAAACCAACGTTCAGCTACAAATGGGAATGCAAGTGGCGTCCATGCGCTAATAATGATCAGCGCAGCGACCATGATAAGCAGTGTCTTATTGGCAAAGCGAAACATGCTTTGTTGAAGCTCACCCTCGGTTTTCATAATCAACCAAGTACTACCCAACAAGGCGTATGTCGCGATGAGCGCGAAGCCACAAAACAGTGGAAACGGTGCTATCCAATCCAATTGTCCGCCAACAAACGTTCGGTTTTCGACGTTAAAACCTTGAATGACGGCACCCACAACAATCCCTTGGAAAAACGTGGTAAAGATAGAGCCGAGCATAAATGAACGGTCCCAAAACTTAAGATGGTTCTCCAAAGCTTTAAAACGAAACTCAAATGCAACGCCACGGAAGATCAAAGCAACGAGCATGAGTGTCAGTGGAACGGTTAACGCTTCGATGATCACCGAGTAAGCCAATGGAAATGCGCCAAAAAGCGCAGCGCCACCAAGTACTATCCACGTTTCGTTACCATCCCACACAGGCGCAACGGTATTGACCATCACATCTTTATGTTTTTCATTTTTGATGAACGGCATCAAGATACCAATACCTAAGTCAAAGCCATCCATCACAATGTACATCAGCGTGGCAAACACGATGATCGCGAACCAAATCACGGATAAGTCAAAATGCATATCTATTACCTTCGTTGTAAACTTGTGACGTTAAATACGGCCAGAAATAGTGTTCATTTCATGCGCTTCATGATCGACCGCATCAGGGCCTTGCTTGATTTGTCTGATCATGTAGTAGTAACCGAAACCAAACACAGAGCTGTACACGACAAAGAAACAAATTAAGCTGATACTCATTTGCAGATCTCCATGTGCAGAGACGGCATCACGAGTTCGCTGTAATCCGTATACCACCCAAGGCTGGCGCCCCACTTCTGTGGTAAACCATCCGGCCAGAATGGCAATAAGTCCGCTAGGTCCCATTAATAGTGAAAATTTAAGGTACCAACTTTGGGTATACAGTGAATTTTTACGACGTAGCCATAGCCCATAGAAACCCTGAAGAATCATAAGCATGCCAAGGGCTACCATAATTCTGAACGACCAAAAAACCACCAGAGAATTTGGGCGTTCATCTTTTGGGAAATCTTTCAGTGCCGGAATCGGCTCTGTCAGGCTATGACGAAGAATCAAGCTGCCTAACACAGGAATCTCTAACGCGTAATCAGTTCTCTCTTCTTCCATATTTGGCATGCCAAACAGAATTAATGGTGTCGGTTCGCCATCTTCGTTTGACCAATGCCCTTCAATCGCTGCGATTTTAGCGGGTTGATACTCTAAGGTATTTAAACCGTGCGCATCGCCGACAACCGCTTGAATAGGCGCAACAATCAACAGCATCCACAGCGCCATGGAAAACATTTTTTTCACTGCAGAGCTACGATTACCTTTCAGCAAGTGCCATGCTGCTGATGAACCAACGAACAAAGCCGTGCTCAGAAATGCTGCGATTCCCATATGAACAAGGCGGTAAGGGAATGAAGGGTTGAATACAACCGCAAACCAGTCAACAGGAACAATGCGCCCGTCCACGATTTCATAGCCCTGAGGGGTTTGCATCCAGCTGTTTGAAGCAAGGATCCAGAACGTTGAGATGATCGTCCCCAACGCCACCATGGATGTGGCAAAGAAATGCAGTTTTTCTCCAACACGGTTCCAACCAAAAAGCATCACGCCAAGGAAACCCGCCTCAAGGAAGAAAGCGGTTAAAACTTCATAAGTGAGTAATGGTCCGGTGATGCTTCCAGCGAAGTCAGAAAAACCACTCCAGTTAGTCCCAAACTGGTATGCCATTACCAAGCCTGACACAACACCCATACCAAAGTTCACTGCAAAAATTTTGGACCAAAAATGGTAAAGTGTTTTGTAATCAGGATTACGAGTTTTGAGCCATAATCCTTCTAGCACAGCGAGATAGGTCGCTAAGCCGATAGTGATAGCGGGGAAAATAATGTGGAAGGAGACAGTAAAGGCAAACTGTATCCTTGCCAGCATAAATGCGTCGAGACCAAACATAAACTTCCTTTGAGCTTAATGAGTATTTATGGAAGTGATAATAAAGGCTCGAACCACAAGGCAGTAGATACAAAAAACAACGACTATTGTATAACAGTTTTATTTTATAAGTGTTATTGTTTAGCTGTTGTTAATCGTTCAATCGGGGGCTAATTTGGCTAAGTATCAGAATTTAGTAGATCAACTCAAACGACAGATTCAGTCTGGGATCTGGAACCCCGGCGATAAACTGCCTTCATTAAGAAAACAGTCTGAACACTCAGGAATGAGTTTAATGACAGTTTTACACGCATACCAACTTTTGGAGTCGCAAGGCTGGATTACCTCTCAAGCTCGATCTGGGTATAAAGTCGCTCCTCGTTTTAAAGAACCGCAGCAGGTTCAGGTGGCAGTAGCCAGAACTGAAAATGTCGATGTAAATGAATTTATATTTGAGATTCTTCAGGCCGGAAAAAACCCCTTAATGGTCAATTTTGGTTTTGCTTACCCCAGCCCTGATTTATATCCACGCTATCACATCAACCGTGCTCTATCTGCGGCAGCTCGTAACATGCCAATCTCCAATGCATTCAACAACCTTCCTCCTGGTAATGAAGAATTACGCTCTATCATTGCCAAGCGTTACACCACGAGGGGAATTGAAATATCACCGGATGAAATCGTCATTACGGCTGGCGCATTGGAAGCCTTAAACTTAAGCCTACAGGCCTGTACCAAACCGGGCGATTGCGTAGTGGTAGAGTCGCCGACATTTTATGGCGCCTTGCAATCATTACAACGTCTTGGCCTAAAAGCGCTTTCAGTGCGCACAGACCCAGTCACTGGCATCGATATTGATTCATTGGAACGCGCCCTTCAAACTCATGAAGTTAAAGCGTGCTGGCTGATGTCCAATCATCAGAATCCGCTCGGTTTTACATTGTCAGATGAAAAGAAAAAGCAAATTGTAGAGCTGTTGCAACGCTACAACGTGGCGTTAATTGAAGATGATGTGTATAGCGAATTGTATGAAGGAAGTGAACCCGTTAGCTCGATGAAAATGTATGACTCGTCAGGGAACATTATGCTGTGTTCTTCGTTTTCAAAGTCTCTGATAGCCGGTCTGCGTATTGGCTGGGTGGTTGCAGGAAAAAGATCTTTCAACATTCAGAAATTACAACTGATGAGTACCTTAGCAACCAGTGCCCCAATACAAATGGCTCTGGTCCATTATTTAACCAGTCGAAACTATGAATCTCATCTAAAGCAATTACGTAAAAAGCTACACGAACGTAAAAGCAAAATGGCGGATTTTCTCAGCTCTCTGCTACCTAACAATGTGAAAGTGTTAAACCAGAAAGGCGGATATTTTCTATGGTTAGAACTGCCCCAAAATATAGATGCCATGCTGATATACCAAGACATGTTAAAAGTGAATGTAAGCATAGCACCGGGTAAAATGTTCGATTTAACAGAGCAATACAATCACTGCATTCGAATAAATGCGTCGTTCGAACTTGATCATCAAAGAAAGGATGCATTGGAAAAGCTATCAAATAGTATCATTCATCATATGAACAGTTAGCTTGCAACCTCTTTATGTTCAAACTCTTTCGCAGAGCCATAAAATCATATGCCACTCGTCACATTATTAGCCCCAACACCGCATAGACAGGAAGTAAGTTGAGCGCACAAAAACGAATAAAAACCACAACAAGAACGGCTAATAGTTAGACACACTCAACATATATCTTTCACGCAGTTGTTATAGTGGAAAAATCATTAGAACAAATGATTATTTAGACTAAGCATTGGAAGGGATAAAACCTATGAGTCTGACGTTAAAAACAAAGGTCTTGGTATCGACACTGATTGCTATTGCCATTACGGCTATCGCTTTGGTTATCGTGAGTTATCAGTCCAGCAAAGAAGAAAGTTGGAAAAACATTTACAGTGAAAGCCATAACACACTAAAGGCATACAGCAGTGGCATTGGTGTTTGGTTTCATGACAAACAACTCGCTGTTGAAGGCATGAAAAAAGAAATTGAAACTAACCCAGAAATTGACCTGGTTCCTCATCTGCGACAATTAATGACTTCCGGTGGCTTTGGCCTGAGCTACTACGGCAACGAGCAAGGCGAAATGTCGAGACAAGATCCTTCGCTCAATAAAGCGGGTTACGATCCTCGAGTTAGAGGTTGGTACAAATTGGCTATGCAGGAGAAAAAACCTGTTACCACAGATCCATACGTCAGTGTCACGATGAAAGCCTTAGTTGTAACACTCGCCTCTCCTGTTACTGTGGATGGCAAAATTATTGGTGTCGTGGGTTCTAACTTAGCGCTAGACAAGCTAGCTGAGGATGTTTTATCTATTTCGGTTCCAGGAAATGGCTATGCTTTCTTAGTTAACTCTAAAGGTAATATTGTTGCTCACAACAACGCTGATCTAGTGTTAAAACCAATTTCGGATATTCATCCAGACCTGACATGGCAACAACTCAAGAGCTCTTCAGACAACCGCTCGCAATTCGAAATTAAATTAGACGACCGCGCAAAAGTCATCGCCAGCAAGGCAATCGAGAATACAGATTGGATGCTGGTTGTTGTTTTAGACAAGAAAACCTTAGAAGAACCCATTCTTGCTACCTTGTTCAATCAGCTAATGATTGCCGCAGGTATTCTTGTTGTTTTGGGTTTAGTGGCGTCTACAGTTGTGTCCAAACAGCTTCAAGGGCTGTCTCATATCACTTTAGCGCTAACTGACATCGCAGAAGGCAACGGAGACCTCACTCAAAGACTTGAAGTGAAGAGCAATGATGAAGTCGGAACATTGGCAGAGAAATTTAATCAGTTTGTCGGCAGCTTACATACCATCATGGTGAATGTTCGCGATATCACCTTATCCATCAACCAAAATGCTGATCTATCTGCGAAATCTGCATCAACTCGTAGTTCACGAGTCAGTATGCAGCAAGACGAAATCACTATGGTTGCAACGGCTGTGACAGAGATGGCAGCTGCAACCGCTGAAATCGCCAATAACGCAGAAAGTACGGCGAAAAACGCCAATGAGTCAGTCACTCTTGGGCAAGCGGGTTATGAGCAAATGCAAAAAAGCATTGATTCAATTAACCAGTTGGCGTCAGAGCTCAACAGCTCCACCAAAATCATTGGTGAACTAGAGAATCATACTCAAGAAATCTCAACCATTCTTTCCACTATCCGCTCGATTGCAGAACAAACTAACCTGCTTGCTCTTAATGCGGCGATAGAAGCTGCACGAGCTGGAGAACATGGACGAGGCTTTGCTGTGGTTGCCGATGAAGTACGTGTGTTGTCGCAAAGAACACATCAGTCAACAGAAGAGATCCAATCAAAAATTGAAGGATTACAGAAAGTGACTGGCGAAGCGGTATCAGCAATGACTCATAGCCACTCGTTAGTGACAACCAGCGTTGATGACGTTCAACATATGGGTGACCAGCTCCAGCAAATCAGCCAAGCAATAAGCATGATAAGCGATATGGCAACACAAATTGCATCTGCCGCAGAAGAGCAATCGCTCGTTACTTCTGAAATCAACACAAACACAGAGTCTGTTCGTGAACTCAGTAACGGCCTAGCACAAGACGCAGCAGAGGGTGAAAACGAAGCCCATACGCTACGTGATTTGGTTGTTCAGCTAGAAAAACAAATAGGACGCTTTAAGATCTAACCCCTAAAGCCAAAGCGCACAAAAGGATATTGGTTTCTTTTGTGCGCTTTGTTCATGATTAGAATCGTTCCAACAGCGAATGAAGTTGAGAGCCTCTTTACTCACAAGAGGATGTATTTTACTCAGTCAAACGTAATATCAGTTTTCCATCTTCAACAGAAACGTTAGATGTTCTAAAAGTCGAAGCATTTTGTTCAAAAGTCCAGTTCGCCGTTCCCCAGCGGTTTGTGTCTAGAAAATTGCTATCAAAATCATCACGCCACGACAACGCGAAGCTATGAGTCGATTGGTCATATTGATAATATTCAATCCAGTCGACTTCTTGCTGTAGTGGTAGGCTGTCTAAGTTAAATTCCCCTGCCCAAGCGACCGATTTAGAAACCCAAATATTCATTCGGTAGGTCTGTGGCGTATTAATGAGATCCCTTACCTGCTGAGAGTTAGCCGCGAGTTCCTGATGAATTTGAACGCCATCCACTAGCCAAGTCACCTCATTTGGCGTCCAAATTAAGGTGTATTCATGAAAGCTTTCTATATCATTAATTTTAAAGGTATTTTCAGATTGAATTTGCGAATCAGACGTTCCAGTAATAATGTTGGTTTGCAAAAGGTCTTTCGACTTTCCGATAGATTCAATATCGATTTCACGCCAAGGTATGCCACCAGCCCAAGAATCATTATCGTATAGAAAAAAAGAAGAAATGACTCCTAGTTTCGAAACCATTTTCATCCGAATAATAAACTTTCCGTACAGTACTTTATCACTGTCAAACCCATAGACTTCAGCACCGAATACAGAGCGCGCAGGTGTATTTACTGAGGCATCACTAATATTGTTTCCACCGTCACCACCATTACATGCAGTGATAATAAAAGATATACCGGCAGCCATGATAAACTTTAATATAAAATTCATAGATATTCCGAATAAAAATAGAAATATAAAGATTAAAAATCAATAAATACTAAATAGTAAGAACCAATTAAATATTGGCTCTTACTATACTTTTAAAGTTGAACATAATCCGAAGCACCAGATATATATCCTATAGATATTAACATTACATAAGCATTCACTAATGGTAATAAGGTGATACACTCCTTAGCTGCATGAGTTAGCATCAACAATTGGTGTAAATTCAGATTTTTCTTTGTAGGCAATATCGGTAATTTCAAAACTGTAAGCTTTGCTTGATTCCATAAAGAACGGTGTAACGACACTGTCTAATGAAAAATCGTTCATACCGGCGCCCGGCTTCATACATTTGATGGGGATCGAGATACCTTCCCAATCATTGGTATGGTTGACATACCCATTGAGGGAAAACACTTTACGGTTGGGCCAGCCATTATCAATAGCTACTGTTAGATCATCCGGAACCGCACTTTTAGAACGAATGTTAAACTCCAAGAAGCCGGATTCATAATTAGAAAAATCAGCAGCCTTATTGTCCGCCTGAAGCATCAGCGAACCCGATAATAAACCCAACACCTCAACATCTATCGTATCGTTGGTGCCATTATTATTAATTAAACCTGCATTAATATCCGATGAGAACACGTATGCATCGGTAACGACCGTACTGGCATAACCATCGGTTGCAGATAAAATCAAAGCCTTGTAGGCAGTATCCACAGCCTTAACGCCAAATAAGTTAAACACATTTTCGGTCGAATCCTCAGAAGACATCTTCTGCTCTTCACCACATCCGGCGAGTAAAAATGGAAGTATTGCTATGGCAATCAGTTTTTTATTTAGGTTACTCATCTTCACGCTCATATTGTTATCAAATGAAACAATGAGTAATCAATACTTTTGATAAGCATTGTAATTACTCGTTAATTTTTATTTATAAAATTTATTAATTAAAAATACGGTCGATGACTATTTATGGATTAATAAAAAACACTTCCACAATACAAACTCTTAACCATGAACAGGTAAAAGAACTTCCTTTTGTGAAAAATCATAGAGATATACTTGCATTACAAACAAAAGCTAGAAATGCAATTACTTAAACTAGCCAATCCATGCCTAATCAATAAATCCTAATATCAAAACATCGACATTACTTCGAATATTTAACCCATTAATTTTTCATATAAACTGAAAATACAGAAGTAGGTTTAATATTCCCTACCCGAAAGAAATCTCGTTGTCTCTATTCTTGATCTTTGTCTGACTAGTTGATAGAGACAAAACTCACACACGTCATCTGACACGTGCAACAAATCTGGACACGAAAAAGAACATTAACAATAACTCATTGTTATACATATAAATTAAATCTCACCACCCAAGAAAAACACCTTCTTAAGCGTAAGAAAACTTCATTACTAAGCGTCGAATTAGTGATCAGACTCTATTTTAAAACAGGTGTTTTTTAGTAAAAATTAGTATTCAAACCGACCAATGTTTTAAATTTCTCTGGCGGAAATTAACCATGTAATTCGTTGAGTTTGATTTTTTATTCTTTTGCACCCATAGTTCTCCTTCGTAGTTTATGGAAAACAAAAAATGACATACCTTTCATGGATATTTTGACAAAGTGAGCATTAATGAAGAAACCAACAATATATGACATTGCTCAGCTAGCAAGTGTTTCAGCGAGTACAGTTTCTCGCTATAGCAATCGCAAAGCATATATTTGTAAAGACAAGGTACGAGCAATCGAACAAGCTATGTTCGAGCTCAACTTCAAACCTAAAAACACAAAAATAAGCACTAAAAAAATTAGGAGCATGAAAATAGGCGTCGTTATTCCAACATTCGATAACTCGTATTTTTCGTGCATCTTAAACGGCATGAATCACTGGGCACAAAATAGCGCTTATAGTTTGAGAGTTGAAAGCTCCAACTTTTCTAAAGTCCGCGAGCAAAAAATAATTAAACAGATGATGGACATCGGCGTTGATGCTCTGGTTCTCATCGTCAACTTATCTTCAGAACAGGAGATCAAACAGCAAGTTGGAGATGTACCAGTCCTCGTTGTTGCTGGTAATAACTTAGGTTCTCTCCCAAGCTTAAAATTCGACAATATTATTGCGGGTAGCATTGCCACCAACCATTTGATTCAACTTGGGCATACAAAAATTGTTCATGCTCATGGTCGTTTGGATGAGGGGCCTGATGCCGGTGACCGCTTAAAAGGTTATAAGAGAAGCTTACTAGAGGCAGGATTAAACATTGACGAAAATCTCATCATTAACGGTGGTTATTACTTCGAATACTCCTATAAAGCGATAAATGATCTGATAAACAAAGGGATCGAGTTCACTGCAGTTTTTGCTGCAAATGACTTAAGTGCATATGGTGTTATTCAGGCTTTGAAAGAACACAAATTGGACGTACCAAGCGATGTGTCTGTGATTGGCTTCGATGACTTATATACCTCCGCGATATCTATTCCATCACTCACAACCATTAAACAGCCTTTATATGAGATGGGAGAACTAGCGATGCAATATATTGTTGATTTGACCAGTATGAATGCATCTAATCCTCACGTTCCTCCTGTTGAACTGATAAAAAGGGAGAGTACAGGACCTGTTAAGAGCTAAGATTTACCACAACAATACCAAATGTATTCCATCAAGAGATGTGAAATAACGACACCATCAAGAGTGAGACAATACTTACTCGTGAGTTGACAACAAACTTCACACCCAAGGGTGAGGCGGAGCTTTAGATGTGCTGTCTCTGGTGACGAGTTTTAATTCCAACGCCCCAAAATCAATATCACGACCAGCAATCAGGTCTAACATCGAAGTAATGGCAGATTTGCCCATATCGTGTAAAGGCTGACTTACCGTTGTGAGCTTGGGATAGAATGTTGACGAGATTGGACAATCATCAAACCCTATTACTGAAACTTGTTCCGGAACTTTTATTCCGTTTCTGAGCAGTGTCTGAATTGCACCTAAGGCGCTAAGGTCATTAGCAGCAAATACCGCCGTAAACGGCACCTTTCGATTAATTAAGCTTTGTATGGCTTGAGAAGAGAGAGAGGCTCTATACCCTCCATTTAAAATCAGATTGTCATCAACATCGACATCCGCTGACTTCAAACTCGCTTTATAACCTTCCATCCGTCCTAATGAGTCTCTGTTACCAATCTCGTTGCTATAAAGGTGTACTATTTTTTGATGTCCAAGACCAATAAGGTAATCAGTCGCCATTTTTCCGCCCGAGACGTTATCCACTTTCAGACAAGGATAACTGCTATCCTCTGCACCAGCTAAAATCAAAACTGGCAGATCGCCGACTAGGCTCCGAACCTCTTCTTCAACTAAACTACTCACCATCATGATTAGGCCATCTACACCTTGGCTAAGTACTTGTTGAATGACTCGCTTTTCATGTTCCTTTTGCCAATGAGTCGTCTCAATCAAAAGCCGGTATGCGCTGTTCTGTATTGCAGAATCCATACCCTCTAGAACCATACTAATAAACGAACTATCGAAAGTTGGTATCACTAATCCAATCAATTTTTCTTTGTGCTTTTGAACGTTCATAGATGCTTTTGAGATAAAGCCTAAATTCTCAATCGCCTCTTCAATAGCTACAATTTTATCTTCAGCAAGATAAGCACTTCTGTTGAAATATCTCGACACTGTACTTACTGAAACGTTAGCAAGTTTCGCAACATCGGTTGCTGTTGGCTTTTTCATAACAGAGATTTACACCGTAACTTTTAGATGGTCGGATTTACTAGAGGCTAGTTAGCTTAATGAAATATAAAACAAAACAATAGTAATCTTGTTCAAATTTTATACTTTAGACGTTAGCGTATCGCATATCTCAGAAAAGGAGTAACTGCTCAAACCTGTAGAAACGTTGAAAGCTGCGCAAGCATATCTCGACTACACCACTCGTCTCAGCCTAATGACAACAATGGCCGTGATACCACTTAACAGCAGTAATCGTTTGAATCTAGTTTACGAGTTCTTAAACATAGAACTCGAAACCAGTTTTGGGTGTAGCGACATTAATCCAAACTTAAAAACCATCGTTAGCTAGTGCCGCCAGCAATTTCAAGCTCGCCGAATAGTAGTCATCACTCGCCCGTACCTTGGTCGCGTCGCTACTGAGTTGATTCATAGTGTAATCTCGCACCGCTAGCAGTCCGCCTCGCATTGGATAATTTGCCACTTCGTGGTTAGTCATATTTTCCCATGCTGGCGTTTTTAAACGTGAGTAACCAGAAAACCATGATTGCCATCGGCCTAACAGTGGGTTATCCCCGCGATCCCACTTCATATAAAGAGGAACCCGAATCGCATCATAACTCACTCGAGCTGGCCACTTTGTTGCTGGTGCTGTCTTTCCGTCCGCATAAAGCGTTATCCAGTCGGTCGGAATGCGATGTTGCCCCCAGTCAATGTCGGTCATCAACTGCTGAGAATCCTCAATCAATGTCCATAAGTTGGCTAGGTAACTGCGTTCAGCAAAGTCGCGCCAAGCAGGAAAGATAAAATAAGAAGGATTTAAGGTTATCGAGTCTTGCGCGGTAAAACCGCTGCGCCCCGGAAGCATCACTTTGCGACCTGCAAAGTCTATAACCGTATGATTGAGAACCGCACGAACGATGCGATCTGACTCAGTTAAATAGGGTTTGTGGTTCCAACGTTGTCCAGCTTTTAGCAGTGCCCATGCGATCAACACATCGCCATCGGAGGCGTTGTTTTTATCTTCGATAGGGTCAGCAATCACTGGGTTATAACGCCAGTAAAACAGGCCGGATTTTTGATCTTTAAGATGGGAATGAGTCCATCCCCAAATCTTGTCAAACGACGCTTTGTCATTCGCCCCAACAGCAAACAACATAGAAAAACCCTGACCTTCGGTATGACTGATATTGCGATTACCACTGTCCAAAATTCGGCCGTCAGGCGCCATAAAGCGTTGTTTAAACGTGGTCCAGTCAAGTGAAGATGCACTGGCAGAGCTAATACCACAAAGCATCAACAGCCAAACTTTGAGCATCTGTTTGTAGAGCTTGAACATCAATTCATTCATCCCTTTGATACAAAATAAGCAGAGCTCTGCGGAAGATACTCTGCTTATCATCATGCTAGATTAATAGTCTTGGAAAGACTGACGTAATGAGAGCTGCGCTTTTGACTCGTTGTAATCACCGAATGTGTCATAAGCGACTTTAGCTTCTAGCGTTAAATCACGCTTAATTTTGTAGCCCAGTCTCGCTTGGAAACTGTACCCAATACCGTCAGTGCTCTCTCCGCTGTATCGTGCCTCTTTTGCCCAACCCGAACGAACGTAGGACTCCAAGGTTGATTGCATCGCTGATTGTCCGGGGAAGTAGTTGGCTTCATCCTGACTATAAGACTGGTAACCCAATGCGCCGCCAATACCCAAACTCAACTTCGAAAACTCCTGCGTATATTCCACAGGGAAAGAGACGCTGACATAGTTCTGCGGACTAAAGTAACCACCATGCCCAAAACTGTAGTAGCTGAGGTTTTCTTCGAAATTCTGATAACTGATGTGTGAGCCGATCTGCAGCTCTCTGTCATCCGCTTTAAGAGGACGCAAGTACATGCCTGCTTCTACTTTTACTGCATCGTTATCTTCGACATTGCGACCAGCATAGCGCCACACACCACCGCCAGCATAGTAACCTACTTCACCATCATCGTAATTCAGTTGAATGTTGATGCCGTTTTGCGTCACTTGTCCCCAGTATTGACCTGAGAAACTGTCTTTCATGCCTACATACGAAAGCATGCTGTCTTTTACTGCTCTGCGTTCTAGAGAGAAGGACAGTTTAGTGTAATCACCTAACGGGGCAATCGCTTTTGCACCGCCGACTAATGTGCTCAACTCTGTACCAAGCGGCGTGGTGCCGATATCTAACTGGTAATACTGATCTCGCAATGACATTGCCAGTTCAACGCCACTTTGACGTTGTCCACCTTGAGAATCAACATCAGGCAATGTGTCGCCATTTAACGAAGAAACACCTTCTGTTTCAGCTACCTGCCCCTGAATTAATGCACCTGTACCAAAGCGACGGTTTGCATCACCAGAAGAGGTACCTGCATCCAGAGTTACCGGTGCAACGTTTATCGCAAATCGAGCATCACCAAACGGTACTGTCGACCATTCCATAGGAGCGCGAGCTTCAGTCAGTCGGCTAAGTCCGTTTTCACCATCACGTCCGCGAATTTCAATGCCACCTTGAACCCAGCTAGATGTGCGATCAGATATTTGCATCATTAAACGGTTCACATCCGCCAGAGTCTGCTGCTCTGCGGTTGGCTGAGGAAGATCCGCACGTTGATTAATATACGCCCCGTTAGCCGATGTTTGCGCGCTCACCTGCCAAGGCATAGTCGTACCATATACAGATGGAGCGACATTAGAATTTGCAGCACTTTGTGCAGTAGCAAATGGGTTATCTGCCATCACCAACCCGCCAACCATAGGCGAAGTGCTCGCGTGAGTAGACTGCAAGCCAAGTAACTGTGCACGAGCTTGACGCAAATTAGCCATTGCCTCAGCGTGCTTGCCTTGCGCTTCATCAATACGAGCAATTAGCAGCAGACGCGATGGAGATTTCACCTGCTGCAACTGTTCTGATAATTCACGCGCTTTACTCGCTTCACCTTTCACCAAAGCGATATTAATTGCGCCAACCAGTGCATCTTGCTCCGGTGTATCTTGCTGATTGTCCAAAAGATATTGATAGACTACTTCTGCTTGATCATTCAGCTTACCGCTTTGATACAAACGTCCCATGGCTAACATCAGATCTTTGCTTGTTGGATCGGTTTGCAGCGCGGCTGTCAGCATGTCATACGCTGGTGCATATTGGCCTTGCTCACGTAATGTATCCGCTTGGTTAATCACATACACATTCCGAGCTCGTGCAAGTTGCAACGGAGTACTGTTGGCAATAATTTGTGGATGATTCAGCAGATCTTGTGCTTGCTGTTTCAGCCCCGCTTGATATAGCACAGACACTTGGTCTGCATAGTCGCCCGCATTACCTTCAATACCTCGCGCTTGACTCGCATCAACCACATCTATGGCAAGATCAACATCTCTTGTTTTCATCAGTAGTTGAGCAAGTTTGCCGGCCCAAATTGGTTTCTCGATGGCTTGCGGCTGCATCGCTTTTAACGATTGTCTAGCTTGAGCAATTTGCCCGTGGGCGATATGAGAGCTCGCCAACTCCAAATCGAGATAGAACTTTGACTCTTTGTACAAAGCGTTGGCTTGGGCATTACGCTCGGATTCTGGAATACGAGATAGCAAAAGATTGGTTTGCTTCCACTTTTCCTGACCAGAGTAATAAAGCCCTGCCACATACAAATCTTCGCCACTCGCTTGCTCACTTTCTAACGAGGCAATAACTCCTTGTGCTGCAACTGCATCACCTTGTTGCAGGTAAAGACGAGCCAACTCCAATCGAAGCCATGGGTTGTTCGGTAAACGCTGAAGGCCATTATCCAAAATCACAATCGCGGTTTCGATGTTGCCCACATCCACCGCCATTTTGGCCAGATCACGAATATTGCTATAACTGTCCGCTTTGCGGATGCGGCTCTGGACTTGCTGCGGCAGAGAACTCAGCAAGTTCTTCGCTTTATCAGTCTGGTTCTGCTCAGCATAAACATAGTACAGAGCTTCTTTAGCAGCCTGATTGTTCGGTTCTTCATCCAAAACCTTAAGCAGCAGTGCTTCAGCTTGCGCGTAGTCGCCGTTATGACGTAACACATCCGCTCGAAACAGTTTTGCCCCACGTCCAGCTTCACCTTTGCGCTTGGCTAACGGCGCACTTAATTCTAACGCTTGTGCCGTGTTGCCCGCTTGATAGGCAGATTTTGCCTGTTCTAACTGAGCAAGAAATTGTGCTTCGTCGGCTTGTTCGCGTCTCTTACTGGCTTGATTTCCACCCTGAGCAGCTGAACGTTTTAGGTAATCTGCGGCTTTTGAGTAGTCACCTTTGTTCAGTGCCACATAACCGATACCGGCCAAAGCGTCTGCATCGTTCGGTGATTTTGCCAACGCACGTTGAAATTCAACTTCCGCTTGCTCCAGATTGCCTTGATTCAGCTCGTTGTAACCACTGCGTTTGATGTCTCCACCGACGGCCGCTTTGTAGTGTTCTAAAACCGCTTTATCCTGTGGATGTGCTAACGCCCAACGTTGGTAATAACGCTCATCAGGTTCTTTTGGTTCTAACCACAATAGTGCCTGACGTAAAGAATCAGACGCTGTTTTACTCTGCTGCGCATAAGTTTCCAGCTGCTTCAGTCCCTGACGGCGCGTTGGCTTGCGATAAGTTAACACCTGACCATAGGCAATACCCACTGCACTGTTGTTCGGGTTCTGCTTAGCGAGTTTGCCCAGTGCAGACACCGCTTTGCTGTACAGATCTTTATCGCCAGACATGGTCAGATAATATTCAGGCGCCAATTCAATCGGCGGCTCACTGCCTTTAAACAGTTCATCCCAAGTCGCAATCGAACCTTTGATATCACCAGACTGAGCCTGACGACGCGCTTGTTCAATTCCACTTTGTGGCAATTGCCCTAGAGCTTGCGAACGCGTTAACTGCTGAAGCTGTGGTGCATTTGGGTGCGCTTTTTCTAGTCGGCTTTTCCACTGAGCACTCTCAGTAATATCACCACGCTCTTGCGCCCAAAGTGACATCAGATACAACGCATCTGGCTGATTTTGGTCAACCATCAGAACTTTCTGTATCGACTCTTGTGCCAGTGTCGGATTGGATTTTTCGTGCCAATACTTAGCCTGATCAAGCAGGGAAGCTAGCGCTGGATCATTAGCCCAAGCAGGCGTAACCATCGCAACTTGCAGCGCTTCAACCAAAAATAATGTGGAGAAAAGTTTTAACGTATTCTTTTTCATAATGATGAATCCAGAGCCCCTACTCTTCATTCAAGCGCAGTTCGGCTTTGCGCTGTAGGCGGCTATAAATAGCAAATCCCAAAATCGACGAAACAATCAGAGTCAACAAAGCGAAAATGGCGCTGTGCTGGTTGGCATACCAGATAGCCATTTTGTACCAAGGTAGCTGACCAGATGGAAACTGAGGTGCAACCTGAAAACTGGTTGCTCCATTGTCATCGGTAATAACTGTGGCATCGCCGCGAATAGCCGCGTTGATGGAAGCGATCTTCAGGTCTTTATCCAACTTAACTAGTTGCTGATCTGATGAAGCGGTGGCAACAACTACCGTGTAGTTTTCGCTCCAAGGAGACTCAAAACTAATGAAGCCACGCCATGATTCATTAGACGAGAAGTATCTTTCGGCTTCTTGCTCAGTGAGATTCCAGTTCCCTTGTAACCAACTGATCAACTTATCGCCCATCGATTGGGGCTTAACACGCAATATGTGGTCCTGCTCTTCAAAAGGCGAGTTGGCTAACAACATGCGGTTAAAGCGCGCTTCTTTCATCGAACTCACCGCCAGAATGTCTTTGTGCTCAAGTTCCAAACTGCTGGAAGGTGATCCAAGAATGACGTGGTTTTGGAAAATCACGGTACCTGTTGCCGCACCTGATCGTGCCGTCAAACTAAAGAGTGTTTTTAATTGCTCGTTGCTTGGGTTGGCAGGTAACCAAAGTACGGTTCCTGAATAATCCGCTAAGCGTGAAAACGGGAATGACGCGCCAACAAAAAATGACAGGTTAGGTAATAACGAAAAATGCTGGGTTTGGCTCAAATCAATACTCGACGAGTTTTTAATTCGGCTTTGAATATTGCTGTCCATCGATGCACCACAAGGTAAATCAGCTTGTGGTTTGACATCAAAATAGAGCGATAACTGGTTATCACCATAAATCATGTATGGCTGAATCGGTAACAGCGCGGTTTCCTGACGAGTATCACCACCCAAACGACGCCATAGCTGTTCAAGTACGCCGCGTTGGTTTACTGGTAAATCATTTAAAAACTTACCGTTGAAAACCACGTTCAAAAACGAGTGTTCAGTATCAATCAAAGCGTCGGGTGGGAAGCTGTAATCAATATTCAAAGGAATGGTTTCCCCGTCCCACAAGAATAAATCGGGCGCTGCACGGAATGAATAATCCAGCGAGTTATGCCAGATACCTTTCGCCACCATGTTTTGCCCTTGAGCACTCAGCTCACTCAGTAGCACAGGTTCTGATGTCGAAATCCAGCGCGGCGCATCGTAAGGTTTGCTTTTGGCAATCGCCTCAGATTCCACCACGTATCGCGAGGTTTGTTTTTCAAAATCTAGGCGAGCTAAACGATGTACTGCTGATTGCAACCCATGCTGATCTTTCGCCACGACCAACAGCAACTTATAAAGCGAATTACGTGGGTTAGCGACAACTTGCAATAAAGGTTGTTCTGCATTCGGCAACGTAATATCACCGATTTTGTCACCCGGCGCACCAAATACAATTGCATTACTCAGCGGAATTTGACCTTTTGAAACCTCAAATGAAACACCGCGGTAAGTGGCTTGTACGCCAAACCATGATGACAGAGCCGCTGCCGCGCTCACTTGTTCAGCGGTCAATGATTGAGGAAAGACGAATTGAATTGGGCTATCCAACATATCCTGAGCATCCCAAAACGGGTTGGGGAAGAAGTTTAAATCTGCAGCGATACCTAACTGCTGCGCACTCAGCTCAAGCTTTGAACTCGGTAGGATTTCAATCTGCTCGGCACGATTATCCTCATTCTGAACACATAAGTTGTCTTGCTCACTGATAAGACTGAAGCTCAATGTGTTGCGAGAGCTGACTAGCAGTGCTGGTACATTTAACTGATAACTGTTTGCCATCTGCTGTACTGAAGAAAGTGGAATCGACCCAACTGGTTCGCCGTTAACACGAACCTGCAAGGTGACATCGCTATCCATCAATGAAGTAGACGAGCGTAGGTCTAATGTCATTTGAGCATGATTAACCAGTTGGTCAATTGGCAAACTGAACAGAACACCAGCGTCTTTTTGACCGCCACGGAACACAATACCCTTAACGTAGCCCATATCAGCTAACGTCATTTTGTTTTGATACTGTTGAACGCTGCTATCCTCTTCTGTCGATGCCCACGCTTTCACTGGCAGCAGTAAAGAGAACCAAGCCACCAGCATTGTTAGCAACATATTTTTCATTACGCTTGCTCTCCACTGAGGCTTTTAGATGGGACTGCATTTCTTTTTCGAGACATTCGGTAAACTTTGAGCGCATCACACGCTACATCCCAAATACACGAAGCAATCGTCACTAGAGAGCGCAACGGTCTGTCTTGTTTGCGTGGAGCACGAACCCAAGCATCAGAGCGAGCCAATACAATACGAACGAGTTCACGACGATGATTCAAAGAAACTTCACTGAACTTCAAGCGATAGCCCTTTTCATTAACACCTATCTGCTCAACAGGAATGGCGATACTGCCCGAGCGAAGTTGAAGTTCAATCGCTTCAACCGCTTCACTTCGTTGATCTGCAGGTAATGCAACCAGACAGCCACCCATAGAGAGGTCCACTGTATGCGAGCGAGAGAGCACACCGCTAACATAATGAATTACAGCAGGAATTTTCACATCCAAGCGGATGGTTTCACGAATCTGTTTCGTTTCACGACCTGCGGCAATGGCTGCGAGCAAGAAGAATAGTCCATAAACCGACCATCCCACATTGAGTGCTACAACCATAGGATCAGCCACAAAGAATGAATACCCCAAAGCCCGATAGATGCCCCAACCGATACCAATAACCAGTATCGCTGCGGTAATCATATGCGGCTTAACAATGTGAGCATCGAAATAGGTCTTGTCGAGCAAAGCGCCTTTGTCGGTTACGTTGAATTTACCTCGCTTCGGGAAAATCATGGTCACAATGGTTGGAAGCGCTAAGTGGAACGCCAACGCCATATCGTAAATATCACCCCAGAAACTGTATCGTGAACGCCCATTCAAACGGGAAGAGACGAACATCGACATTATAAAATGCGGCAATGCGTAAGAAAAAATCAGGCTTGCTGACGAGTGAATGATGTTGAGGTTGAACAGCAAAAACGCGAGCGGCGCCGTCAAGAATACAATTCTTGGCAGCGGGAATAAGAAGTACAACATTGCACTCAAATAGCAGAGACGTTGTTGCAGCTTGAGACCACGACCTAACAATGGGTTGTCAACACGGAAGATCTGCACCATGCCACGCGCCCAACGGTTACGCTGAATCACATGCAAACCAAGACGCTCAGTCGCTAAACCACCTGCCATCGGAATTGGCAGATAAGCGGTATTCCAACCTAAACGCTGCATTTTTAGTGCGGTATGTGCATCTTCCGTTACTGTTTCAACAGCAACGCCACCAATCTGTTCTAATGCGGTTCGGCGCAAAACAGCACATGAACCACAGAAGAAGGTCGCATTCCACATGTCATTCCCTTGCTGAATCGGGCCGTAGAAAAGTTCGCCTTCGTTAGGAATATCATGTTTACCGTACAGATTGCGCTCAAAAGGATCAGGAGAATAAAAGTGGTGCGGAGTCTGCATTAACGCTAAGTTTGGATCTTTCAGGAAAGCACCCACCGTTGCCTGCAAGAACACCCGTACAGCGACGTGGTCACAGTCAAAAATACAAATCAACTCACCGTTAGTTTGCTTCAATGCGTTGTTTAAGTTACCTGCCTTTGCATGCGAGTTGTCTGAGCGAGTGATATACCCAACACCTGCCTGCTGAGCAAACCTTGCAAATTCTTTGCGCTTACCGTCATCAAGAATATAAACCTTGATTTTATCTTTAGGGTATTCAAGACATTGCGCTGCCAAGACCGTATCGCGAACAACATCCAGTGATTCGTTATAAGTAGGAATATAAACGTCCACCGTCGGCCATTTGCTGCTGTCTTTTGGCAATGGAACAATCTGACGATTCAAAGGGAATGTCGTTTGTAAGTAGCCGAGCAGCAACATTACCCAAGAATAGAGTTCAGCGATAAACAGCCCAGTTCCTAGAATCGCTTCAATCATCGAATTGAAATGCAACGTCTGATCAGCACGGAAATATAGGTAGCGAGTCGAGGTTAAGATGGAAAACAGCACCATCACCACAGATATGTCGCGACGTTTACTGAAATTGAGCAAATACAGTATTACTAGGCTGACAATCGCAAACACGAATTGCTTGTCACTGTCCATTGGAGTGACAACAACCATTGCTGCCAATGGAGACATGACAATGATCAGCAAATATAAAGCTAGCTTATTCATTCTTAATGTTTACCGATCGCTAATTAAGTGTGATGTGGAGCTGGAGCAGAGAACATTGAACCATCGTTGGTCACCAATCCCAGTTTTTCAGCCAGTTTTTTACTGATGACTTCAATATCAAAAGCCGCTACTGAAGCATGGTTAACTGACGAAATCGACTGTTGAGCAGCATTTGCTTCAACCACACTTTCATCGCGATGAACAATACCGATAACCGTGTCGTTTAGTCGTTGAACCATATAACCTTCAACGTCTTTGCTGACTTTACGGCGATAATCGGCTTGATTGATAACCACAAAGGTATCCGGTGCATTCTCTTGCATTGCAATGTCGGCAAAAAGGTTTTCAACTTCTGGTAACAACGACAAAGAGGCGGTATCCGCCAGAAGTGGAATAACAACCACATCGGCTTTTGGAAGCAATGACTGTATAGCGTAGATATTTGCAGTAGGTAAATCCGCAACAACAATAAGATCAGGTTGAGCCAGTAACTCTTGCAAACCACGAGCAACAAAAGAAGGCTCTCGAATTAAGCTCATCTCAAACGCAGAACGTTGTTGAATCGTCGTCTTACCATAAGGCAGCACAAAGACATGATGCGGAGTGGAAAGCAAATGCTTACTCCACATTGCAGACTCACTGGCAGAAGCAACATAACCGGACGTATCAGCGAGAGGAATACCAAACTGCAAGCGCAAAGCATTTTGTGGATCAAAATCCACTGCCACAGTTTTAAGACCCATAGTTGAAAAAGAATGACAAAGATTGGCAGCAAGTGTTGTTTTTCCAGTACCACCTTTTGGAGAATAAACAGCAATTAAAGGCATTACTCGTTCCCCGCCATGACCAGTGTACTTTCACGCTCTTGAGATAGCCCTGCGGAATGCAACAGACGTTCTAACGACTGCTTAGAAGAAATTTTTGATACTGAATCGAAAATCGAAGTTTCTGACGTTTTATCGGTCACTCGATTGGTAATAAGGTTCGCATCGAACGAAGTTGAGTGTTCAGCGTCAATACCGTTAAGATGATCCAAATGTGCACTATCCTGTGCTTGAGCAGAAAAGTGCTCGTCTAACTGATTAAAAATAGCGTAATGAGCCTTAACCATCTCGTGACCACGAGACAATTCAAACTGCTGAAAATGGGTATTTTGCTGAATTTGTTGCTTAAAACGCTCTAGATCGTCATAGATGTCCAAGTTACTTCCGTCACACTTAAATAGTCAAAGCGCGCATTATGCCAGCATATCAATTGAAGTAATGTCTCAAATTTGAATCATTAGTCTAAATTATAAATAAAAAACTCAATAGCAGCTCAAGTTTTAACCAAGTGAGTATGTAATTTCTATCCATATAGGGGCGAATCTCGAAAAATGTCTATTGCATCAGTGAAATAGTATCCGCTTAAGTTGACTGTAAGATCACACAATCATGCCAAACTGATTGCTATGATACCGGTTACATTCATCAGAAAAATGGATATGTCATGTTGAAGCCTATACTCACTCTAACCATTTCCTTCCTAGCAGTAACTCCGGCATTGGCTGACTGGAGTTCGGCTGTCTATAGCGACGGAGCATTTGACCTCCCGTATCAAGTTTATTCTCCGAACCAAGCAGGAACAAAACTACCATTAATCATCCACTTACACGGTAGTGGGGAAGCGGGAACAGATAACCAAGCACAGATGTATCAGGGCACAAACTTTGGCCCGCAATATTTCGCGAGCGAGACCAATCAGGCAATTCAAGCCGTTTACGTTCTTGCTCCACAGACGCCGAAACCGATGCGATGGGCTAGCACAACGTTAGATCATTATGACTATACGCAGACACCATCAACTCCATCTATGACAGCGCTACTGCATCTTATTGATGAGATGATAAAAAACAATCCGGATATTGATGCAAACAGAATTTATATGACAGGGTTGTCTCGTGGCGGACAAGGTGTGTGGAATGCAATGATTCAAAGACCTGAACTGTTTGCGGCAGCTCTACCTATCGCAGGGAGCGCAGATCCAAAACAAGCCGATAAAATCAAACATATACCAACATGGGTATTCCACGGCAGTAATGATGAAGTGACCAGTGTTGAATACTCACGAGAGATGGTTGATTCCATCATCAGAGCAGGAGGTTCGACCACCAAAATTCGTTATACAGAAATTGAAAACGGTGGTCATGATTCATCGTGGCAGACTGCGTTTAGTAATTCTGACGTGTATAAATGGCTGATCAAAAATCATAAATAACCATAGGGTTACACTCTTGAAATAGCCAGACACCTAACGATAGCCACCTTACCTAGTGGCTATTTAGTAACATAGTGTACTCAGGAACCTAACGACTACAGAAAGCACTAATTCCATAGAAATTTATGAGTTTTGTCGTTCAAAAAGTGCCTCTTTGAACATCAACATTCCTATCTGCACAGTACGAAAGTGAACGCAAAAAAGCTCACCTGAGCAGGAGCTTCCGGTGAGCCGGTGGGGGAACAACTAAATTTTTTATTGTTTTGGACCTTGCAGAGCTTGTCCTCGAGAGGAAATAACTGACTTGTACCAGTGGAAACTTTTCTTGCGTTTACGTTCTAGTGAACCATTGCCTTTGTCGTCTCGATCTACATAGATAAAGCCGTAACGTTTGGACATTTGTGCTGTAGAAGCACTAACAAGATCAATCGGCCCCCATGAGGTGTAACCCATGACAGGAACACCATCCTGAATCGCTTCACCAACTTGATAAAGATGATCATTCAAATACTGAATACGGTAGTCATCGATCACTTCACCGTTCTCATCCAATTTATCTTTGGCACCTAAGCCGTTCTCCACAATGAATAGCGGTAGTTGGTAACGGTCATAGAGGAAATTGAGTAAGTAACGCAGACCTACAGGGTCGATCTGCCAGCCCCACTCCGAAGCCTCTAGATACGGGTTGGCAATAATATTCAGCATGTTGCCACTTGCTTTCTCGGCTTCACCTGGATCGGTACTCGCACATCCAGACATGTAATAACTGAAAGAGATAAAATCGATGGTTTCTTTCAGAGATTCATTGTCGTCTTCAGTAATGTTAATCTCGACACCCAACTCTTTAAATTTACGTGTCATGTAACTTGGGTAGTAGCCGCGCGCCTGAATATCACCAAACATCAGCCATTCACGGTTTTGAGTTAGCGTATGCATGACATCTTCAGGCTTACAGGTCAGAGGATACTGAATCGCGCCCAAAATCATGTTACCGATCTTGGCATCTGGGATAATGTCGTGACATGCTTTCACCGCTTTTGCACTACCCACCAACTGGTGATGAATAGCTTGGAATCGGGTTTGTTCACTACAATCACGAGGAAGACCAGAACCCGTAAACGGTTCATGCAGCGTAACGTTGATTTCATTAAAGGTTAGCCACAATTTGACTTTATCTTTGTAACGCTTGAACAGTACTTGGGCGTAGTTCTCAAAGAAACCTATTACCTCACGGCTCGCCCAGCCTTGATATTTGTCCGCTAGGTTCAATGGCATTTCATAATGAGAAATGGTGACCAACGGAGTGATGTTGTGCTTAGCCATCTCGTCAAACACGCGATCATAGTAAGCCAAGCCCATTTCATTCGGCTCAGAATCGTTACCATTTGGGAAGATTCGGCTCCAAGCAATAGACACTCGCAAACAGGTAAACCCCATTTCTGCGAACAAAGCGATGTCTTCCTCGTAACGATTGTAGAAATCGATCGCTACGTCCTTGATATTGAAATCACCTTCTTCTCGGTATACAAGTTCGCCAAAGGCACCGAATGGCTGAACATCGGATGTAGACAGACCTTTACCATGCTTATTATGTGAACCTTCAATTTGGTTTGCGGCAGTGGCACCGCCCCATAGGAACGATTCTGGAAAACGAAAACTCATGAATATATCTCCTTTAAAATTTGGTTTGGGTTGCCGTTACGCTCTGGCCGTTACAACTGCGTGTGTGGCGTCTTTACTGGCATCGTTAACTTTGCCAAACAGTACGGTTAAAACCGTCGCTAGAACAATGGAAAGCATGGAAGCGAAAACGGTTACCCAAAGCGTTAAATCAACACCAGTTGGGGGAATGACTTGTGGGAAAACTAAAATACTTGGTAGCGCAAACGAATACATACGGACACTGAAGTAACTAATGATTGCAGCCCCAATAGCTCCCGAAATACAGCCAATAGCAAACGGACGCTTCTTCGGCAGGTTTACGCCATAGATAGCAGGTTCAGTGATACCGAACAGCCCAGCGGTGGTTGCAGAACCCGCAATGGCTTTCAGCTTCATATCTTTGGTCACTAAGAAGACACCAAATGCAGCACCCGCTTGAGCAAGTACAGCAGGAACCAGCAGTGGCATCATGCTGTCAGAACCCAAGACGGCAAGGTTGTTAAGCAAAACAGGAACAAAGCCCCAATGAAGACCGAAGATAACGAAAACCTGCCAGAATGCGCCCATCACTAAGCCTGCTAAAACAGGACTTGCAGCGTAGACAAGCTCATAACCATGAGCTAAAAGTTGGCTCGCATGTGTTGCCGCTGGGCCAATAACGAGAAAAGTCAAAGGAACGGTAACGACAATGCACAACAGAGGCGTGAAGAAGTTCTTTATTGCACTTGGCAGCAATTTATTGAAAACCGTTTCTAACTTGCACGATACCCAAGCAGCAAAAATAATAGGCATAACCGAAGAAGCGTAATTCATAAAGGTGATTGGCATACCTAAAAACGTCAACGCTTCATAACCGGGAGCCTGAGAAGCGCCAAACGCCGCAATCATGCTTGGATGTACGAGTGCCCCACCAATCGCCATAGTGACAAATGGACTTCCTCCAAATTTCGCACCAGCGGTATAACCAAGAACAACGGGAAAGAAGAAAAACAGAGCATCACTTCCAGCAAACAACAACTGATAAATACCGCTATCTGTCGTCGTCCAGCCAGCAGCAATCGCCAAAGCTAATCCACCTTTGAGAATACCTGACGCAGCCATGATGCCTAAAAGCGGAGTGAATATCCCTGAGATCAAGTCGATAAAGGTACTCAATAGTCCCTCTTTACCTTTGTTCTCCGTCTTATCTTGTTGCTCAGTACCAGAGTCTCCACCTATTTCAGCCTGTATCGCTTTAAAGACCTGATTGACGTGATTACCTATCACAACCTGATACTGTCCACCGCTCTCTACTGCTGCGATGACACCATCCAGTAGTTTTGTTTGTTCCTTGTCCGCTTTCGCGCTGTCATTGAGCTTGAAACGCAAGCGAGTTGCGCAATGCATAACATTCGCCACATTACTGGTGCCGCCGACACTTTTAATAATATCGATTGCAAGTTGTTGATATGCCATAACTATGCCCTTTTGTTAGATGGGTATTGCTGGCTGGCAGACATAAAAAAACCCGAGGACCCCAAAATGCATTACATCTGGGTATCCTCGGGTTTTGCCCTATAGCGGTAACAATCCCGAAAAACGATAATTAGCCTGAATTTTATGTATAAAAAAACCTGACCACTTACCAAGTAAACCTTAGGTAAGCTAAGTCAGGTTTTGCTCGCATTTGCGATAACAATCCATTTCGACGTAACAAGGTGCCTATTTAACAACCTTGCCGACGTTGTTCGTGTGGACAATAAGTCCAGCCTCTTTTCAGATCAACTGACTAACAAACCAAACGTGAATTGGATCAGATTCACACGATGAATAACTGAACAAATAGCGATAAACATCACAATTGTAACCGGTACCAACAAGGAGTTTATACTCATTTGTAAGCACTGAGATTATGATGTCCCTATCAAAAATGACCCTACTTCGAACTATTTTGGTAACAGTATGTAGCCATTCTCACGTTAACCTGCTTCCACAAAGAAGCAAAAAAGATGGGGGCTATACGCTGTGCCCAAATGACAGAGTTGTCATAATCATTAAAAGGCAAACCTAAGCTCTAGGACAAAATATAAAGCGTCTAACCAGCTTGGTTTTTTCCATACAAAATAGTCTAGTAACTTAAATATTATGCGTGTATCGAAAGTATTAAATAATAATGTTCTTATCTCTACTGACGATAACCAGAGAGAAGTCGTTGTCATGGGGCGTGGTATTGGATTTCAGATGAAACCTAGTGATGAAATCCCTGAAGACAAAATTGAAAAAATATTCATCCTCGCAAAAAGTGACGACGATAACATCGATAACCGTTATAGAGAGTTGTTAGAAAATATACCTCTTGAACTGCTTGCAGCCACAGAGCAAATCGTAGAGCTCGCCGAAAATACGCTCACTGGTGAGTTGCATCCCAGCATTCGAATTTCTTTGGCGGATCACATTCATTTTGCTATCGAACGATTACGTAACGGCATGGTGGTTAAAAATGGAATGTTATGGGAAATTAAACAGCTTTACCCCTTGGAGTTCAAAGTTGGTTTAGAAGCATTAACGCTACTGAAAAAGGCATCGGGCGTTAATTTTTCTGAAGACGAAGCGGGCTATATCGCCTTACATCTGGTTAATGCTCAGCTTAATGAGGACATGAACAACACCATTAGTGTCACCAATTTGATTCGTGACATTGTGCAAATGATTAAATACAACTTAGGTCTGGATTTGAATGAGGATAGCGATGAATTTCGTCGATTGGTCACTCATCTAAAGTTTTTCGTCCATCGGCTTATTCATCAGACCACGGTTTCTGAGGACGACGACTCGCTTTTTAAAACAGTACGCAGCAAATACCCGACAGCTTTCTCATGTGTTGAAAAAATTAGCCGCTATATAGATAAAAAATTCAGCCATGCCATGACTTCTGAAGAAATGATGTTCCTGACCATCCATGTTGAACGGGTACGCCGCGCAGCACCTTCAAGCGAATGACACATATGGTATCCCCAAGTAATTATCTCACTCATCTGGCCGAACAAATCGTTGATCGGGTCGGAGGGGCTTCTAATGTCCAGCAAGTCACTCACTGCACAACACGCCTGCGTTTCCAACTTCGACATATTCCAACCGATGCGGTAAAAGAGATTAACAAACTTCCAGAGGTTATTTCGGTAATACATTCGGGGGGAATGTTCCAAATTATTGTTGGTTCCAATGTCGAAAAGCTGTATCAATCCATATTACCTTTGCTTGAAACATCAGAAGGCACTGGTATTCCCAACCATATGACCAATGTTATTAACACCATTACCAATATATTTTTCCCAATATTATGGTTGCTCAGTGTGGCCGGTATTCTCAAGGGAAGCCTTTTCCTGCTGGTTAGCCTTGGTTGGATGAACGTGGATAGTGGCACTTATCGCATTCTTTTTTCATCTTCCGATGCGGTGTTTTTCTTTCTTCCTATACTCTTGGGCTATTCCGCCTCAAAGCACTTTGGTACAAATCCTTTGTTTGGCATCACCATTGCTTGTGCCCTAGTCCACCCAGAGATCAATAACCATGTCAGTGGGTTGTTTTCGCAGAAAGTCACTGCAATGGAAACAGAACAAGAGTACTTCCTAGGCTTGCCAGTAGAGTTCATCAACTATTCGAATTCTGTTATCCCTATCTTATTCGCCATCTGGTTTAATGTTTGGCTGGAATATTTGATTGTTAAAAAAGCCCCAGACTCTTTTACCAAGTGGCTAACACCACTATTGTGCCTAATTATCACCGTACCACTGACATTCCTAGTGATCGGCCCACTTAGCACAGTGGTTGCCAAAGCCCTCTCATCAGGCGTATTTTTCCTCTATCATTTTAGTCCTGAAGTGGCCGGTTTCATCATGGGGGCTTTGTGGCAGGTTCTGGTTGTATTTGGTATTCACTGGAGCTTTGTCCCTATCATGATGAACAACATCGCAGTTAATGGCTACGATGTTCTCCCACCTTTACTGCTTCCAGCTGCATTCGGACAAGTCGGCGCGTGCCTTGGCGTTCTGCTGATAAACTGGCGAGAGAAGAAAAAGAGTCATGCTGGTACAGCCGCGCTAACCGCCGTATTTGGTGTGACGGAACCCGCCATTTACGGTATTAACCTTCCTCTTAAATGGCCATTTATTTTCGGCTGTTTATCTGCGGCAATTGGCTCCAGCATTGTGGCTTACTTTCAGGCCAAAGCCTATTCCTTGGGGATGCCCGGCCTATTTCTCATTGTTCAAATTGTGCCACCGACGGGTATTGATGATTCGGTAATCGTTAGCATTCTGGCAACCATTTTTACCTTGGTCTGTGCAACGGTTCTTACCTATATTTTTACCCCAATGCTTACAGCAACAGTCCATTCAGAAACCACAGAAACTGAAAAGAAGAAACTACCTGCATCTGAACCTAAACAAACCAATAATGTTAGCCACGATCAAATCAGCAAAGAGCACTTACAAATAGCCAGCCCTCTAACAGGACAAGTGGTCCCTCTTACCGAGGTTGAAGACCCAACCTTTGCCAGCGAAATCATGGGGCAAGGCATAGCAATCAAGCCAGAGGAAGGCGAACTTCGCTCGCCTTTTAATGGCAAAGTCGTATCTGTATTTAAAGCCCTCCATGCTATTGGATTGCAAAGCGATGATGGGATTCAAATGCTAATACACATAGGTCTGGATACCGTTAAGTTAGAAGGACAAGGATTTGAATTACTGGTCGCTGTTGGTGAAGAAATCAAGCAAGGGCAGCCGATTATTTTGTTCGATCTGCAGTTACTCCACACTCTGGGCTACGATAGCACCACGCCAATTTTGATCACTAATAGTGATGAATACTTAGATGTCATCGCCACCAGTTCGCCCAATATCAAAAGTGGTGAAACACTGCTCACGATTTTTTTATGACTGCCACAGCCGATAGTTAAAACAGTCGCCGCTTTAACCTTTGAAATACGGAGAGACTTAACGAGTTCTTTAGCTCATTGATTAGCTTCTGATTAACTTGATTGGTGTAGCATTCAAACGTTTCATACTCAATACCATTAACCACATCAAAGCCATCGGCTTGCGCGTGATTCAATAATAACGATTTGCCAAGCCATTCAGTCTTAGTCTCTGAATCATCCGAACCAATATAAGGGCCCCAAGTAACCGTTATATAAGGATCATTCTCAAGCAACAAATAGAGTACTGAATTAAGCACGTAGGAAATGGTGATGTTCTTTAGAAAAAACTTCCCTCGGGGATCGATTTGTTCATGAAGTTCAATCTCAGACGGAAGAATGTCTTTGACGATTTTATAGCACTGCTCAAGACTCATTTCACAGCGCTTTAGTGATAGATCAATTTGCTTGCATAATTCGGGGTTAGAAGCCTTAGAGATAAACTCTTGATAAGCTTTTGAAGCACATATTCTTTGGCAGGCACTGGCGTCCGCCTCCGCCAGCATGGTACTCGTAAATTTATCAGACTGACGAAGAAGTTTAGTGGAAAGCATGGGAAACAATCGCCTCAGTTGCTCATGGTCAAAGCCTTTACCATCAAACAAAACAGATAGCTCAACATTGCTTGAAATGAGCCTCTCTTCTATCAACTTTCGAATATCATTTTCCATACAACAACCACATAAAAACAGAGAGATAGCGCATTAAATAACGGTGATATTCAACAGCACAATATGAGGGGAACGACCGTTTCCTTATATGTGAATAGTTAACTCTTCCCTTACCACCAACTTCTTACAGGATGAGTCAACCATGTGATCACTTCGGTTGTATAGGCTTTTTGCAGCCAATCCCCGAAACATAACCGAGTAACTGTACAGAAGGGTTCATCAAGTTCAGCGATATAGCTTAACGTATCTATCACTTCATTTCTGGAAAGCGCTGTGTCTAAAAACCAACACTCTTCGTTGAGTTGAACCGCCTTAGAGCCATTTAGTACTTCTTCAATCACAGCTTTAGCTTGTTCAGTCGATTTTGTTCCATAACCAATTGAATACACGGACATAGTTAACCTATTAGTGTTATCGCCCCATTCATTGAACAATAAATCACCAAGCGTTCAGACAAAACCACTTCGTGTTTATTTAAGCGGCTTCTGACAAAGATGTAGGGCGTTAAGAAAAATAGATGGCATGAAGCGTTGGAAGGAACGTTATCTTATCGGTCACTTACAGCAATTTGATACTCGTTAATCCCAAGATAAACCAAGATGATATTGCCCAACATATGGGCCATTCAGAATTAAAGGTGCAGATGTGTGAGGTTACAGCATAGGGAAGTATTTTCTATCCTCTATGAGGATGTGTTGAGTGACCATTTCATACATGATGAAGTGAAGAAGTTCACTGTCGCTGACTTGACCATCAAAGAAAAGCTTTGATAACCGTCTAGCTCTCTCTATCAGCTTTGCATGAAGCTCAATGTGATGCTTGCAGTCTGAATATCCGGCCTTGTGCAATATAGCCTCTTCATCGTTGAAGTGCTGCTCAATAGCAGAAATCAGGCAATCCACTAACTTGGATATCTCTGATTTATCTCTATTATCCAAAATCGCCTGCAAGAGAATATTCGAATGTTCGAGTAGCGCTCTGTGCTGGGCATCGATCACAGCATTACCTGATTCGTAAGCAGGTCGCCACACTAACTCAACAATGTTGGTTTTAGAAGTATCGGTTTGGGTTGACGTATTCTCCACTTCAACACGATTTCGACCGGTCGATTTGGCTCGATATAACGCTTGATCAGCGCGATCTAACCATGAACTCCAAGAATCCAAAGGTTGGCAACTCGCCAGGCCAATACTCGCTGTAACACGCAGCCCATAAGGAAACTCATGTTTTTCGACTGCCGATCTAATCCGTTCAGCTAAAGGCGCTGAACTCGCAAAGCCGCTATTGGGCAACAGGACAACAAACTCTTCCCCACCCCAGCGTGCCAGTATATCCGTTGTTCGAATACAAGACTGAACGACAGCACAGAACTCTTTCAACACCAAGTCTCCCGTGGCATGCCCATATTGGTCATTAACTTGTTTAAAATGGTCTAAATCGACCATGAGAATTGATGTAGGATGCCCGTAGCGTTCTAGCCTTGCTATCTCCTGTGGAGCCTCTTCTTCTAACCGAACTCGATTCCATACACCTGTTAGGCGGTCTTTCATTGCCATCTGCAGGATATGTTCATCTGCGCGTTCCTTGATCATCAAAACAAAGCCGTTAGACATAAGGATTAATGACATGAATGCACAAAAAAATGTTGCAACCTGAATAGGTGTTTGGTGCAACATGCTAGAGATATCATCTGGCTTAATGATGACGCTGAGAATACGCATCGATAACACAACAATGATTATCGTAAGACCCGCAACCACAAGATATTTGCCACGCCCACTAACAACTCTTTTACGGTTCATTAAGATAGACAAAGCCCAAGCACACTGACTACTGAAAATTAGACCACTAAGGATGATTCGAGTGCTAATGTCATCCATTAGAAAAGAAAAAATAATCGCTAAAACTAAAGGAGGGCCTACCAATAAAACTTTGGAGATTCGGCGATGCAGAAATTCCACAATTGCGGCAGTAAAAAAAGAATAGCTGGCTGATAGAGCGGCATTAGCAACGAGAACAGAGAAAAACGCAGGGGTTTGCCCTCGTAAGAAAAACAGAATATAAACCAGAGTGTGAAGCGCTAAACCTATCGTCCACAGCAATAGTTCTTTCTGTTCTTTTGCCCGAGTGACGGTGCCTACAGATAATGTCAACGTGCCCGCAGTTGCGATGATTATTAAAAAAATTGTAGGTATGTGAATTATCATCCGATCGCCATGAGTATCATCTATGCTGCATTCCGTTCTGCAATAGATAGAAATTAATCAAAATGCTATCTACCAAGATTGATTCAACACCAAAAACAGACCTGAATCCAGTTAGCCTCAAGTGTGATATGACTAAATAATTTAAGTAGATATAGCTGGCGCTAGCTTACTAAAATAGTAAATGCCAATAAACCGATTAGTTCTCAAGCATGAGGTTTAGACAAAAGAAATATGTTTAGATAGATTTCAGTGATGACCTTATAGGACAATTTTTGAGGCTTTTCTTTAGACTAAATGGGGCGGACGTAGAAAGCTCATCACGAACGTGATGAGCTTTTTTAATAGCTAGTTCTATCTATATTATTCTGTTTTTACGACGATAGATGTCAGTATGAAGGACAGAACAAAAACACCTACGATACCAAAAATAGCTTGGATAAAGTTTTGTAATCCGCCTGCTAGATAAGCTGGAACGCTGAATATAGAAGACAATATGTACGTTGTTAGATGAGTGTCAATCGTTGCTGAGATTGCACCGAAGACCCCGGCTGCAACACTCGCAGCCAGTAGAGCTTTAGTATATTTGGTAAGTACACCAAACAGAGCTGGTTCGGTAATTCCCAAAATTGCGGTAATCCCAGAGCTTATTGTTATAGATGACTGCTCTTTTGATGAATGTTTACGTTGTTTGTACCATACCGCCACTGTTGCACCAGCAATCGCCATGTTACCTAAACACATGATTGGCATTAGCAAATCTTTACCATACAACGCAAAGTTATTCAGGCTGATTGGTGTCATGCTATGGTGAATACCAAATACGATTGTTATTGGTCTAGTCAAACCAAACACAAATCCTGTCAAAGTCGGTGATATTTCAAGAAGAGAACTCACTACCCATCCAGCACCGTTACTTAGCCACATACCAGCAGGTGCGACGAATGAAAGAACAACGGTAGATGTCACTGCGAAAGCCAGCAGAGGTGTAACTACTGGTTTAGCTGAACTAGGAACTAATCTGTCGACTAGAGGTGTTATCTTCGATAATACCCACACAGCTAGAATCGCTGGCACAATTGCACCACCATAGCCCATGAGTTCAATTGGCACGATACCGAACACGTTGAGTTCTGGACTAGAACCCGCGGCTTTCAACATAGCTGCTTTGTCTATAAGTTTTGGGGCGAGCATTGCAGAAGCTACAGCCAAAGCAAGGTATTCATTTACTTTGAATACCTTGGCTGACGAAAACGAAACCAACATAGGTAGAAAGAAGAATACTGCTACTGAAATGGCTCTAAAAAAGAAAACAGTATCTGAACTTTCAGAGATTACATTCGTTGCAATCAACCCCGAAAGCAACCCCATCAGCATACCTGCGCCAGCAATAGCAGGAACTACCGGTCCAAAGATCCCAGCAACCACACGCATTGCGTTCTGAAACAGTTTACGGTTTTCAATTTCAGAAACTTCATCGACTTGGCTAATGCCAGAAAGTTCGTTGTACCACTTCTCCACGTCCACACCGATAACTACCTGTGTTTGACCTTGGCTAAGAACGACGCCTTTGACGCCCTTTATCTTTTCTAACTCACTCTTGTTGGCTAACTCATCCTTTACCAACTTAAAGCGCAGCCTAGTCATACAGTGAGTGATGTTTACAATGTTTTCTTGTCCACCTAGAGCTTTTATAAGTAATTGTAAATGTTCACTCATTTCACTGTGATTATGTACTGATTTAGTCGGTGCCATCGTATTGTTGTTTTCAGTTATTTCCATGACTGTACCTACAAGATGTTTGGTTATTTGTTGGTGTAATCATACCTACGGGTGTTATAAAAATAAGAGTTAAAAAAGTGAGTGTAATCACACAAACCATTTGGATTTTTAAAAAATACACTTATTTTGGCGATTGGTTTGTTTTTTTTAGCAAAAGAAGGCTCAAAACGAACCAGTTGTGTTTTACTTAAATTTAGCTCTTGAAATATTCTGTTTTTCAGCGTTATATAAAAATAGATTGAACTTGATTGAGCTTTTAATATGACCAAAAACATTATATCCAATATTGAGTGCATAATAACTAAACCCGATAGACACAATCTGATTACAGTTATAGTTGAAACTGAATCCGGAAATAAAGGTTTTGGTTGTGCAACGTTCCAACAACGTCCATTGGCTGTAAAGACGATGGTGGATGAATACTTAAAGCCTTTAATTATTGGTAGAAATGCAGACAATATTGAAGATCTGTGGCAAATGATGATGGTTAACGCATATTGGAGGAACGGTCCAGTAATTAATAACGCTATATCCGGTATCGATATGGCCTTATGGGATATTAAAGCAAAGTTAGCCGGTATGCCACTTCATCAACTATTTGGTGGTAGGTCTCGTGATGCTATAGCAACATATACCCACGCTACAAGCGAAACTATGGACGGTTTATATGATCAAATAGAGACCTATTTACAAAAAGGATATAAACATATTCGCTGTCAATTAGGATTTTATGGTGGTGTACCAAAGAATATTAATGTAACAGAGAATCCAACACCTGGGTCTTATTATGATCAAGACCAATATATTGATAATACACTTACAATGTTTAAGTTATTACGTGATAAATATGGTAATAGATTTCATATCCTCCATGATGTTCATGAAAGATTGTTTCCTAATCAAGCGATAAGATTTTCTAAAGAAGTTGAGAAATATTCCCCATACTTTATTGAAGACATTTTGCCGATAAATCAAACGGAATGGTTAGATAATATTAGAAATCAGTCGTCTGTCTCTTTAGCATTAGGAGAATTATTTAATAATCCTGAAGAATGGAAATCTTTAATTATAAATCGTCGAGTTGATTTTATTCGCTGTCATGTATCTCAAATCGGTGGAATCACTCCCGCTTTGAAGCTTGGCCACTTCTGCGAAGCCTTTGGTGTCAGAATTGCTTGGCATTGCCCACCGGATATGACGCCTATTGGTGCTGCTGTAAATACCCATTTAAACGTACATCTTCATAATAGTGCTATTCAAGAGCATGTGCACTATGGCGAAAACACTATCAGAGTATTTCCTAATGCATCTGAACCAAAAAATGGCTATTTATATGCATCAGAAGAAATTGGTATCGGAGTGGAAATTAATATAGAGGCGGCAAAAGATTTTCCAGTCGAGTATAGACCACACGAGTGGACTCAGAGTCGACTACCCGATGGCAGCATTCATACACCTTAATAAAAATGGTCGCTTATTAGCGACCATTTTTATCTCTGTATTTAAGGCTTTCTGAGTTAAATTGAGTGTGGTAAGTACATTGATAATCGATGTCGATAATATCACTGACAACGAAGACTTCTCCTGAATCAAGAAAACCACGATTCGTAATGTTCATTGCAGCGCTAGAACGCTTACATCCGAATAATTCAGAATCTTATTTTGATAAATTAATAGCTCTATATGTCGTTAAGTAACTATCAATATTCAGCCCTAATGAAATAACATGTTTTTGAAATGAGTTTTCTATGATTTTTTCATCCATTTTAGGAAACATGTTAGTAGGAAGCTTCATCGTTTCTATTTGGATGACTTTATCGTTTATCAGTCTAAGTCTTTTTATATTCCAAATATATTCATTATCATTAATAGAAAACACTTGCATCTCATGTGGTGTAGGAAGGCTCTTATTGAGCTTAATTTTTTTATAAGAGATGTCAAAGAATTTATTTTCAGTTATAGAGTTATATATTAATGATGAACCGATGATGGAAGTGTTAACAAAATAACCAGAACCAGCTTTTGATTTCACCACACCAATAGCTTCTAATTTAGCAAGGGATTTCCGAACACTAAACCTAGAAACTTTATATTTCTCGGATAATTCACGCTCAGATAATAACTTATCAGTGATAATGCCTTGGCAAATTTTACTGATGAGATCTTGAGTCAATTCATCGTTCTTTTTCAAGTGCTAACCCTTATTTAATAACGCTTTGAATTATAACATTAGTATAAGAAACTTATATGTTTGATGCAGCTTTTTCAAATGAAATATGCGAAACCAGAATTTTTGCTGAGACTAATACATAGAAACGATGCTGCTTTTTTTGTAGCAAAGGGTTTCTAAAGCTTATAGAGATATAAGAAATGATCACTTGGCTACCTAGACTAAGGACATCTTTGGGGCGTTTTTTTGTTATCTGGGAATGCACTAAAAGGAAGTTGGGGCTAAATTGGGGCTTTTTTTAGGGCTAAATGGGGCGGCTTGGAATCATAACATTGGATTTTTTTGCTTCGATGATTTCATCAGTTTTTTCTGCGGCATGTGGATTAAAGTCACAAAGTAATGCGAAGATTTTCTCACGGTCATTAAAAGATTTCTCTTCCCATAAGCTCATACTCTACCTCGATTACGAATTTTCTCTTTACGCTCAACCATCTAACTTCTTACAGATTCAGGGTCAATGAATACAGACTTTCCTGAATCAAATATGTCAAAGGCTGGGGTTACTTGTTCAGTTAATGTTTACACTTTCTCTTTCGTACATACTGTTTTGGCGTCGTTCGCGCAATCTGCTTACATTCTCTAGTCATGTGGGCTTGATCGGCAAAACCCTGCTCCAACGCCAGATCAGACAAAGCCACATCGGGCTTCGCTCGAAGCTGCTCTAAAGTCTGTTTCACTCGTTTAATACGTTGGTAATGTTTAGGCGTAATCCCTAACCATTTTTGAAAATTACGTTCTCTCTGGCGTTGACTCATCCCCCCCTGAGACCGGTCAATCATGTGACCGACATCCTGAGGATCAGATTCTGCAATTAGTGCCTGGACCCAGCGATATAGCACAGAAATTCTCGCCGACTTTGAATGCGCTGCTTGCAGAGATGCAAATGTTGGCAGTGTCGAAGAAGCCAGAGGATGGTCGTCTTCAATCCGCAATGGCTGCTCCAAGCGTTTACCAAACAAGTGATATCCAACAGCTGGATGAAAGCGTACACCGGCCATCACTGTGCCCGGAGGAAGACTAACCTGATGCGCCATTGTGCTGACTGGCAGTAGCAAAACACCCTGCACCTGCCACTCACTGTCCATCTGCACTTCATCTCGCAGAATGAACACCACTCCTGTGCCAGCGTCGCTGAGTAATTGCTTACGCACGGTTTGCGCTGTGTCAGGCTCTACAGAAACCGACCAGATTGCCTGAACATAGCCAGCTAATATCCCCTTGGGTTTGAAAATTTCTAATTCTAAATTCAAACGGATAATCCTTCTTAACCTCAACTTAAATAAGAAAGTTGCATAGATTCACTTTCATAAGCTTAAGTTGAGGTGCAAGCAGTGGCGTACGGATGAAAACAGCCTGAGTTGAAATTATTTAGGCTGGTACACTCCGACCTGTGGCTTAAATGCCTTCACTATTCTGTTCCAACTGTTGATGGCATTGACCGCAATTGTCAGATTGACCATAGCTGTTTCTCCAAACGTATTCAAGGTAAGCTCATAAGCATCATCATCTACTGGCATACTCGTTGTCAGCAGTTCAGCCCAACCCAGTGCAATCCGTTCTGCATCGCTATAGAGCGGCATATCTTTCCACGCACTGAGCCCCCATATACGTTCAGGTTTTTCACCCAGCTTAAGAGCATCTTTGCTATGCATATCTATACAAAATGCACACTGATTGATTTGCGAAACACGCAACTTAACCAGTTCCCATATGGTCATGTTCATTGTGTCTGATTGGTTAAATTGCTCATGGAAGTAAGTTTCCTGAGAATACAGAATGTTTATGGCCTTCGGTGCTATGTCAATGTAGTTGAGTCGCTTTTGCATGGTCATTCTCCCTTGTTTTTTCACATAATAAAAAACGCACTCAGCAAAAGATTGAAGATTTTCGACATGTGCTTGGAACTGGTAGATGATCGGATGAGATGTTTCCTAACCCCCCGAGGCAAGCAGACTCAAAATCATATGTTGGAGATGAGGGAAGTATTGGACGGCGATAAACCTTTCATAGAGGGAGGCTTAGTCCACAATTGCCACACAAAAAATGGCCCCCATGCTGACATCTTCAGCCGCAAATGATCCAACTAAAGAGGTAAAAGCGGCCATTTGAAAAATGACCGCTGAACTAAAAACTTTATACGCACTGATACCTATCAGAAGTGTACTTTTAGCTCAAAGTACCAACAGCAGGGAAATCGATCTCCGTACCAAGGACTTCATTTATGTAGTTGGTTAAAGTATTCAAAGCAACATGACCAACAATTTCGACGATTTCAGCATCACTGTAACCAGCGGCTCGAACAGCCTTAAAGTCACCATCTGTAACCTTGCCTCGATTGGTAGCCACTTTTGTCGCAAACTGAACTGCGACAGCTGCTTTTTCGTCTTCGGACGTGCCTCTGCGGTTTGCTTCAATTTCATTTGCACTTAGATTCGCTAAGTTAGAACCAAGGTATTGATGCGCGGCGAGACAATAGCCACACCCATTAACTTCAGCAACAGCTAACGCAATGCGTTCACGAGTTTGTGCTGTTAGCGAACCTTTAGCAAGCGAACCGTTTAATCCTAGATAACCCTCCAGTGTCTCTGGACTAGTCGCTACGATACGGAAAAGGTTTGGAACACTGCCCAACAAGGTGTTTACTGCATCCAATAATGCGTGTGACGCCTCAGGTGCGGCAGCAATTGATACAGGGGTAGTAATACGTGACATGTTCAGCTCCTATTTGCTTTCAAATTGTCGAAATAATCTTACTACTTGGTCGCAAGGAAATAATTAGACCAAGAATTAATTGTCTATTACATTATTTGCAACAATAGAGAAAAGGCCTGACCATATGGATAAACTAGAAGCAATGCGAATATTCGTGGAAGTTGCCAGAGAAAGTAGTTTTGTGGCAGCCAGTCGAACTCTTAACATTTCTCCTCCGGCAGTTACTCGTTCTATTAACCATCTTGAAACTACGTTAGGCGTACGTTTACTGCACCGTACAACCCGAATTGTTCGCCTTACAGATTCTGGAGTGCGTTTCTTTGAAGATGCTAAACGGATTTTAGAAGATGTAGACTCAGCTATATCCTCTGCTGCAGGTAAATATCGTGAACCAAGTGGAGTATTGTCTATTACTGCGCCAGTGTTATTCGGACAAGTACATATCACTCCAATACTGACTGAGTATTTGCAGAAAAACAGCTTAGTGACCGTACGTGCAGAGTTTTTTGATCGCAATAGTAATCTACTTGAAGAGGGATTGGACGTTGCCATTAGAATAGGAAAACTCAGAGATTCTAGCTCATTTGCAACCCAAGTTGGGCTCGTGCAAAAAGTTGTCTGCGCTTCCCCGTCATACCTTGAAAAACATGGTGAGCCCAAACACCCTTCAGATTTAAAAAACCATGAAATAGTTCAAGCATCAATGGTGGAAGCATCTACAACTTGGATTTTTAATTCGGCGGGAAGGGAAGAAAATACAAAGGTAGCGCCACGTTTATACTGTTCGCAAAATGGAACAGCCCTAACTACAGTAGAAAATGGACTAGGAATTACACGTTTAATGTCCTATCAAGTTGGAGAGCAACTGAAGAACGGTTCGTTAATTCGAGTACTTCAGGAGTTTGAACCATCTCCTCTGCCAGTCAACATTTTGTATTTGGAAAAACGTCAATCGAATGCAAAAGTGAGTTCATTTATTGAACTGGCAAAAATGCGATTAAGCGAGTCTTTAAAACAGGGTTAACCTAGCAAAAAGGTATCTAAGAAATCAGTGGCGATTCAGGTCTTTGTATTCCTGAAAGCGATAATTTCTTTTTGAGAATTGCCACTACATCTCTGTAAAAGCGCAATGGTCTTATATGACCTTGGGTGTGGGACGGTAACTGTTAGATGCTCCACATCTATCAGTCGTCCACTTTTCATAGATTTAAGCAAAAGCACACAAAAACAATTATTTGTGCGCTTTTTCAGATTTTTTAATATGTTCGGTATTTGTCTTAGTTTGACTTCTGATGAATAACTAGAATTTTCAGCGCTTCTCGTACTTAACGAGAGCAGTGGGCTGAAAGCTACCCCATTACGGGCGTATGGGACGGTGGCTGTTAGGTGCTCCACATCTATCAGTCGCCCACTTTTCAGTTTTAGAGTTGGATTGATTGCAAACAAAAAGCGCCCCAATCGGAGCGCTTTTCTTATTTGAATGGGTTATTCCCAATCAAGGATAACTTTACCGGAAGCCCCGCTACGCATAGCGTCAAAGCCTTTTTGGAAATCATCAACCTTGTAGTGGTGAGTGATGATTGGTGACAAATCTAGACCAGATTGGATTAGGCTTGCCATCTTGTACCAAGTTTCGAACATTTCACGGCCATAGATCCCTTTGATGACTAGACCTTTGAAAATGACTTTGGTCCAGTCAATCGCCATATCTGATGGCGGAATACCTAGCAGAGCAATGCGGCCACCGTGATTCATAGTGTCCAGCATTGAGCTGAATGCACTTGGTACACCAGACATTTCGAGACCTACATCGAAACCTTCAGTCATGCCCAGTTCAGCCATGACATCTTCTAGTTTCTGCTCAGCAACGTTAACTGCGCGAGTCACACCCATCTTACGTGCAAGATCTAAGCGGTATTCGTTTACGTCAGTAATAACAACGTGGCGTGCACCTACATGTTTTGCTACTGCCGCCGCCATAATACCGATTGGGCCAGCACCTGTGATCAGAACATCTTCACCCACTAGGTCAAAAGACAATGCTGTGTGTACTGCATTACCAAACGGGTCGAAGATTGATGCTAAATCATCAGAAATACCATCTGGGATCTTAAATGCGTTAAACGCAGGGAGCGCAAGGTATTCAGAGAAAGAACCCGTACGGTTTACACCCACACCAATGGTGTTACGGCATAAGTGAGTACGGCCGCCACGACAGTTACGACAGTGACCACAAGTAATGTGGCCTTCACCTGAGACGCGATCTCCAATTTCAAAGCCGCGAACTTCCTGACCAATGGCAACAACTTCACCCACGTATTCGTGGCCGACAACCATTGGTACTGGAATTGTTTTTTGCGACCACTCATCCCAATTGTAGATATGAACATCCGTACCACAAATTGCAGTTTTCTTAATTTTGATCAGAATATCGTTGTGGCCAACCTCAGGTTTTTCCACCTCGGTCATCCAAATGCCTTCTTCAGGCTTAAGCTTAGCTAGTGCTTTAATTTTCATAATGCTCACCAAATGAATCCTCCGAGATTGGAGGAAACAATAATCCTTAGATTATATTCATCTCTTTACCGACTTCGATAAACGCGTCGATAGCTTTGTCTAATTGCTCACGAGTATGCGCTGCTGACATCTGTGTACGAATACGTGCTTGGCCTTTTGGTACTACTGGGAATGAGAAACCAACAACGTAAATACCTTTTGCCAGAGAACGCTCAGCAAACTCAGCCGCAACTTTCGCGTCACCCAACATAATTGGGATAATTGCGTGGTCAGCGCCAGCCATGGTGAAGCCAGCTTCCGTCATACGTGCGCGGAAATGCGCTGCGTTGTCCCATAGACGGTCACGCAGTTCACCGCTTTCAGCAAGCAGATCTAGAACACGTAGAGATGCGGAAACGATTGCAGGAGCAACAGAGTTAGAGAATAGGTACGGACGAGAACGCTGACGTAACCAGTCAATCACTTCTTTCTTACCAGAGGTGTAACCGCCTGAAGCGCCGCCCATTGCTTTGCCTAGCGTACCAGTGATGATATCGATACGGTCGATAACGTTGTGGTATTCATGAGTACCACGGCCGTTTTCTCCCATAAAGCCAACAGCATGAGAATCATCAACCATTACTAGTGCATTGTATTTATCTGCAAGGTCACAAATCGCTGGCAAGTTAGCGACTACGCCATCCATTGAGAACACACCGTCGGTAACAATAAGCTTATGACGAGCACCGGCTTTATCTGCTTCGATAAGCTGCTCTTCAAGCTCTTGCATGTTGTTATTCGAGTAACGGAAGCGCATTGCTTTACATAGACGTACACCGTCAATGATAGAAGCGTGGTTCAGTGCGTCAGAAATGATCGCATCTTCTTTATCAAGCAGAGTTTCAAACAGACCTGCATTTGCATCGAAACATGAGGTGTAAAGAATGGTGTCTTCTTTACCTAGGAATGTAGATAGTTTCTCTTCCAAAGCTTTGTGCGAATCTTGAGTACCACAGATAAAGCGTACTGAAGCCATACCAAAACCGTGGGAGTCCATACCCTCTTTCGCCGCTTCAATCAGTGCAGGATGGTTAGCAAGACCAAGGTAGTTGTTCGCGCAGAAGTTTAAAACATCTTCGCCAGTAGAAATGTGTACAGAAGCGCTCTGCTGAGAGGTAATAGTACGTTCTGATTTATAGAGACCTTCAGCTTTTACTTCATCAAGCTGGTCACGAATTTGCTGGTAAAAAGCAGTCGACATTGCATTTTCCTTCTTCGTTTTTCGGAGCATAAATAAGGAGTTATTTACACTGTAAAAATCACTGCTAGTAGCGACAAAAATGTGCACGTTTTCCCAAACGTTACTCGCTACAATTTATCCCCTAAGTGTAATCCACTCGTTGAAAAGCGATTATCCTACTTTGCGGAAAAGCATTCGTGAAAATGAGGCACAAATAAAAACGATTAAACCCACCTTGATTGATACCCATAAAAAAAGCGCCCCGAAGGGCGCTTCAACTGACGTTGTTTTATTTTTTAGAAGAAGCCTAATGGATTGATATCGTAGCTCACCAATAGGTTCTTGGTGTTTTGATAATGGTTCAGCATCATTTTATGTGTCTCACGACCAATGCCTGATTTCTTGTAACCACCGAACGCTGCGTGCGCAGGATAAGCGTGATAACAGTTAATCCATACGCGACCCGCTTCAATGTTACGTCCCATGCGGTATGCAAGGTTGGCATCACGAGTCCACACACCAGCACCTAAGCCGTATTCGGTGTCGTTTGCGATAGCTAACGCTTCAGCTTCATCTTTGAAGGTTGTGATTGCGATAACTGGCCCGAAGATTTCTTCCTGGAAGACTCGCATTTTGTTATTACCCGCCAGCATGGTCGGCTGAATGTAGTAACCGTTACTGATGTCTCCATTCTGGCTTGCTACATCGCCACCGAAAACCACTTGCGCCCCTTCCTGACGACCAATTTCCAAATAGCTCAAGATCTTGTCGAACTGCTCTTGCGAAGCTTGCGCGCCCACTTGCGTATCTGTATCTAACGGGTTGCCTTGTTTAATAGTTTTTGCACGCTCACTCAGTTTCGCCACAAAGCGATCATAGATAGATTCATGAACTAAAACACGAGAAGGACAAGTACACACTTCACCTTGATTGAAGAAGCCCAATAACGTCCCTTCAACACATTTTTCTAAATACGCATCTTCATGATCGAAAATATCAGCAAAGTAGATGTTTGGTGACTTGCCGCCAAGCTCAACGGTAGAAGGAATCAAGTTATCTGCGGCACATTTCAGAATATGGTTACCCACTTCGGTTGAACCTGTAAATGCCAGTTTCGCGATACGGTTGCTAGTCGCCAATGCTTGACCCGCTTCATTACCAAAGCCGTTCACCACGTTGACAACGCCCGCTGGAATCAAGTCACCAATGGTTTCCATTAACACGAGAATCGAAGTTGGCGTCTGCTCTGCGGGTTTGAGAACCACACAACACCCTGCAGCCATTGCTGGCGCAATTTTCCAAGCCGCCATCAGCATTGGGAAGTTCCAAGGAATAATCTGCCCTACTACACCAATTGGCTCAGGAAAATGGTATGCCGCAGTATTAGCATCAAGTTCAGCAGCACTGCCCTCTTGAGCACGAATACAACCAGCAAAATAACGGAAATGATCAACCATCAAAGGGATATCAGCAGCCATAGTTTCACGAATCGGTTTTCCGTTTTCCCAAGACTCAACGTAAGCCAGTTGTTCGATGTTCTCTTCGATACGATCTGCGATTTTCAGCAATATGTTTGAACGCTCGGTCACACTGGTTTTTGCCCACGTTGCGCGAACGTTGTGTGCAGCATCCAGTGCGAGGTTGATATCCTCTTCGCTAGAACGCGGGACTTGGCAGAACTCTTTGCCGTTAACTGGTGATGTGTTTGCAAAATAGGCTTCTCGAACCGGTTTTACCCATTCACCACCAATAAAGTTATCATATTGATTTTTAAAAACAAAAATCGCATTTTCAGTGCCTGGTTGCGCATAAATCATAGTTCAGTCCTTGTTACTTTACTTTCACGTTATTGTTAGGGTTTGCAGTGTTGATATTCACACTTGCTGATAGTGTTAACGCAAATCACAAGCCAAACTTATCCGGCTTGTTGTTAATAAGTTGTAAAGCTATGATTAACAAAATGATCGCAAGCATTAAGTGGCGATGGAATCGCGGTTTGGGTACTGCCACCCATTGTTCCAGTGTCCCAAAATGACACACTGCTACTGTCACAACATGGAACAGTTATGCAAATTCAAACAGTTAAAGATTGGCTATCAACATCTTGGCATCGAAGTGAAGAAGCAGGACTTACGCAAAGAAGTCGTCCTGAGCATATTCGCTTGCCAAATTACGAGCTCAAAGAGCGCAAATGGTTAGCCACGTCATTAATTTCTGCAGTTGAAAGGCATGCTGTACCACTTTTCAATCAAATGTGTGGGCACAGTGACAGTCACTTAGTGTTAACCGATAAAGAAGGGGTGATTCTTTCCACTTGGGGACATCCCAGATTTAAGGAGCGTTTAACCGAAATCGCGCTGGAATCCGGGGCGTGCTGGCAGGAAAAACTCAAAGGGACAAATGCAATAGGCACTGCGATTGTCGAAGCCCGCCCAGTCACGGTTGTTGGCAATCAACACTACATTCGGCAGCACCATTTTATCAGCTGTTCTTCATGTCCTATTTTCACTCATCAGGGAGAGTTGCTCGGTATTCTTGATATCACCAGTGAACAGCAAAAGCACGATTTATCAATACAGGTTCTGGTGCAGAACATGGTTCAACTGATTGAAAATCATCTGCTGTGTGAAATCCCTCAAGGCTCGACTCGGATAGACCTTGCTTGCGAACGTTCACTGCTAAACAGTGGCTGGCAAGGTATTGTTATTGCAGATGAAGGTGGAAAAATTCTGGCGCACAATCACATTGCCGCTCAGTTATTAGCACAAAGCTCTGTTGTTGGGCACTCGGTTGATGAAGTGTTTAATCAGCGACCAAAGCCATTTGTGTTTGAGAAGCATCCGTTAACCGACAAACCTCGCCAGTCCCACTATTCCTATGCGGCTTCCTGTGAACTGCATTTTGGCGACACCACCATAGAACAAGCATGGCAGCAGGCCAACAAACTGATTGATAAAGACATTACATTAATGATCCTCGGCGAAACGGGCGTAGGTAAAGGCGAATTTGTAAAAGCTCTCCACCAGCAAAACTCACGGAAAAGCAAAGCTCTGGTCAGCGTAAACTGTGGGGCACTACCAAAAGATCTGATTGAATCTGAACTGTTTGGCTATGTGGCCGGCGCTTTTACGGGAGCTAACAGCAAGGGTTACCAAGGAAAGATTCGTCAAGCCGATAAAGGCATTCTGTTTTTGGATGAAATTGCAGATATGCCGTTAGAAGCACAATCTCGTTTGTTACACGTGATTCAGGATAAAGTCGTCATTCCAGTCGGTTCGAACCAAAGTTATCCGGTCGATATTCATATAATTGCAGCTACCCACAAAGACTTAGAGAAAGCGGTTGAGGAAGGCTCTTTCCGCCAAGATCTCTATTACCGTCTCAACGGTTTGATTCTACATTTACCCGCTTTACGCGAGCGACAAGATAAAGCGGCACTGATTGAGAGCATCCACAAAACCTACCGTATCGGTGCTCAGTCGTTATCGCCCAATCTGATGGAGCTTCTCACTAGCTACCATTGGCCGGGCAATATTCGTGAGTTAGACAACATGATGAAAGTGGCTTGTCTACTGGCCAGTGATGAACCTGAACTGGGGCTGGAACATGTTCCGGGGCATATCAGCAAATCTTTGCTCAATCACGTTGTTGATATTGAATCTGAAGGCGACGCTGTGGATTTAAAAACCACTGTCGAAGACAAACTACTAAAAACCTATCAGGCGAATCAGGGCAACATCAGCCAAACATCAAAGATGCTTGGCATCAGTCGTAACACTCTTTATCGCAAACTTAAATCCATCGGTATTTTGAAATAAGTTCGAAAGAACTTTATCGATGGCTGATTATACTATGCCAAATAATCCGCCACGTTGACTTGATCTATCTGCTCAGGTTCTAAAAACTGTTTGGCGTATTCCATGTAAATACCCGAGTTAAGGAACAAGGCAAACAGATCAGCATCAATGTGATTGTCTTTGACCATAAAACTCATAATTTTGAGCGACTCTGACAAGGTCTTAGCTTTTTTATAAGGTCGATCTGAGCTGGTCAGTGCTTCAAAGATATCGGCAATCGCCATCGCCTTCCCGGCAAGCGGGATTTCACTTTCATCAATACCTTGCGGATAACCTTTACCATCCAGTTTTTCATGGTGGCTACCTGCAATCAGCGGAATGTTTTTCATTGTGCTTGGGAAAGGCAACGACTCCAACATCATCATGGTTTCGATGATATGGTCATTGATGATAAAGCGCTCTTCATCGTTTAACGTGCCACGTTGAATGCAAAGGTTATAAAGCTCACCCTGATCGTTCTTGTATTGCTTAGGCTGTAACTGGAAGCGCGCATCTCGAATTTTGCTCGATTCCCAAGGAATACGATGCGATGGCTTATCCGCCAAAAGTGATTCGGTAACAGGCAGATCGTTCGCATCATCACGGTAACGTTTCGCTTCTTCCTGCCCTAATCCTAATCTTGAATCCAAGGTTCGTTGCCAAGTTTTACCAGCAATTGCATGAATACGCTGTTGATGCTCTTCGCTAAGAAACTCATTACCCTCATTCATTTGTGCAATAAACGTGAAATCTTCATCCAACTGACGCCATTTCTCATCTAACGATGCTTGCTGATCGATCGGTAAAGTGCCAAATGCCGACTGATAAGCCTCTATTTGTGCGTCTCTTTTCAACACTTCAAAACGGGTTCTGATTTCATGGATGCGGTTATAGATAGTTTCCAATTTGGTCGCTTTATCCACCACATACTCAGGTGTTGTCACTTTGCCGCAGTCATGCAGCCATGAAGCAATGTGCAACGCTTCCTGATCATTCGCTGTGAGCGAAAAATCTTTAAAGGGCTGCAAATTCGATTCAGCCGCTGCCGAGACTAAACGTTCTGTCAGTACAGGTACCCGTTGACAGTGATTTCCCGTATAAGGAGATTTGGTATCAATAGCGCCTGCAATGACACGAATGAACGCTTCCAAAAGCTCTTTTTGCTCTCTCAAGTGTTTTTTCGTTTCGATAGCCAACGAGGTATAGCCTGTTAGCACCAAAGTGAGTGGCAACGTTTCATCTAATATTGCTTGCTTGTGCTCATTCAGATAAGCAAGGTTCAAACAACCAATGCATTCCTGCTCACGATTATAAAGCGGCACCATTAGCCACCAGATCTCTTCTGGCAGACGAAGCTTTTTCGCAAACTCAGGCGAATTCTCATAGATCAAATACTCTTCACCGTTTACTTGCGAGTAAATGCTTAGGATCTTTTCGTTGCTATCCAAATAAGTAAGGGATACATCATTTTTATCTTTAGTTTTGCTGTCCCAATAAATATGAGCCTCTAAACAACCTTCCTTATCATTCCATATCGATAAAAAAGCGCCTTGAGCTTTAGTTACTTTCACCAAACCTTCACTAATCACCAACTGAATTCGCACAGAGTCTTTCTGTTTCGATATGGTTCTGGTCAGTTCAAAGAAGTTGCGAATGGTAATGTTCATCCCTTTTAACGCTTTACTAAGATCAACAATTTCTCTGATTCGACTGGGTTTATAGTTTGGCGCATCAAACTTGAAGTGACTGATATTTTGAGCATTTTGAGTTGCCAAGCGAATAGGACGGCTAATAAATTGCGCCATGATGTAAACAATCGGTAATACGAGCAATGCAAGAATGAACGCGGTTGCTATCGCATGGTGTCTTATGGCCGCGGCTTTATCTAACAGTTCTGTCTCTTTTATCGCAAACAGCAAGTAGAAATCTTTATCACCAATTTTCGCAACAGGAAACACCTCGCCAAACCACTTATCACCATCAATCAATTCTGTTTTTAATCCTTTCGCGACATTACTTTCATCGAGAATAAACGACCTGATATTTGGAAAGGGTAACTGGTCAATGGTCTCTAACTCACTTAATGACAAACGGTGGCTGCTGCCTTCACTAAAGGCGTAGATATAGCGTTGATTTTTTTCAAACAATAATCTTGTCGATGGGTGATCTTCTGCACTGCCAGCCAGCACATTTGAAACGCTGGACAGCAGTATCTCTGCCGCAATAACCGTTCCTGTTTCAGATTTCTTTTGTACCGTCACGCCAATTTGCTGTTGAACTTTAAAGAACTTTGGCCTCGCCAAGCTCATTTCATTGTTTTTCGCTGCTTGGAACCACGTTTCCTCACGAGCATCTAAGCCGTTATTGGAGATAACCTGCGAACCAATGACATTACCGTCAACACTAAAAAAGAACAGTGTCGCATAACCTTTTTCATAGGAAGACATCACACCAAACAACTCCGCATTTTTAGGCACTGGAATGTCTGTCATCCAACTCGACTGGGTGTTTTTGAACGCAGCCAATACATCCCCGTTGTTATAGCCAACGAAATAAGCATTGACGCCGGGCTGGGTATGTAACAATTTTTGCAAAATTGCCAGATAGGGGATTCGGTCATCTTCACGATTTGGATCATTAAGAGGCGTAAGCTCTAAGGTACTGATAGCATCCATCGCTGGCTGGAAAACCTTTTCGAAATCGCCTTTCGTTGTGGTAGCTATTTGTTCGAACAGGGTTTGATTGGCTTCAAAAATAATGTTGTCGATACTTTTAGATGAGGCCCAAATTTGCAGTAAACACGAGCCCGCCACCACTGTTACAAACATCACAGACAAATGGATGTGTAGTGGCATTACAAATCTCGAATACCACCGCTTTTCAGTTTTCTTCATTCCAGCTTTCCCTAGCACAACATTTTGTAAAGATAGACGATTTCTACTTCTCATAAGTTAGAATTAGCCGAACAGATCTTTTGATTCTTGTGGTACAGTTCCCGTCACCACTGCACTTGTACGATCATTGAACGCCTAAACACCATGCTAAACCCAAAGCTTATTACCTTACTTCCTGATTTAGCGACATTTATCTTAATTGTAAATGAAGGCAGTTTTACAGCCGCGGCTCACAAGTTAGGCGTTACGCCGTCCGCGTTAAGTAAACTTATTACTCGTTTAGAACAAGCCTTGTCGGTGAAGCTGTTTGAACGCACCACACGAAAACTGATCATTACTCAGGCAGGTCAAAAAATTTATGACCAGTGTCTGGTGATGATGAATGCTGCTCAACAAGCGGTAGAGCTTTCAAGCTCGGATCATACTGAGGCAGCAGGCACTCTCACCGTTGCCGCGCCAGAGGCGTTCCTCAACTCAGTGTTGCAACCACTGGTTGTGCCGTTTCTGAAACAGTATCCAGAGATCAAACTCAGACTTCGCGCCGCGGATGGTGAAATAGACCTGTTCAAACACAATGTCGATGTGGCATTCAAACTGACCGATAAACCAGATGAAAACTTGGTGCTCAAAGAACTCGCGAAAACCAACTTGGTACTATGTGCCAGCCCCGATTACCTCAAGCAGAGAGGCGTACCTAAGCATCCTACGGATCTTTCGCAGCACGATTGTCTCTACCTTGCAGAAACCGAGCATGACCATATTTGGAGTTTTCTCAAAGACGATGAGTTTCACACCGTAGCGGTAACGGGTCGTTTCGCGGTTAACCAATCGCAGATCCGTTTGAATGGCGCAAAAAATGGTTTGGGTATCGGAATATTCCATGACTTTGTGGTTCAAGATGCGATTGCCAACGGAGAAGTGGTACAACTGCTACAAGAGTGGACGATTAAGAGTAACTACCATGGTGCGATTGCTATGCAGTATGCTCAAACCAAATACATGCCAGCTCGATTGAGAGTCTTTATTGATTACGCACTTGAACATCTGCGTCCAAAGCTCAACCGCTGAAACGTTACGAGGAAATCATGTTAAAACGAATTCATCACGCTGCGATTATTTGCTCTGACTATCCCCGATCAAAAGCGTTCTATGTGGATGTATTGGGGCTAACGATTGTCGCTGAAAATTACCGGGAAGCGCGCGATTCTTACAAGCTAGATTTAGCATTGCCAGATGGTTCGCAAATCGAGTTGTTCTCATTTCCTAACGCGCCGAAAAGACCAAGTTATCCTGAGGCGCAAGGCTTACGTCATCTTGCCTTCTGTGTCGATGATGTATCTGCCGCCAAGAAGAGACTTGAACAGCAAGGCGTTGAAGTTGAACCGATAAGAGTGGATGAGTTTACGGACAAGCAGTATACCTTCTTCGCTGACCCTGACGGCCTGCCACTGGAACTTTGCCAAAGCGAATAACAGCACCTGTGACAAATGTTAAAAAAAGCGTTAAGTGTGACCACTCAACGCCTTTTTTAATTGGCACGTCTTTTTACCTAAACAAGTTAGTTATATAAACACGTTAGGCCGCTTTTACCGAAGGTTTTGACTCTTCCTTCTGAGCAATTAACTTCTGGTGCAAGGCACAAATAGCGCTGTTGTAGTCATTGTCTTCGACCACGAATTGTACGTTAACGTTACGCATAGATGAATACGCTGCCATAGGTGTCACGTCGGCTTTATCTAATGCCTGCATACCTAAACTCAATGCTGCATTGGTATTGATTGATGCACCAATTGCAGAGATCAGTGCCACCATTTTTCCAGAAATCGATGCGTTCGGATAACGTTTTTCAGCCTTATAAAGTACCTCGTTGAGGTTCTCAGAACTGCCGCTGAGGAAATAGGTCATTGAGTTGGCATTCATCTCCTTTCCAACCAAATGCACTTTGGCTTCAGCGATGATTTCCATTAGCTCATAACTTACGTTATCCACATTGCCGACCATGCTTTGATCAAACATGTGCAGAGCAAAGACTTTATTTCGACCCGCAATGATCTCAACCTTGTTATCTTCAGGCTGATGATCATTAGAAATCAAAGTGCCACCGTGTTCCGGTTCGAAAGTATTTTTAACACGCAGCTCAATACCTTGCTTACGAAGACCCGCTGCAGCGTTTGGGTGGATAGCTTCCATTCCCAAGTTAGCTAACTGGTCAGCAACATCGAAGTTGGTCAGTCCCATCGGGCGCACTTTGTCTGGACCTACTACACGAGGGTCTGCTGAACTTAAGTGATACTCTTTATGAATGATCGCTTGATCTGCATTAGTCAGCGCAGCAATACGACTAAAGGTCATTTCGCTATAACCGCGATCATAAGTTTTCATTAAGCCTTCGTCACAGTAGGCATAACCAGTCACAATCGGTAGCTCAGTTTCTACATCGATATCTTCAAACGCTTTCTGGATAACCTCATCAAGCGATCCCTGAGCACCATTGCTCCAACCCGATAAATCCACAAAACGCGCATTCACACCTAATGTTTTGAGCTTTAACGCCGTGTTATAAGCACTGTGCGCCTCACCAATCGAGGAAAGAAACTCTCTTACCTGTGGCAAATAATGACGCAAAGAAAACTGGCCATACTGGCAGGTTTCCAAAATATTATTGATGCAGTTTACTGCTTCAGAAATTCGAGAGCGGATGAACTTATCTGCGCGCAATCGACTCATAGGATCGGCGAACAAGTTCTCATTGATCATCAACATACGTTGCTCAAGTTCGTATATTGCCTCGCGCCAAGCGTCGTCTCGTTTGGCGATCATTTTATAGATACCTGACTTACCTGTGCGTTTGCACTCTAGTAAAGCATCAGTCATCCCTGAATAAGCCGATACAACAAATACTCGACCGTATGGATTGCTCGGTTTTAGCAGAATATTATCAAGAACTGCGTCAAACGCAGACATAGAAGTACCACCGATTTTCTCTACGGTGTAATACATGATGTCTCCTCTTCTCGTTGGGTTAAAAGTCACTTCTTATATTGGAGTTGTCTCCTTCCTGCAATGAGGAAGGAGAATAGGTGCATTGAATTTTGAATTATTCAACAATCGGGTAAACACCGTCTTTGTCATGGGTTTCTGCACCAGTTAACGGCGGATTAAACACACATGCCATCACCATATCTGCGCCTTCGTAAGCACGTAAGAAGTGTTCATCATGCTTATCGAGAATGTATAAGGTACCTGGCTTGATCGGATAGGTTTTACCACCGACAACTTCAATTTCACCTTCACCCGACATGCAGTAAACAGATTCAAGGTGATTCTTGTAGTGAATATGCGTTTCAGTGCCCTTGTAAATGTTGGTGATGTGAAACGAAAAGCCCATCTGATCATCTTTCAGCAGCATGCGTACACTTTCCCAAGTTTCTGCAACGACTCGACGTTCACTTTGACGACATTCATCTAGTGTTCTTACAATCATGACGATTCCTTATGACGCTTTTTTAATGTATTGAGATGCAATGTTTTCCACTGCTTGAGCGAAAATAGATAAACCTTGCTCCAGCTCAGACTCACTAATTGTTAGAGGACAGAAGAATTTCACCACTTCGTCATCAGGACCTGCGGTTTCAATCACCATACCTTGGCGGAAACATTCGCGGGCAATCTTGTCTGAAATCTCACCGCTCTGACACTCAATACCCTGCATCAGACCGCGACCTTTCAAACGGGTAAACATTGTCGGATACATACGAAGCGCTTTTTGAATGGCTAGCGTTACCTGCTCAGCACGTTGCTGAATGTGCTGTGAAAATTCATCATCTGCCCAGTAGGTTTCTAACGCTTTTGCAGCGGTGACAAACGCATGGTTATTACCACGGAATGTGCCGTTGTGCTCGCCCGGTTTCCATTGGTCGAGTTCTGGTTTAAACAGCACAACCGCCATAGGTAAACCGTAACCACCGATGGATTTCGATAAAGTAACAATGTCTGGCTGGATACCCGCAGGCTCAAAACTAAAGAACGTGCCTGTACGGCCACAGCCCGCTTGAATGTCATCCACAATCAACAGTACGTCGTGTGATTTACAAATCTTCGCTAAACGTTGTAACCACTCATTTGACGCAGCGTTCAAGCCACCTTCACCCTGAACCGTTTCAACCAGAACAGCAGCAGGTTTATCTAAACCAGAAGAGTTGTCACACAACATGGTTTCGAACAAGGCCAAGCCATCGATATCCGCATAACCTTCATAAGGTAGACGAGTCACACCCGACAGCCCCATGCCAGCGCCACCACGATGGTGCTGATTACCTGTTGCGGCAAGCGCGCCATACGAACAACCGTGGAAGCCATTTGTGAACGCAATAATATTGCTACGACCCGTCACTTTGCGCGCAAGCTTCATTGCCGCTTCTACGGCATTGGTACCTGTAGGGCCTGTAAACTGCACTTTGTAGTTCAAAGAGCGAGGCTCAAAAATATAAGTTTGCAATGCACTTAAAAATTCAGCTTTCGCTTCTGAGTGCATGTCCAGACCATGTGTAATGCCATCTCTGTCGATGTACTCAAGCAGTGCAAGCTTAAAAATAGCGTTGTTGTGCCCATAGTTCAGTGAACCAGCACCCGCTAAGAAATCAAGGTAAGCGTCACCATCTTTGGTGTAGAGCCAACTGCCTTTAGCAGTAGAGAAAACAACGGGGAAATTTTTTGCGTAAGATTGAACGTTTGATTCTTTTTTCTTAAAGATATCCATAACGTAGCGTTTTAACCTTCTTTATTGATTCTTGAATGAATAACAGTGATAGCCTTTGCTACTGCTGCTTTAGAGGAATTCGATACAAATATTCCGTATCGTGTTTACCTTCAAAATGACGGGTTTCATCGAGAAAAGTGGATACTTCACCACGCTCTCCATGCACTCTGTCCAATTTCTTAAACAGGCTCCATGACCCGAGGTTGTCTTTAGTAATCGTGGTTTCCAACACTTGGATGTCTTGTAGATCATCCCTAGTCAGAATTTCTTTCAGCATATGGAAAGCAAGACCTTTACCGCGTGCACTTTCATGTACAGCGACTTGCCAAATGAATAACTCACTAGGGTTATCCGGCTTGCGATAGGCTGAAACGAAACCAACGATCTCACCGTCACACTCAGCGACAACGCAAGTACTTTGGAAGTGCGTTGATTGCAGAAAGTTGCAATAAGCTGAGTTTTCATCAAGTGGCGCACACTGAGATATAAGCTCATGTATTTTTGCGCCATCACTTGCGGTGGGTACTCGAAAAACCCAATCTTCCTGAAGATTTTGCATAATTTCTGGGTATGCGACCCAAGGTGCTGCTGTAATCATTGTTCGCCACATAATCATTTAGAACTCTAAACAAATTCCTTTTATAAACTAACAGGACTAAAGATTATTTCAACCACAAATATTAAGAGGAAATGAAGATTGAACAATAAATTATTGTTTTTAAAGTAATTATTAAGATCAACCAAACACTCAAGGCGCAAAAATATTAATTAGTATTCTAACTATAATCAAAACAAAGAGGATTTAATGAAATACTGTTTTAATACTAAGATTATCACTAGCAAATTGACTAAACTTTTGCATTATGCATTTGCATTATGCAAAAGCATTTCAAAAAACTTTCATAAAACGCACATTTAGGTTAATTAATAACCAAAAATCATACTAAACAAGTTGGCATGCTATATGCTTTATATTAGGTGACCCTTATTAAGCCGAGGGTCACCTAGCCAACTGACGTTGTTAGTGAATATATTTTGTTCACATGTTATATCAGCCAATCGTAGTAATTACGGTTGGCTCTTTTTTTACCTGTCTCGTACTGCAATCTGTCAACAACTTCATGCCTTTGCCAACACAAGTCAAACTATCCAAGTCTATTGTTCGTTTTTTACTTAAATATCAGTGAGCTGTTGTTTGACTTTGTCTAGATCTGCGTCAAAACTCTATTCAGAGCAAATTGAATAGCTGAGAGAGTTATGTCTAACGAAACCCCATTGTGGATACCCAGTGAAGAGCGAGTTCAAACATCGAATCTTCAACAGTTTATTCAACACATTAATATGCAGGGTGAAGCGGTTGAAACCTATCAACAGCTACACCAGTGGTCAGTAGCGGATAAGAAGAAGTTCTGGCTGGAGATCTGGCAGTTCTGTGATGTGATTGGATTCTGCGGAAACTGTATTTACGGTGAAGGCATTGCTCGTTGGCAAAAATTTATTCCTGCTCGTGATACGATTTGGTTTCCTCAAGCGCAACTCAATTACGCAGAGAACCTACTTTCCTATGCTTTCCAGAAACCAGAAGGTGTTGCTATCTGGTTTAAAAATGAGAGCGGACAAAGCAAAAAACTGACATGGCAGCAGCTCAGTGACCAGGTTTCGATTGTTCAACAATGGCTGACACAGAATGGGGTGACAAAAGGTGATGTGGTTGCGGCTTGCTTACCTCATATGCCTGAAACCGTTGTGGCGATGCTGGCGACCACCAGCTTAGGAGCTATCTGGGCATCAACTTCCCCTTCAGATGATATTGATGACACCATCGCTCGCTTTGAGCAAATTCAACCCAAAATATTGTTCTGCTGTAATGGTTATAGCTTTAACGGCAATAATCATCTGATGGAAGAAAGCAATTCTAAAATTGTTCAAGCGATTGAAAGAATAGAAAATACCTGCCAGATCGAATATTTACAGCAACGTGAATACAGCGTGAATTTCAATGATACGTTTTCTGATTGGCAATCACTGCTTTCCAGCTACCTTCCTCGCGGTTTAACTTACGAACGTATTGGTTTTAACGACCCTCTGTTTGTGCTGTTTTCAGAAAGAGATAATGCTCCACCGAGATGCACCGCTCACAGTGTCGGGGGAACCGTACTCAATCACTTAAAAGAACATCAGCTACAGTGCGATATACAGCCCGATGATCGTGTTCTGATCAACACAGAATGTGACTCGATGATGTGGAACTGGCATATCTCTGCACTGGCAAGCGGGGCGACCTTAGTTATTTATGATGGCTATCCGCTTTACCCTCAAGCGAGTGCATTATGGGAGTTTATTCAGGAGGCAGAAGTGACTCTGTTTGCGACTCCGGCAGATTATTTACGGACTCTTGAGCAAAAAGAGTTTTCACCCGGCAATTTTTACGCTTTAACTTCTCTCAAAACACTCTGCTCAACTGGGCAAATGCTCGAAGCCAAACAATTTGATTATATATACGATCAAGTTAAACCCGATTTGCACCTGTCAGTCATGTCCGCAGACTCAGATATTCTTGGCAGCTTTGTGATTGGCAACCCTATCTCACCAGTCTACAACGGAGAATGCCAAGGTGCGGCTTTGGGGTTAGATATTGATGTTATTGACCAAAGTGGAGAAACTATCTCTCTTGCTGAAGGCGAATTAATTTGCAGAAATAGTTTTCCCAATCAACCGATCGGATTCTGGCATGATGATGGCGAACAGTATCACCTTGCATTTTGGGACAGTGAAGATGGCGCTTGGCATCAGGGCCGCCAAGCAGAAGTGACCAGCCATTGCGGTATGCGATGCTACGGCCGTAAATCTTAACGGCCGCAACATCACGAACACTATTTAGGAAGTACAACCAAAAACGTATTACGGCTGTCAGCACGTGGAAGCAACTCAACGCTTCCTCCATGCAATCTGGCGATATCTCGAGTAATCGACATACCAAGTCCTGCTCCATCGCCTTTTTCTGTGTTGGCCCGATAAAAGTTATCGAACATTTTTTCTCGCGTTTCGACAGAGATATTTTTTCCTGAATCACTGACGTAGACGTTCACAGACTCTTCTTTGTCTTCCAATCTGATGTTGATCTGAGACCCCTCCCCCGAATAGCGCATTGCGTTATCGAGCAGGTTCGTTAGCAGCATTCTCAGTAACGCTTCATCACCTAATATTTGAATTTCGTCACCTTCAAACGACACGTCCTGTTGACGCTTAAGAGCAAGCGGTACACGTTCTGCGATAACTGACTGACAAAGCTTAGAGAGATCGGTAACCAAGAACTTCATTTCATGGATACTTTCCACTTTAGCTAGAGTCAACAGCTGCTGAATCATGCGGTCAGTTCTGTCGATTCCTTGCAGAATATTGTTTAAATCTGACTTTAGTTGTTGTTCGTTTTGACTCATTAAAGCGTTTTCTGCGTTCAGACGCAGTATGGTCAGTGGCGTTTTCAACTCATGTGCGGCCATGCGGGTAAAGCGTTTTTCCCTTTGCCAAGCTTGATCCAATTCGCTCAATAAAGTGTTGAGAGCGGCAACTAAAGGGGACAGTTCCTGCGTTGGGTTTGCGACATATATGCTGTCTAGCTTATTCGCACTGCGTTGAGCAATCGCCCGCTTAAGTTCAGTGATTGGCTTAAAATGTTTATCAATCAAAAGCACCATCAGCAGTGCCAGACTCGGAATTAAAACAAATTGCGGCAGCGCAGCAGACAACGCCAGTTCATACATCATTTCATCACGAATCGACTCTTTCTCAGCAACAAAGATGTACTCATGCTTAATGTTCATCGCCTTAGGCAATGGCAGCTGGAAAAATCGCCAAGATTCGTTCTCAATATTCATATAACCAAACCCTGCGTATTTAGGGTCATGGTTGAGATTATCTATTTCCGGAATCGAGCTCCAAATGAGCTCATCTGCGATATAAAATTGAACTAAAATATGTTGCTCGTAAGGATGGCCAAATGGAGTAGGGTTATCATCACCTTTAGCTTGTCGCTCAATGCGTTTCATCCAGTTATCAAATAATTCACGTGTATGGCCTGACTGCATAGGCTGTTCGGAAATCGGCATACTCAGAAGCAACATCTTGGCTGACTGACCAAGGCGGGCATCGTATACCTCTTCAATTTCATGTTTGGAATAAGAGAAGCTGAAATACAAACAAATCAGAATTAACACAGATGAAAGCGCGATCACTGATATCGTTAATCGCTTTTTTATAGAAAAAGTTGCTTCTACATTATTTTTCAATGATGTACCCCACGCCACGGATATTCTTAATCAGGTTATTTGGAACTTTTTTACGCAAATTGTGAATATGCACTTCAATGGCATTGTCACTAGCCCCTTCATCCCAACCGTGCAACGACTGTTGTAGCTGGTCTTTACTGAGCACTCTCCCCGCATGAGTCATTAATGCGGTGAGCAATTTAAATTCATTATTGGTTAACTTTAGCCTATTTCCATCATAATCAACGGCTTGTTCAGCTAAAGAGAGAGAAAGCTGTCCAACAACGATGCGTTCATCACAATATCCTGATTGACGACGAATGAGCACCCGCAGCCGCGCCATCAACTCTTCAAGGGCAAATGGTTTCACTAAGTAATCATCAGCTCCGCCATCTAAGCCTTTTACTCTGTCTTCAATATCATCACGGGCGGTAAGAATTAACACAGGTAAGGTATAGCCAGCTCGGCGCAGGTTTCGCAAAACAACCAGACCATCGATATCTGGCAAGGTAAGATCCAAAATAACGGCAGCGAATTGCTCCGTTTTCATAGCGACTTCAACACCACCGCCTCTGTCTACCCAATCCACAGTATATCCATGGCGACTGAGTGAAGTCACCATGGATTGCCCGAGTAATGCGTCATCTTCAACTAAAAGTAACCGCATGGTTATTGAAGTTCTCCTAATAATTTTGTTATTTCTTGCTGACGCCCATGATCGGCTAAAGGACGATCAGCACGAGGCGGCGCTTTCTGTGCTTTGGTTAGATACGGGATGGCTTCTTTTTTGCGTCCATCTTGTGCTAAAAAGTCCGCGTAAAAATAGTTTGGATCGATGCCATCAGGGTTGATTTCTAATGCTTTACGGAGCATTTTTTCAGCCATTTCATCATCACCGAATCCGATAGGCCACCCCGGTACTTTGTAGTATAGCGAACCTAAGCTGGTAAACGCTGAACCATTTAACGTTTCTGGCGCTTTATCAATAACTTGTTCTAAAAGCGCTTTGGCTTCTTTCACTAACGAAAGTGCACCTAAACCACCATCAGCACCCGCAAGTGACGACTTGTTGATTGCCAACCACACTTTTAACTCTTGGCGGTTTGGGTCTTGTTTCAATGCTTCTTCGTTGCGCTTGATTAAGTTTTCCAAACAGTAAACCTGATTATCCGAATCTTTGGACTCGTACTGACAGACTGCCCATTTTTTTTGAATAGTGATTAACGGATCTGCTCCCGCAGCAAAGGCTGATGTTGCAGCGCCAAAACAAATAGTAGCAGCTAAAGCTGATATTAAATATTTCATAATTCGTCCCTCAATTACTTGCTATGGACTTGGTTAATAAAGTGATGAATGGTGTCTTGTTGTTTGCGAATAGACTTAGACACAACGCCAGGAAGGATCTGATTAATACGAGCAAAAAGTTTTTCTGGCCAGCCGATCCAACGCGCAGCTTGCTCTTTTTCCAGAATATCGACCACATGCGCAGCAACCACTTCTGGTGAATCACTTTTATTACCAAGCTGTTGGTTCATTTGATTCACAAAGCGGTCGTTTAACGTGGTATCCGTTGCTCGTGGCGCAAGATACAACGTACGAATGCCTGAACCGTCTAATTCTCTGTCCAGCGCTTCACTAAAGCGCTGCAAACCCGATTTTGCCGCACAATAGGTGGTGTAACCGGGAAAACCAATTGAGCCAAACGTTGAGCCAACATTCAGAATAATGCCCGGACAGCTAATCCAAGAGAGCGCAGATTGACTTAACAACATCGGTACCAGCAAGTTCAAACGCATCTCTAACTCAATCGATGGGCAGCTTCTCTGTGCAAGAAAGCTGAACTGATTACTACCTGCATTGTTAATCAGCACATCAATACGTTGCCCTTTTTGCGATAGGTTCAAACAAGTTTGTTTCACCTTTTCGAGGCCTTCATCTGTAGACAGGTCTGCCGCCAAGATCTCGTGATGGTGTGGAAACTCTAAGCTGTTTTTCAGCGCTTCAAGCTTATTGCCATTACGCGCAACCAGAAGCAGTTTTGCTCCTTTTGCTTCGAGCGCTTTTGCGATCTCTTTGCCAATGCCGCCAGAAGCACCGGTTAGTAATACACGTTTGTCTTGCAGTTCCATAACTGTTCCTTAAGCCGCATTTTGCATTGCTGTTGGAGTCAGCTCTTGCAGCATTTGACCGTATAGCTGGAAAACCATGTTCGCGGAATCAATAATCGCCGCTTGATCTTTCTCATCGGTAATTTGATTCATCAAACCCTCAAACAATTGGATGTGCTCTTGGTCCAGTACGCTGTGTGAAGTCAAGTAGCTCATTGCGTTGTCTGGCAGGTTTAGGGTCTGTTTGACTAAAGCTGCGACTTGACCACCGACACCCACACTGGTGCCTTCCAATACCCACACCATGCCGAAGAAAGCAATAGGATTGCCACGGTCGATTTGGTGATACAGATACGCCACCATCAGCTCAATCGCAGAACCCACTCGACCATTGCCCGAGTTTGCTCGCACTGCGTCGGCATCCGCACCACATGCATTGATGTCATTTAAGATCCATTCGTGATGGCCTTTTTCTTCTTCGATATATTCACCGATCGCCTGACGTAACCACTCGTACTTTTCAGGTAAGCGCCCACCACAGGCCATCAATAGAGGCACGGTGTGTTTTACATGGTGAAATGCCTGAGTAAGAAAGTTCACGTAAGTATCTAGTTCAATTTCACCACGGGCGCAGGCGGCGAATATCGGTGCTTGTAACATCTGTTGTTGAGCCACTTGGGTTTCTTTTTTCAGGGTTTCAAAAAATGCAGTCATGGTAGTTACTCCGTAATTCTTTTTTTCAAAAATATTGGCGACGTTTCGTTTATTCGTTAATTGGCGTAATGATGCGCCCGTCATCTTCATCGGTTTTACTCAACATCCACCGTTCAAACTTGGAGCGAATCGGGCGACCATTGCTGGTATAAAAACCCGTCATCGAACTCAGACCTTGAGCGGTAATTAAAGTACGGATACGAGCATAGTCAGGTAGACGTTGATTAAGCTGTTTCAGCGCCGCTGTCACTTGCTCAACATTTGGGTTTTCTAGGATGGCACTCAGTGATTTTTCGCCGTCACCGACCAGAACCATGCCGTACAACGCCCTAAATGCCTGAGCCTCAGATTCCACCCACTCTGGTGAAATATTGCGACCGAATGCAGTAATGATTTGGTTCTTTTTACGACCGTTAATCACCAAAAATCCGTCTTCATCAAGGTGGCCTAAATCGCCTGTGGCATACCAACCCTGTTCGAAAGGTTGCTCGATATAGCCCAATGCAACACATCCTGAAACGTAGATTTCGCTGTCATTAGAAACTTTCACATCAATATGCGGCAGTGGTTTTCCACTGGTGCCAGCTTTATAGGCAGATGGGGTATTTAGACTGACAACCGATGCATTTTCAGAAAGACCGTATCCTTCAAAAGCAGGAATACCTAAGCTATGCGCCACTTCTAATAGCTGTGGTGAAACGCGAGCACCTCCTACCGCAACGAACTCTAAGTTGCGCGCTAAGATTGGCATCGCTTTTACTACTTCAATCAAAGCCATCAGCAGAGCCGGAGTTAACACTAAGCTGTTCGGCAGGTACTTTGCCAACGCCAATGCAAATTGAGATGGGTCAAAATCGCTTGAACCACTCAACCCCACTTCTGATCCGTTCAACACCACCGAAGTTGCCCCAAGAATAATTGGAACATAGATACCCGTGATATTTTCTAGCAGCGTGGATAAAGGCAAAAGAACCAGATGCTTTTCACATTTCGCTTCGGTAGCAATCGTATCAGCCAGTGAACGGCTAACCTTTGATAATTGATTCTGACTCAAACACACCCCTTTCGGATGGCCAGTAGAACCCGAGGTAAACGTGATTTTTCCGGTATGTGGTAGAAGTGGTTTTTCTGCCTCTACATATCGTTTCCAGACGCTTAAATTCTCAACTTCACCCAGCATTTCTGCATCCAGCGAATGTGCATTCTCGGCTGTGTTCTCAATCCAAGCATCCCAATCTCCCACCAATAAATCCGCGCCAGATTCAGCCAAAATATGGCTGACCTGCTCAGGAGTAAAAAATAGCGGGACTGGAACATTAGGAATTTCGGCATACAGCGCAGCAAGATCAGCGATAACCCAGTCGAGGCTATTTTCGGCACGCAAAGCGATACACTGAGGTGAATACTCAACCAAATACTCAGCGACATTACGCACTCTGACGAGTAAGTCTTGATAGGAGATCTCTTCATCAGCGCCAATAAATGCAATTTTGTTTGGCGTATCAATCGAGTGTCGGATGAGAGATTCAATAATCATATTCACTGTGCACCTCCACGCGCACGACACACCTTTTCAGCAAACAGAGCCTCAAGATGCGCGAGCCCATGTTTCAGGTTACCCGCAACAATACGCGGTTGATGTTGGTAGTAGTTGCCCCATGTGTAGGTCGCATCGGGAATTCTTGAAGGGTCAGCCTCAGCTAACACTGTGGTTTCCAAACCGAGTCGCGACATCATGGCGTACAGCGGATCTGTGGCAGTAAAAATGCACCATTCATAGCCACTCTCCACCAACTTTTGAGTCATAAGCAGAAAATGAAGCGTAGAAAACCCTTTCGAAAATGAAGCAAGTTGTCCGAACTCAATAAGATTGCTGCGCTCTATGCGATTGTTAGCCGTGCTTTCTACACATTGATCAGATAAAGGCTGCTGAAACACATGGTTTAAAAGCTTATCTGCTGGTTCATCTAGATACTGCTCAAGAAACAGTGGTTCGTCACTGGCAACACGGAAACCACATAAAGAGCGAATTTCCTCGCCCTCCATCAACGCCATAAACGTAGGCATAAAAGAATTTAAATGTGCATCAAATGCCAAGGAATAACGCTGAGCAATGTAGTGTTCAATCTCACTGCGTTGCGGATGAATGCGGTCGATAATCTCAAGCTTAAATGGGTGAAATGGAAAGAAATCTGCCATACAAGAAGCCCTCTCTGATAGCTATAGAAAGAGCTTAAATAAGTAAACTTAAGGAAAGCTTAAGGAAAATTAAGAATAGGACTTTTTATCCGCACTCTTGTGGACGTAAATTTGTAGGTACAGATGTTGTAGATTAGAGAGATTGGCAAAAACACCATATGGCACAAACAAAAATGCCGCTGTCAAAGCGGCAATTTTTTATCGGGTTGGTAATCGGGCTGATTACTCTTCGTCTGCTTTAGGCGCAACTTTCTTCTTAGGAATGAAGACATCGTCACCCACAGCGACGTTTTGATAGAAACTCTTATCGCGTTTGGCAGGTTTCTTCGCAACCTTCTTCGCTTTCGACTTCGCATTCTTGTTCGCTTGGTCGTTTGCTTTACGCACTGGCTGCCTCGGTTTTAGGCCCTTAAACTTGCCTTTTAACCCTTCCAACTCTTCAAATTGAATGTCTTGTTGCAAGAACGCTTCTACTCGTTTGAAGCTATCCCAGTCTTTAGGGCCAACGAAAGAGACAGCATCCCCTTTATGACCTGCTCGACCAGTACGTCCGACACGGTGAACGTATTCTTCAGTGTGCTTCGGCATATCAAAGTTGATAACGTGAGTCACGTTGGCAATATCCAGCCCACGAGACGCAACGTCAGTCGTCACTAGAATCTTAAAGACCGCTCGCTCAAACTGGCTCATGATGGTGTTACGCTGCGCTTGGTTCAGGCTTCCGCTTAACGCCACTGCTTTCAGTTTTTGTTCATTCAGCTTATCGGTTAAACGTTCAGTATCAGCACGTGTTGCCGTAAAGATAATTACCTGACGATATTCTGCATCACTTAGCACTCGATCCAGTAACGCTTCTTTGTGGTCAAGGTGATCACACAAGTAGAAACGTTGACGAATGTCTTTGTGCTGCTCATTTGAGACACCCACTGAAATACGACGCGGGTCATTTAACATCTCAGATGCGATATCGTTAACTTCAGCGTGATCCAACGTTGCAGAAAACATCAACGTTTGGCGACGACGATGTTTTGCTGCTTTATGAATATGACGAAGTTGAGGAGCAAAACCCAAATCCAACATGCGGTCTGCTTCATCAAGAATCAGAGTATCCACACCATCTAAAAACAAAGAACGGTGTTCAAGGTGATCCGCAAGGCGTCCGGGAGTTGCCACGATAAAACGTGGATAGCGATTCAATGCTTTTACTTGATCGTTAAAGTTCTCGCCACCAGTGATAAGCGTTCCAGTATAGCTTAAACCACCTAGCATAATGCGTAGTTCGCCATACACTTGCTTAGCCAGTTCACGCGTTGGCAACAGAATGACTGCACGCGGATCTTTTGCTGAAAAAGCCTTTGTTTTTAAAGCTTTATGCAGAGTAGGAAGTAAAAAGGCTAGTGTTTTACCGGAACCAGTTTTAGAAGATGCCAACACATCTTTTCCTGCGATAGCGACAGGAATAGCGATCTTCTGGATTTCGGTCGCTTGTTTGAAATCGTAGTGTGCTAAGTTTTTCAATAAGCGATTATCTAAGCCTAAATCTTTAAACTGCAAAGGATTCTCCAAATCAGTGGGGGTAGCCAATCAAGTACGGCTAAATGGTCAAAATCAAAGCGCAGTATAATACCGCGAATAGTGCGCTAATAGATAGAGATCACAGAAAATATTCTCTTCATAACACTTAAATAGTATATGCACTACAGTCAAAATTGGTGCTAAAGTGATTCTTAGCAGTAAGAATTCACACAATCATTTGATTCATTGACATTATTTTGGGTTATTTTGACTTTTACTTATTAGGCTAAGCGTAAAATAGTGTCTACACTATAACTCGTCACTATATGGAAAAGAATGTATAGGACGTTTTGATATTTACATAAAATCAAGGAGTTCATATGAACAAGATGTTAATTGCAGCAGCGTCATCTGTACTATTACTAGCAGGTTGTGCATCAGGTCCAGACGAAGCAACAACAGCAAAATTGGACGAGCTAAACAGCCAAGTTAGCCAACTAAATGACGAAGTTGCAGCACTTAAGAGTGAGCACGCAATGCTAAGCTCAAAAGCAACTTCAGCATCAGATTCAGCAATGTCTGCTCAAGAAGAAGCTGCACGCGCAAATGAGCGTATTGACAACATCGCTCAGTCTTACACTAAATAAGATTTCAACCCAACTGCACGCAGCTTGAGTTTTTAAGCCTCCAGGTCCCCTGTGGAATTTGGAGGCTTAATTTTTTCGCTATTGCTCGCCGCAAGCGTTAGTGATTGACTAGCAACTCTCGGCAAAAATTCCATAGTCGACTCTCCTTCTACTACCGCAATTGATATTTCTGTGCCAACTCTCGTTTTTGCTCGTATTGTTCAATAAGCGTTTGCTGTGATTTACCTTTGTTGCCATAAAACAAGCCGCCGCTTTGATTCAAATAATCGAAGTCGCTCGCTAGAACATCAAGCACCAAAGATATACGTTTCAGGGTTAATTCCGTACAGGATTGACCGTCAATGTCATCATCAATATCAAGCACATGGGATCGGAAAGATTCTAGTTGAAACAGGTGCATAAGTTCATCATCACTGCCTAAAGCTCTCTGCCAGGTTTCAATAAGACTTTCAAAATGATTGATCACCATAGCTTCTGCATGTTGTCCTTTAAGCCACTCGATTTTTTGCTGATAAACTTCCACTCCTATTTGTTTCAGCGTCCGATACTGCTCCAGTTGCTCAGAAAAAGAGTGGTCATTTTTCAACAGCCAGCCAAAAAAGAAGCGTGTTTCGAAGCGTTCCACCATGTGAAATAAAGGATCGGCTGTTCCGTTGCTGTTGAAATCTGTTTTGGGATCAAAGGAATACATATAGCCGAAGTCGAACAGCCAAAGCTGCTGATGTTGATCGACCAGCAAGTTGCCACTGCATAGATCCCATTCCATTAAACCGTGTTCTTCACATGCCTGCAGTGTGGCGAACAACTGTTGAATCAAATCCGGCGTGAGTTGCTGAATATGGTTCCCTTCTATCCATGGTGACAAAATTATTCCCAGACGGTAGTTAGCGTAGATCGTTGGCACTATATGGCTAAGTCTCTGAGCGGTATCTGTTTGCTGCTTGAGTTTTTGTAGATCATTCCGTCGCTGAACTTCATTGAGAAAAGAATACTGACCGTCTAAGTTAGCTACTTTTGCCACTGTGCGGCGCTTTTTCAGGTTGTAATCTTTACCATCGATTCTTAGGTGGAAAACTTCTGCGGTCAGCCCTGAGCGAATAATGCTGACAACCAGAGGTGAGTCTTCAGTGATCTCAGCTAGGACGGGAGGCTCTACAGGACAGAGCTGTTTACTACCAACCACCAAGTTTTCTCCACTCTCATCAAACGCTTTTTGCTGTTGTTGTCTCAGATTCATAATCTTCCCTTCCCGTTATTGGCTCTGTTGTCGTTTAGTTGTTATGTGCTCATAACACAGGTATCTGATGAAAAAATCATCATACTTTGGCAAATAACAAGGGGAGGATAGCCAAAGAAGGAAGTGAAAATTAAGAGGCTGAGAAGCTTCGCTTTTCTAGTAGGGAAAGCTTGAGATATGAACACACAAACTTAAGAACACCGACTATTTACATGTAAGGTAAATCTGGACTTTGACAGGAGCTCAAGCATCGTTATATTAAATCCATTGCATTATTATCTGTTCACCTAAAGAACCCAGAGATACCGTATGAAAGTGATCATTCTCCACGGGCTGTACATGCACGGAATTGCGATGTTGCCGCTCAGCCAACGTCTTGAAAAACTGGGCTACGATACCGAAGTGGTGAGTTATAACTCGGTTGCTATTGATGAACGCAAGGTGTTTCCAGCGATTGATAAAGCGCTCGATCACAAACAAATCAATGTTCTGGTTGGACACAGTTTGGGTGGAGTGGTGATTAAACGTTATCTCGCTTCACGTAAACCGGATGTAGATACAATTTCGCATGTTGTTGCGTTGGGTTCTCCGATTAACGGCGCTTCTATTGTTGGCAAAATTCAACAAATGGGCTTAGGGGTGTTGCTGGGGAACTCTGCGAAATTTGGCCTACAAAAGCACGAAGATAAGTGGGAGTTTCCACAAAAGCTGGGCAGCTTAGCGGGTACTGTTCCTCTGGGAGTACGGTCTATTTTGATGGGAAAAGACACACATTCGGATGGCACAGTTACGGTAGATGAAACCAAAATTGCCGGAATGACGGCGCACCGTCTGATGCGGAATACTCACACCAGTATGATTTATAGCTCGAAAGTTGCAGAACAAATTGATTACTTTATTCGTCACAATACGTTCGCACGAAAAAAAGCCCGAATAAAAGCGGAATGATTGGGCAAGTTTACTTTTATTCGGGAAAAGTGCAGGTTTGGAACGAAACTGATTTAGACGCTAAAAGCTCCAATGTACTGTTTTAAATGTTCTGTTTGAGCTTGTACCGCGTGGTAAGTCTTAGTGGTGTCGCTTGCGATATTCTCAATATCCAAAGAAGACTGACTGATCGCTTGAACACTGTTGTTCACATTCACCGATAGCAACTGCTGATCTTGTGAAAGCCTTGCGATCTGGCTGTCCATATTAGCAATCTCCTCTGCAGCACTGACGATAGCATGGTAAGACTCACCGGCCTCCGTCACTTGCTGTAAGCTAACGCCAATTTGCTCTTGGCATTGGCTCATTAATTCTTGAGCACTGGTGGCTTGAGACTGCAAGTTGCCAATAATGCCGCCAATTTCATCGATAGAGCTTTGAGTTTGTTGTGCGAGTTCTCGAACCTGATCTGCCACCACCGCAAAACCTCGACCGCTCTCACCCGCTCGAGCCGCTTCAATAGCTGCGTTCAAAGCAAGTAGGTTGGTTTGTTTAGTGATATTGCTAATTACATCGGAAATCACACTGATATCAAAGCTGCCACGATAAAGTCCTTCAATGACTTCACCTGTTTGACCAATCAACTGCGACATATTCTCAGTGCGCGAGATGGAATTCACGATGCTCTTTTCACCAATTTGCGCCTGCTGTTTCGTCATTCCACTCTTTTCTGATGCTTGCTGTGTGACTTGGTCGATAAATTGTGTGTTCTCAGTGAGTTCTTGAGATGCAGCGACGATCTGATCAATTTCGATTTTCTGAGCATCGACACTTTGCTGAGTATGAGCTACTTTCGCAGCCAGCTCTTCTGAGACTAAATCCAACGAGTGAACACTTTCTTTCACTGCAATGATGAGATTAAGCAGGTTCTGTTGCATGCTGTTGAATGCAGTTGCAGCTTGACCAAACTCATCATTATGAAAATCGTTCTTTGCCAACGACGCATGCAGCTGGCCTTGACCCACAACAGACATGTGCGCTTTCAGACGATTGAGTGGGTTCAAAACTCGTTTCGCTGTGTAGTAGCTAAATACCACCAGTAAGATAACGACAACACTGGCAGCTATCACCGACCACTGAAGTGCATTTTCGATGTCTGCTTGTTTGTTCTGTTTAATCAAGTTCGCTTCTTGTTCCAAATCGTTTTGTAGCTGGGTTAAGCGATCTACGATGGCATTAAACGGAGCAAGCATTGGAGCTAACATTTCTTGTCTTGCGTCGTCTATATGACCTTGATCTATTAAGCGAATGTAATTCTGTTGCATTGCTCTGTATTCATCAATGCGGCGCTCAAAATCGTACACTGCAGCCTGAATATCGCTGGTATCGGCGAGAGCTTTCATGCGTTTAAAGGAATCATTGACCTTGTTGTCATTGAGCGAGATGGTTTGAACAATCTTATTATGCTGCTGTTCATCGGACGTTAAACCGTAATCCAATGCGAAACGACGATATGTCACAGTGTAATAACGAAGATCAGAAACTGTCGTCATCAAACTGACATTCCGGTCAACGACGTTACCAAATTGAGACTGCACACGAGTGAGAGTAAGTAACAAATATAGGGACAACGCGACAATCGCAGCAACCGCTATGAACGCATTTGCCCGAACCAAGTTTGTAATTGAAAAAGAACGCATAATAATGCCCTAACTACCTAACGAAGGACAAAATTTAACAGATACAAAATCTAATGGATGCTCGATTAATCCTATTAGTTTGATAGAGAAAAACTATAAAAAAGCCCAAAAGGTCGCTCTCTCGGGCATTACAATCAAGTGATTGTTGAATGAAAGAAGTGTTTTAAGCTGTAATGCCAAAACCGTAAGCATCAAGCGCTAAGATTTCCAGATCGATTGCACGGTGAAGAACCTGACCAATTTCATCATCATAGCTAGTGCCCAAAATACAAGGCAGAGGCAGATAATGATCCGGCGTCGGGTGATTAAACCTAGCGTGTGGCGCTTGGTTTAGGTAATCCAACAAGGCATTCATGTTACCTGACGTCAGTTGTTCACTCACCCATCCCGTGAACTGATTTACTTTCTCTACTCTATGTGGGTCTTGAACTGGTGCAAAAATTTCGCGCAAGTTATGGCTGATACCGCCTGAACCGACAATCAACACACCCTCTTCACGAAGTGGTCTCAACCAACGACCAATTTCATAGTGAGAAACCGCATCCATATAGCTGTTTATCGACACCTGAATGATAGGCACATTTTTCTGTGGATACATGTATAGCATCGGTATCCAAGCACCGTGATCCAACCCTTGGTTCGAATCAAGTTGAGCACTTATACCAGCATCTTGCAGCAATTTCGCTGCTTTTTGAGCCAGTTCAGGCTCGCCTTTCGCTGAGTAGTAGATGTCATAAAGCGGTTTAGGGAATCCATAGAAGTCATGGATTGTTCCTAAAGTATGTCCGCTGGTAATTGACACTGGACCACGGCGATCGTAATGCGCTGAAAATATCACGATTGCTTTAGGCTCTGGAAATTTATCGCTGAGCTGTTTAAAAAACTCTGTCGTTTGCGAATGTTCTAGCGCCATCATTGGAGAACCATGTGATAAGAACAATGCAGGCATACGTTGAGTTGATTTCATTTTATTTCTCCTGATTCGGCGGCTTTCGTTTTTAGTGTTAATACTAAGTCTGTCTTAACACTATGTTTGGCTTGAATCTAAGCTCGCCTTGACTATGTCGGCTAATATACCTATCAACTCAGGCGTGATAAAATAGCGTCGTGTTGCTTAATTATAAACGTGGCATTTCTAATACAGACAGAAGTTAATATAGACAGAAGTTAATATGGACAAGATTGTTGCTATGAGAGCCTTCACAACCGTTGTATCGGAAGGAAGCTTCGTTAAAGCCGCAGACAAGCTGGAACTGTCACCACAATTGATCAGTAAATATGTCGCGCAACTGGAAGACAATTTAAAGATACGGCTGCTCAACCGAACCACACGCCGCGTAAATCTGACCGAAGCTGGTCAGGCCTATTTCGATCGCTGCCATCAAGTATTGATGGATATTGATGATATGGAAAATGCGATTTCTAATTTGCATACCCAAGTCTCCGGCACACTGCGAATCAGCGCGCCGATGTCGTTTGGGGTTTACCATTTGTCCGGCCCTATAGAACAGTTCCAGACCCTGTTCCCTGAGATCAAAGTTGAACTGTTTTTAACGGACAGGAAAGTCGACATTCTTGAAGAAGGGGTTGATATCGCCCTGCGTATCGGTCATCTCAAAGACTCTGCGCTTGTGGCGAAAAAAATTACGCCGATTAACCTCTTCGTCTGCGCCGCACCAAGCTATTGGGATAAACATGGCAGACCAACTAGCTTTGATGAATTATGTCAGCTCAACTACCTGCGTTTTTCGTACTCTGATCCGAGAAGTCTTTTTACTCACTGGCCGAAACACCTATCGGTGCATGATTTCCGCAGTGATTTCGCCAGCAATAACGGTGATGTGATTGTCAAAACAGCGGTATTGGGGCGTGGTTATGCCATTCAGCCGACTTTTCTGACTGGCTCTGCTATTGCATCAGGAGAGTTGGAGATTCTCGATAACTTCCCAATTGAACCTCTCGGGCTTTATGCGCTGTACAGTCATAGGGAATTCCTTGCATCCAAAGTTCGACACTTTATCGACTTTCTATCTGGCTTCTACGGTGACAAGCCTTACTGGGATAACTACTAACGGGCAGCTAGGGCAACACTCTAAACAGAGCCCAAATTACTCAGTTGGGCTCATCATCAACGCTTTACCATTGAGTAAGCTATCCGCCACTTTTTTACGGGCAGATTTCACCAAGTTTGCCAACGTTTGTCGCGAGACTCCCATCTCAACGGCTGCCTGTTGCTGTTGCATTCCTTGATAGTCCACCAGCCGAATCGCTTCAAATTCATCAGCTTCAAGAAAAACCTTTTCTAAACTTCCCATTGGAACGCCATTAGGTTTAAAACAGCTTTGAGCTGGAGAACCACAAATCTGACGAGGAATTTTCGGACGTGCCATAACGGCTCCTTCTTTGTTTCTATTCTGGATCTGTCGATATTGGATGCAGAACAAATTAGTTCGCAGCCATCGCCTGCTTTTCGATTGCTACTGATTGTTGAAAGCCAGAAACAAGCCAATCCTGAAGCGTATCTAGCATAGGATTATCACTCTGTTTTGGATACAAAAAGTAATAGCTGTGGCCAGAAAGTACTGTTTGTTCAAATGGCTTAATTAATCGATGCATAGCAAGATCTTGCTCAGCAAGCGTAATGTCTCCGACAGCAATGCCAAACCCTTGCTGAGCCGCATTCATGGTTTGGTCAAGGGTTGAAAAGTGCTGATTGCTTTTGCTAAACAGCTCTCTTCTATCCATATGGTTTAACCATAACTTCCAGTCACTTTGTTCTGTATTCGCATGTAACCACGTCAGTCGCGGTAAATCATCAAACGACAACTGTTGCCCTAAATCATCCAACAGTTCTGGGCGACAGATAGGCGTTAAACACTCTTCAAACAATTGATGGCTCACCACTGAAGGAAGCTTGGGCGCTTTGCTGTACATAATCACTGCATCAAACAAATTAAAGTTCGGTTCAAGATGATGCTTAATGGTTGAGGTCAGCTCCACATCAATATCAGGGTGCGCATCCTGAAAAGCCATTAATCTCGGCAACAACCAAGATGTCACGCAGCTAGGCGCGTTGAGTTTTATAGTCGAAGGGGTCGACGACACCTCTTCAATCGCCGAGCGTAGACGGTTGAGTACATCTTCCGCATGAGGAACAAACTTCAACCCTTGTTGCGTGAGCGACAATCCTCTTGCATGACGGAAAAACAATTTCACACCCAACAACTCTTCCAATGAAAGAATTTGCCGACTGATCGCGCCCTGAGTCAGGTTCAAAGCATGCGCAGCCTTAGTAAAGTTCAAGTGTTCTGCTGTGGCGAGAAATGCCTGCAATGTTTTTGTCGATGGAAGATGCATCCTACACCTCAAGCTATGATTTTTTATCATGGCTAGTATGTATTTATTTCGATTCTTTTTACAAATCCTTTTTGATTGAATAATCAAAACAAAAAGCGAATTGCAAATAAAAACAAATTAAATGCAATTTAACGAATAAAAAATCACTTAGTGCGACTAACTAGCATTAGCGAGAGGTCAACCATGTCTTCACTAGCCGCCTCATTAGTACCAGAGGTCATAAAAAAATTAATACCTTATCAGTCAGCAAGACGTATCGGTGGTTCAGGTCGAGTGTGGTTAAACGCCAACGAACTTGAGTTCCCAATCCATTTCGATAATCAGGAGCAAAGCTACAACCGCTACCCTGATTTTCTGCCTCATGATGTCGCATCAGCTTATCAAAAATACGCGGGGGTTGACGCTCCAGTGCTTGCGGTACGTGGTGCAGATGAAGCTATTGACCTATTGATTCGTACCTTCTGCCAACCGGGTAAAGATAAGATCGTGGTTTGTCCGCCAACTTACGCTATGTATGAGTTCTGTGCCGATGCACTTGCGATGGAAACCATCAAAGTGCCATTGATTGGTAATACTTTCGAATTGGACTGCCAAGGTGTTATTCAGGCAGCAAAAGAGGCGAATTTGGTGTTTCTATGTTCGCCGAATAACCCAACGGGCAATCTCATCTCTCAAGCAGAGATCGTCAAAGTGCTTGAAGGAACACAAGACGACGCCATCGTGGTGGTTGATGAAGCCTATATCGAATTTGAAATGGAACACAACGCCGCAAGTCTGATTGAACAATATCCGAACTTAGTGGTCATTCGCACTTTATCGAAAGCCTTTGGCTTAGCGGCAGTACGTTGCGGTTTTATTATCGCCGATAAAAGTGTGATGGATTTCGTCGCGAAACTTATCCCACCTTACCCAATGCCAGATTCAAGCGCGACAGTCGTATTAGCGGCTCTGTCTGAAACTGGTTTAAAGCAGGTAAAAGAAAATACCCAAGCTCTTATTAGTACTCGTGACTGGTTCATTGGTGAGCTTAAAAACTTACCATGCATTGCTCACGTCTACCCGTCATCAACCAACTTCGTGTTAGTGCGTACACATTCAGGTGAAGACTTGTTTGCGTATCTTCTAAAGCAAGGTATTGTGACTCGCAATCAAAGTCACGACCCTGCACTTAGAAACTGCGTACGAATCACTATCGGTAGCCAATCGAGCATGGAAGAAGTGATTAGTGTGCTCCGCAGTTACCCAACGCAATCGTAGATAATTGATAAAAGGAATTAACCAATGAAAAAATTAGCTTTAGGTTTAGCTTGTTGTGCAGCACTGTTCGGTTCAGCAGCTTTTGCAAAAGAAGTACGTCTTGCTTCTGACTTCACTTACCCACCGTTCAACTACAAAAATGCAGACGGCACGCCTGTAGGTTTCGACATTGAAATAGCGGACGCGTTATGTGCTCAAGCAAAATTAGAGTGTACTTGGGTTGCACAAAGTTGGGATGCGCTTATCCCTAGCCTGCTTGCTCGTAAATCAGACGTGATTATGGCGTCAATGCGTATCACTGACGACCGTAAGAAAAAAGTTCTATTCACCAACAAGTACTACCAAACTCCAGCTCGCTTCGTGGCCGCTAAACAAGCAGGTTTCGCAATTGATGAAGCAGGAATGAAAGGTAAAGTGATTGGTGTTCAGCAAGGTACGATTCATGACCGCTACGTAACAGACAAGTTTGGCGCAGTTGCTGAGATCAAACGTTACACAGGTCAGGATGAAGTATACATCGACATGCAAAACGGCCGCTTAGATGCAACATTCGGCAACGCAGACCAACTGTCTCTCGCTTTCCTAGATAAAGCTGAGGGCAAGAGCTTTGAATTCAAAGGCCAAGCGGTAACGGATAAAGCCTACATCGGTGAAGGTACTGCACTTGCGCTACGTAAACAGGACCAAGATCTGGCAGAGAAGTTTAACCAAGCTATCGTCGAAATTCGCCAAAACGGTACGTACGATAAGATCGCAGCGAAATACTTCAGCTTCGATATCTATGGTGAAAACCTATAATTCAATCTCACCATCTTTAGACACGATTTACTGAGATGAAAGCCGGCTATCAAGCCGGCTTTGTTTTACATGCCGCTTTGTTTGAAATGCAACTATGGCTTTTGGATGTGTTTACTATACAAATTCGCCAACGGCTGAGCAGAAAAACCGTGGGCAAAAATGCTCATCAATACCGTTAAAGTCACAACGGCGAACAACTGCTCATAACCTTGAATAGAACCGAATTCATGAGCGACCAGCAGAGCATACAATATAGAGGCAATACCTCTGGGACCAAACCAAGCAATAAAGCTCATGGTTGAGAAATCAAGTTTACTTCCTAGCAAACAAAGAATCACAGGCAGCATTCGCAATACAGTCAAACTTAGTAAAGCGTAAACAATCACGGGTGCTGAAATGTAGTCCCAAGTGATAGGCACAAAGGCAAAACCAAACACAAAGAAGCTGATCAACACCAAAAGCTCACCCTCACTCTCGGCAAAATCTTCAATATGCTCGCGAACACCTTGATTGGTATTTCCAGCATATAAGCCAGCAAAAAACGCAGCGATAAAGCCATTGCCAGAAACCACCTCGGCACTGTAGTAAGAGAGAATAGCTAAGGCGATCGGCACCAAGTTGCGATAGGTTTCCACCATCCACCCTTTCTGCAAACACTTCATTTGAGCTTTTGCACCTAAGTAGCCAATCGCCGCGCCAGCCAGACCACCAAACACAATCTGCTCAGCAACGTAAATCATCCAGTTACCTTGAGGTTCATGGTGAATGCCAGCGCTTATCGCTGCGACTACCGTAATCAAGACAGGGAAAATAATACCGTCATTTAATCCACTTTCAACATTGATGGTAGAACGCACGGTTTTAGGAACGATAGGATCGGAAACAACTGCTTTTCCCAGTGCTGCATCGGTTGGCGTAAGAATCAAAGCCAGCAACAGTAAATCCAAAAATGGCATTTGCGGGAAAAGGATTTTTCCAGCGATGGTTCCTGCAACAACCGTGATGGGCAGACCGATAAAAAGCAGTCTCGCAGGGATTTTCCATGATTGCTTTAAAAGGCCGAGATCCAATAATGCCGCATCACTAAACAGCACCAAGACTAAAGCGATTTCGACCAGTACCGTGACCATATTGGCATCGATATTAAGCTGCGCAAAGTTCAATCCGAGCGGAGAAAACAGTAGACCGAGTCCGGTAAATACCATTGGTCCGGAAATATCATAGCGAGCCAGAAAATTAGAAATGTAACCATAGCTGAGAATCACTAGAGCGATTACAAGGATAATGATGTGTTCTTCCACAAGCCTGCGCCTTTTGGGAGTTGAATCCGCTTGGATTAGTGCTGATTGAATTCAAGAATACCGTAACCCTTTAACAATAGAAGATAATTTCATTTCTCCCTGACCAATTTTAATCGATTTTTCTCACCAATCTTGTTCACGACCCTAATAAAAATTTATGTGATTTAACTCACAAGCATTTACTTAGCATGCTAACCAAATTATATTACTTAGCACGCTAAGTAAATAAGAGTTAATCATGGTACATGACATTACAAGCCTCAAAGAATTGTCTCTCGCTGAACAGTTAGCTCGCGTTTCACGCCTGTGGAAAATGGTGGCTGATCGCGAATTGGCGCCACTTGGTCTTACGCACCCGCGTTGGACGGCGCTATGGAAACTGAGACGTCTGGGCGACAACGTAAGTCAGAAATGTCTTGCTGAAGCGCTTGAAATTGAATTGCCATCGTTAATGCGCACCTTAAATCAACTAGAAGAGCAATCTCTCATCACTCGCTACAGCTGTAAAAGTGATAAACGCGCTCGAATCGTACGACTGACCGAAGATGGAATATCACTGCTCAAACAGATGGAAGAAAAAATCGTCGAAGTTCGTAGCCAACTGCTGAACAACATCAGTGATGAAGAGATAAAAATGCTTTCATCGATACTCGACAGAGTCTCACATAGCGCGCTTGACGCACTTAGTAAAAAGTCAGAAACCTTAGAATAAAAGAGAAGTTTTACATCATGACACCAGATCAAAAATTCGCTCGCTGGATAAAATATTCCTGCTTCGGGTTTGTCTTTGTATTCGCCTATTTCCTTATTGCGGATTTAGCGATGCCTTTGACACCTCAAGCCATGGCGACCCGCGTCGTCACAAAAATTGCCCCTCAAGTCAGCGGTAAAATTGCCAATGTTTATGTGGAAAACAACCAAGCCGTAAACAAAGGCGATGTACTGTTTGATATCGATCCAACCTCTTACCAATTAGCGGTTGAACAGGCAGAACTGAACCTAAAACAAGTAATGCAAAATAACGAACAACTCGACGCTTCCATCTCTGCAGCTCAAGCAGACGTGAAAGCCAGCGTTATCGTCGCAGAACAAAAACGCCGTGAAGCAAGCCGTCTTAACACTCTTTTCCTTCGCAACGGCACTTCACAAAAATTAAAAGATGATGCACAAAGTGCTGCGGTTGCCGCTCAAGCTAACGTTGCCGCTGCGCAAGCTCGACTAAAACAGTTGCAAGTTAGCCGTGGAGACATGGACAACAACAACGTGAATATTCGCGTTGCACAAAACCAGCTAGATAAAGCAAAACTGAACCTTTCTTATACTCGCGTTGTAGCTGAACACGATGGTGTTGTCGCCAACTTGCAGTTAGAAAATGGTACTTACGCAAACGCGGGCAGCCCCCTTGTAGCGCTAGTTGCGGATGAAGTGGATGTAATTGCCGATTTTCGTGAGAAAAGCTTGCGTCATTTTTCGTCTAACAGCCGAGCTTTAATTGCCTTTGACAGTAAGCCGGGACAAGTATTCGAAGCTCAACTCAGTACGCTGGATGCTGGTGTGAGTGCGGGACAGTTCGCCGCTGATGGTAGCCTGGCAACACCGACCACATCGAACCGATGGGTTCGTGATGCACAACGCATGCGTGTTCACCTCGCGATTGATAGCCAGTTGGTTGATCATCTTCCATCCGGCGCTCGTGCAACGGTTCAGCTCATTCCTGAAAACTCACTATTCTCGTGGCTGGCTAAAGCGCAGATTCGCTTCCTTAGTGCTCTTCACTACATCTATTAATTAGGGGGTAGCATGAGATTATGGGATCACCCATTGTCTGCGAATGATCTCAGACAGTGTCTGCGTATTGCCACTGGTGCAACCCTCGGCTTCACCATCAGTAAACTGTTCGGTTGGGACAATGGTGTGTTCTTCACGGTTACGCCAATGCTTCTGCTTGGAATGGTGCCAGTAATGAATGCTCACGCTGCTCGCCAGTTAATTGCCGCCGCCGTTGTATGTGGATTAGAAATAGGCATCCTAGGAGGGCTGTTTGGTGGTCATCCGGGCATGATGACATTGATTGTATTTGGCTTATTTCTGATGAAATTTGCCTGTATGTCAAAAGGCAGCTTGTTTTTGTTTGGTGCAAATAGCGTCATCAGTTTGAGTATCATGCTGCATTTTGCCAGTTACCCAACAACAGACATCAACAACCTTGTATTTACCAACTTACTGGCGAGTGTTATTTCCGTGGCTATCGCCTATTTAATGACATTCTTTATTCCAGATGTTGAGCCGAGAGAGCCACCACCAAGACCATTGGAAGCCAAGAAAAGTCACCGTATGCGCCATGAAGCTATCATGGGGGCAAGCATAGCAACGCTGTCATTTATTGTGTTTCAAGTATTTAACCTAAGTGATTCCTTGTCTGCTCAAGCCACGACGGTACTGCTGCTTTTCCCTATGAACTGGAACGGTGCTATGGGTTATGCGCGTAAACGTGCGATGGGAACATTAATGGGTGTGACATTCGGTTTGCTTGGGCAAATTCTGTTGTATGACTGGTCAGATTTACTATTGTTTGTTGTGCCGATTCTTTGGATCGGCTCTATGATCTTCAGCTATATGCACGTGAAAGAGTCGAGCGGTTCGGGGGCCGGATTTGGCGGCTTAACAACACTTGGAATCTTGTTCGGCCAATATCTGACTCCGGGTGGTGATCTGGTTTACAGTGCCCTTTACCGTGTAAGTAGCATTCTGTTTGCGATTGTGGTGACACTGCTAGTGACCTACTTTGTTCATCGCCTGCTCAACCGTTTTGAGTCGACCCGATTCAGCCTCGAGATGGCGTAGTTCCACCCATAACAACTGTTCAATCTTTCACAATAGCGCCGCTAATACAGGCTGCTGCCTAAGGCGCTATTTTTAGGCTGGTGCTAATTGAACAATATTCATTAATATACCCAAACTACTTGAAGTTGCAGGTAGGCGGCAAGTGAGTAAATCCCCATGAGCATAGATAACTATGTGATTGGGGTGAACGAACGTAGCCAACACCGCTGCAGCTTCAAGTAGGAAGAGTATAGATACGAATTGTATCTGTGAGCAGTTATGCCGATGATGGAGTTGTGTTAAGGTGCGCAAAAACAAATCCAAAGGATAAATCATCAACCATGTCTCTACACGCTCATCGCTTTATCGATAACGGAGTTCTCTACACTCCGCATACATTCTCTGTTCCGCTTGATTACCAGTATCCTGACCAACAAACCATCGAAGTGTTTGCTCGCTCAGTGACATCCGCTCGCGGTGATGATCAGCACAAGCCGTGGCTTGTTTATTTTCAGGGTGGCCCAGGCTTCCCCTCTCCGAGAGCAACAGCCACCAGCGGCTGGATGAAACGTGCATTACAGCAATTTCGCATTCTTCTTCTGGATCAACGCGGCACAGGAAACAGCAGTGTCATTAACCATCAGACACTGGCAAGTATGACAGCTCAGAAACAAGCGCAATATCTCAGCCATTTCAGGGCAGATAATATTGTTCGCGATGCTGAGTTTATTCGTAAGCAATGGAACGTGGATAAGTGGGCGATTCTAGGTCAAAGCTTCGGCGGTTTCTGTTCGTTAACTTATCTATCGCTCTTTCCAGAAAGTTTGCTGCGATCATACATCACTGGTGGTGTGCCTTCGATTTCGCGCCATGCGGACGATGTTTATCGCGCAACTTATCAGCGAACTCAGGACAAAAACGCAGCATTCTTTGCTCAATTTCCTAGAGCACAAGAGCTATGCCAACGCATTGCCGATCACTTGTTAACCCATGAAGTTATGCTACCCACAGGTCAGCGTTTTACCGTTGAGCAGTTCCAGCAAATCGGCATCAACTTTGGTGTTAGTGATAGCTTCATTCCTACCTACTTCACATTGGAAAATGCCTTTATAACGGTTGAAGGCAAAGAGACACTGCGTTACGAATTTCTGCAAGCAATGATGATGGAGCAGAATTTTCAGACCAATCCTATTTATGCAATATTGCATGAGTCTATTTACTGTCAGGGGTTTGCCTCTCTTTGGTCTGCGCATAGAGTCAGACAAGAGTTCCCACAGTTCAATTATCAAAGTGGGCAACCTTTCCTCTTTACTGGCGAAATGGTTTTCCCTTGGATGTTTGATAGCTACACCAACTTGAAGCCACTGAAAGAAGCCGCTCAACTATTAGCAGAAAAAGAAGACTGGGTGAACCTATATGATGCGGAAGTTCTTGCAAACAACTCCGTGCCAGTGAGCTGTACTGTGTATGCCGATGATATGTTTGTTGAGATGGATATTAGCCGCGAAACACTCAATCATATTCCAAACAGCAAAGCGTGGATCACCAATCAATATGAGCACAATGGTCTGCGTGCAGATGGTGAACACATATTAGATACGCTAATAAAAATCGGTGAGCAAACCGCTGCCAACGTTAACCTACCGCTTCTTTAGTCTCTATACAGTCAAGTGAACTTTTGTTCGCTTGACTCTTTACCTGCACACATCCTAAAACGTGAATTTTCCTCATGCAGTTACCCTGGATCTTATACTCCACTCAATTGCCAACAACGCGATCTAAGCGTCAATTAAATAACCAGATACAACACAACATATTGCATATATTTCACGAAATCTGCATTTTATGCTTAAAATTCAAGCGATATTGTTTCTAAATTCTAAAAAAATGTTAATTTATGGTAATTTCAACCGCTCATAAAGTGATCTTAATCACACTCGCAAATTTCACTCCGCTTTTCGATTTTTGATTTCACGTTTCGGCTGATACCCTGCCGCCCTCTTCGAAATGATTATCGAAGTGCATAACTATAAGGAGTGTTCTCAATGGATACCAAGAAGCCGTTATCCTTAACCAGCCGAGTTATCATCGGTATGGTTGCTGGTATTTTAACCGGATTCATTATTCGAGCCTTGTTTGAAGGCAATACATTCGTCGACGCCTACATCGTCAACGGACTGTTCGAAGTTGGTGGAAAAATCTTTATCGCCAGCTTAAAAATGCTTGTAGTTCCACTAGTGTTCGTATCACTGGTCTGTGGCACAAGCTCTCTAAAAGACATCACTACACTTGGTCGCATGGGTGGTAAAACGCTCGCGTTTTATATCATCACTACCGCAGTCGCTATTACACTTGCCCTGTTCATGGGTACGGTATTCCAACCAGGCGCTGGAGCTGATCTGACGGCTGCAAGCACCTTTGCAGCAACTGAAGCACCGTCATTGGGTAAAGTGATCATTGATATGTTCCCGACCAACCCAATTAGCTCGATGGCTGAAGGCAAAACCCTGCAAATCATCGTATTTGCAGTATTGTTTGGTATTGCTATTAGTGCCGCGGGTGAAGCTGGTGAGCGAGTGGCAGCCATGTTCAATGATCTGAATGAAGTGATCATGAAGCTAGTCGCTTTGCTGATGAACATCGCCCCATACGGCGTGTTCTTCCTTATGGCGAAGCTGTTTACCGGTCTTGGTTTAGGTGCCATTGTAAACCTAGCTGAGTATTTCCTCGTACTTTCAGCAGCGCTGCTGATCCACGGACTAGTCACCTACAGTGTGATGCTAAAGAGTTTTTCAGGTTTAAGCCCAATTACTTTCCTGAAGAAAATGGAAGACGCAGTGATGTTTGCCTTCTCAACAGCATCATCTAACGCAACCATTCCAGTGACGATGGAAACAGCAAAATACCGACTAGGTGTTGATAACAAAGTGGCATCTTTCACAATTCCGCTAGGTGCAACGGTCAACATGGACGGTACGGCAATCATGCAAGGTGTCGCGACAGCATTTATCGCTCAAGCGTTCAACATCGACCTGACTATGGGTGATTACCTAACCGTTATCCTGACGGCAACACTGGCTTCTATCGGTACAGCGGGTGTTCCGGGTGTTGGTCTGGTTATGCTGGCAATGGTTCTGAACCAAGTTGGTCTACCACTGGAAGGTATTGCTCTGATCATGGGTGTTGACCGTCTGCTGGATATGATCCGTACTGCGGTAAACATCACTGGCGACTGTTGTGTTAGCTGTATCGTAGCGAAATCTGAAAATGCACTCGATGTAGCAAGATTTAACGACCCACATGCAGGCGAAAAAGAAGAAGAAGTTCATCTTCATAGATAAGCTGAAGTGAATCTAGAAAGCCCCAAGTTGCTCTCGCACTTGGGGCTTTTTTATTGGTTATTCTTATGCCAATTAATTTTTGAATCTAATTACTTCTTTATGCCAATAGGTCGGCAATAGACCCGTGTTGGTCTACCCACTTTGCCATGCTCCAAAAATGCCGTCAGTTCTCCACGATCAACCGCTTTATCAAGATAGCGTCGGGCCGTACTTTTACTGATGTTCATCATTTCCGCAACACTGCTGGCGGTTTGTTCCACATGAGCATGAGCAAACTGAGCAACAACCTGCTTCAGAGTAAACTCGTCCGTACTGTTGTTTGCCTCAGGGGTAGCTGGCGCTTGATAAAACAAGCTATCCAACTCACTCTGATGTAATTTATTGGCTTGAGATAAATGCTGGCGCACCTGAATAAATTTGTTCAAGCTCAGTGATAAACGCTGGTAATCGACCGGTTTGACTAAGTAATCGAACGCTCCATAGCGATGCGCTAAGTTGACCGTTTGAGCATCATTGGCTGCGGTAATTAAAATACACTCTGGTTTGTGCTCTAGCTTGAGCCATTCATAAACCAAATCGACACCTCGTCCGTCAGGCAGATAATTATCAACGATAACCAAATCTGGCTTGGCTATTTCCATCATCTCCCTTGCCATACCAAATGAAACGGCAATCCCAACGAGTTTCAGTGAAGGCTCTTTAGCAATAAAATGGGCATGTAATGCTGCGATCTCACTGTCATCTTCAACGATCATGACTTTCAGCATTCAACCTCCTTATTCTTGGGAAAATACAAAGTAAATGATGTGGCTTCAGCGTCACTGTCCAACTCCATATGTCCATTGGCAGCTTCGATGATGGATTGTGTTAAATAAAGCCCGATTCCGTGTTCTTTTGAATCTGATTTGGTGGTGTAACCTAATGTGGTTAGATCATCCAGAGGTTGTGTAATCTCAGTGCCATTGTTTGTGACAGACAAACCAAACTCAAGCGACGACTGCCACATTCCCAACTCGATTCTGCCGTTGTTTTGTCCCTGCAAGGCGTCCATGCTGTTATCTAACAAATTACCCACCACGGAACAAAGCTGATCCTGAGTCAGTTTGCCTGGCATCTGCTGCCAATGTTCGTCATTTGGCAACAATAGCTCTATCTTGCGCTCTTTTGCTTTGATTAATTTTGCCAACAACAAGGCGGAAAGCTGAGGAAACTGAGCAAACGATTTAAGTTGATCAAGCCCTTGTTGGTCCGCTCTTGACTGGTTTAACACCACATTCAGCGCTTGCTCATACTGACCAAGTTGTAATAGTCCAGCAAGAATAGAAAGCTTGTTCTGATACTCATGGCGAGTCACTCTTAAGCTCTCAATATATTGCCCAACCTGACTGAGGGTTTCAGATAATGCTTGCAGCTCTTCTGACGCACGGAGACTAAATACCGCGCCTTGCTCGCCACTGCGAGACATAGGGATGGTTACACGGGTCATTACGCAATTTTGACCGTTGATCCGCACCAGTTTATCGAGAAAGTCTTCACCAGATAAAGCAAACAAAGCGCTATCATCCACCCAGTCATCAATGTTAGCCGTCAACATTTTCTGGTTAATACCGAGCAGCTTCTTGGCAGAATCATTAGCGACATAGACCCGACCAGCACTATTCACTGCAAGTAAACCTTCGTGAGTCGCTTGCAATACCCCTTGTTGCGTCACCAGTGTCTGTTTTAACTCCCACGGCTCCATATGCTGCATGTTCTGCTTCACGTAAGTAGAGAAACGTACCGCTAAGCCAATAGAAACTACGATAATAAACAGACCGAACATCAATAATCCCGCTAGACGCTTGCTGTTCCACATCTCCAGTGTATTCAGCAAGTATCCAACTTTGATCATGCCGACAACCTGCTGATCAGCATTAAAAATTGGAGAAATGTAACGGACAGAAGGCCCCAATGAACCAGAAGCATAGGAAAGATAAGACTTGCCGTGCAGTAACGCATCATCAATATCGCCACCAGTAACCGGTAAGCCAACACGTTCAGATACAGGATGAGCCAATCGAATCCCCTGTTGATTGCTCACCGTGATGAAATCAGCATCGCTTACTGAATCAAACGCCTGAATAAGCGCACTGACCTGATGAGAATCGTTATGTTCAACGGCTGCAATTAAACTCGGCATTTTGGCCAGCTGCTGCGATTGAACTTGCGCACGGAGCGAAATTTGGCGAGTCAGCACGTCTTGCAGTTGATAGGCACTGTAAATCCACCAGCCAGTTGCGACAAGCAACAACGCAGCACTTAACAACCAGAATAAATGCTTAGTAAATGTGTCCGAGATAAAACGTACTGTCATAGTATTTTCCACTTAGACGCTGAAACAAATGCCAAATATGCGTATTAGCCTGAAATAAGAAATGTGAGCAATCTCACCGCAATGAAGTTAATGGTTTTTATGAATTTAAAACGCCTAATTTCAAATAATTTACAAGGCAGACCAGAACCAACACCCAGGTTGGAAGTTAACCAAAAAACGAATGACTAGAAATTGATTTTACACAGTAAATGCCTCTGTTGAAGCGATATATATAGCGAAAACTTAGGAGGTAATTATGGTTTCTTCAGCTAACTCAAGATTGCTATTACTAGCATTACTCGGCGTCATTTTATGGTTCGTTCCCGTACCAGATGGCTTAACAGATAACGCATGGCAAATGATGGTTATTTTCGTCATAACCGTTCTTAGTCTAATACTGGCACCACTACCCTTAGGTGCGATGGCTATAATCGGACTGGTCGCTTGTACCGTTTTAGGTGTTCTACCGATTAAAACCGCGCTCAGCGGATTTGCCAACCCAACAATTTGGATGATTGCGGCAGCGTTCTTCATCTCACGAGGCTTCATCAGTACAGGTTTTGGACGCCGTGTTGGTTACTGGTTTATCTCTAAACTGGGCCACAACTCGCTGGGTCTCGCTTACGGTTTAGTCCTGACGGATCTTCTTTTCGCACCAGCGACACCAAGTACCACAGCGCGTTGCGGCGGCATCATCTCTCCACTTTTCCGTTCTGTTGCAGCGGCTTATGACTCTGACCCTGAAAAAGGAACTGAGAACAAAATTGGTGCATTCCTTGTTCAATGTATCTTCCAATGCAACGCAATCACCTGTGCAATGTTCCTAACGTCGATGGCAGGTAACCCACTCGCTGCAAACTTTGCTAAGGAACAAGGCGTTGAAATTACATGGGGTGGATGGGCGTTAGCGGCTATCGTTCCTAGTGCATTATGTCTATTCTTGATTCCTCTGGTGATGTACTACGTGTTCCCACCAGAGCTGAAGAAAACACCAGAAATGCGCGCATTGGCAAAACAGCATCTTGCTGATATGGGTGCCATGAGCCGTGCTGAATGGATGGTCGGCATTACTTTCCTAGGCATGGTTACTCTTTGGGTTCTTGGTCCAACTTTAGGTTTACACGCAACGGTAACGGCACTATTAGGCTTAGTATTCTTACTCATCACTCGCACCATCACGTGGGATGCAGTTCTTGGTGAAAAAGAAGCGTGGCATACCATTACTTGGTTTGCCGTGTTGGTAATGATGGCAGCGCAACTTAACAGCCTTGGTTTTATCAAATGGTTTGGCGATTACGTAAGCAGCTCTCTGTCTGGTTTTGGATGGGTAACCACCATCGCAATTCTGCTGCTGGTTTACTACTACAGCCACTATTTAATGGCGAGTGCAATGGCACACATCAGCGCGATGTATTCCGCATTCCTAGCCATTGCTATTTCAGCAGGTGCTCCACCAATGCTGGCGGCTATTGTTCTGGGTATTTTCAGTAACCTTTACATGTCTACTACCCACTACTCTTCTGGCCCTGCGCCAATTCTGTTTGGTGCTGGTTACCACTCACTGCAAAACTGGTGGAAGATTGGTTTTGTGTTCTCACTTATCGTTATCCCGATCTTCTTCGTTGTCGGCGGCGCATGGTGGAAAATTTTAGGCATGTGGTAAACCCCGATTTACCAGCTAAACTGACAATGACTATCAGCCCATCCTCCGATGGGCTGTTTCATTATCACGTCACTGAATTCCATCAATATTTGCCCAACTTCACACTCCGGTTATTAATTAAGCATCTCTATAAACAGAATCTACTGAGTTCACATTCTAGCCATACAATCCTTTCTACACTGAGGCATAACATTTCATCAACGCTGTAAAAAGTGCGAGGATCCATAATGAAAAGAATGCGTTGCTTGCCCCATTGGCTATTTGCCCTTTTCACACTTTTATTCTCTGCTTCAAGCATGGCTTCTGGTGGAGCGAATCATGGTTTGAATTTGACCCACTCCTATTTTGGCTATGCGGCTGTCATTATCTTCGTGTTTGCTTATGTTCTCGTCACGCTTGAAGAGTATTTAAAGCTCAGGAAATCTAAGCCTGTGTTACTTGCCGCGGGTCTGATTTGGGCAATGATTGGTTATGTTTATCAGCAACAAGGGGCGACAGAGATCGCGCGTGAAGCACTCGAATACAATCTTTTAGAGTACGCAGAGCTATTGTTGTTCCTTTTAGTCGCAATGACTTACATCAGTGCAATGGAAGAACGTCGGCTTTTCGATGCGTTGAAGGCTTGGATGGTCAGCAAAGGGTTCAACTATCGAACACTATTCTGGATAACAGGCTTGCTGGCCTTTTTTATCTCCCCCATTGCCGATAACTTAACTACCGCACTGCTCATGTGCGCCGTAGTTTTGAAAGTCGGAGGAAATCATCGACAATTTATCAATATCGCTTGCATCAACATTGTTGTCGCTGCAAACGCTGGCGGCGCATTCAGCCCTTTTGGCGATATCACCACATTAATGGTGTGGCAGGCAGGACACGTCAATTTTTCTCAATTCTTAAATCTGTTTCTGCCTTCAATCGTCAACTATATGGTTCCAGCGTTAATCATGTCTTTCTTCGTCCCTAAAGAGACACCCGACACCGTCAATGAACATGTTGAGTTAAAACGGGGAGCAAGACGCATCATACTGTTGTTCGTTCTTACCATTGCCACAGCAGTCAGCTTCCACAGTTTGTTCCACTTCCCACCAGTGATGGGGATGATGATGGGTTTAGCTTACCTGCAATTTTTCGGCTATTTCTTGCGTAAGACGTTGGCAGGTTCACTGGCGAAGAAAACCGCTAAAGCTATCGCCAACAACGACGAAACAGCACTCAAACGAATTGGTTCTGTAGTACCTTTTGATGTGTTTAGACGAATTTCACAAGCAGAATGGGATACGCTGTTGTTTTTCTACGGGGTCGTCATGTGTGTCGGCGGCTTGAGTCTATTAGGCTATCTCACCATGATTTCAGAAGTTATTTATACCCAGTGGGACCCTATGTGGGCCAATATCACTGTCGGTGTTCTCTCTTCGATCATAGATAACATCCCAGTGATGTTCGCTGTGCTTTCGATGGAGCCTTATATGTCACTGGGGAACTGGTTATTAGTGACGTTAACCGCCGGTGTTGGTGGTAGCTTGCTCTCTATTGGCTCTGCGGCTGGCGTGGCTCTGATGGGGGCGGCCCATGGACAATATACCTTCTTTGGTCATCTGAAATGGGCACCTGTCATCATCTTAGGTTATATTGCGAGTATTGCTTTGCATCTTATGCTTAACCATTCGCTGTTTAATATTTTTTTCTAAACGAATGAAAGAGCTTCGCTGTTGCAGTTAGAACACCATGTTATTTGGATCGTTCTAGCTGCAACAGTTTTTCCTTGGTTTCAACGCCACCGGCATAGCCTGTTAGTTTACCGTTCTTACCAATTACTCGATGACATGGAACGATGACCGAAATAGGGTTTTTGCCATTGGCTAAACCAACTGCCCTCACTGCTTTAGGGTTACCAATTTCATCCGCGAGTTGCTGATAGCTCCAAGTCTCTCCGTAAGGAATTTTGCAGAGCGCTTGCCAAACCAACTGCTGAAAATCAGTACCTTTTGCGGCCAGTGGTAAGTCAAACTGAGTACGACTTCCTGAGAAATATTCCTCTAGCTGAATCTTAGCTTGATTCAAAATAGCATGATCATCGCTGTGTGCGCCCAGCTCCTGCGGCTGTGTGGTCTGTATTTCAAACCAAGCGCCGAGCAAGCCTATATCATTGGCTTGTATCGTCATCTGTCCATGCGGACTTTGATAGTAGGTGTAGTAATTCATGTTATTTGGTTCCAACAGTGAAAAGTTGCGTAGCTTCCCCAAGGCGCTACTTGTTGTTTGTTCAGTTGCGGGTATCCTGCGAGTGCCTTCTTAACCACCAGATCAGTATCCAGAAAACAGTTGCTGTCCGATAACCCTCTTAGACGTGCATAACTGACTGTCCATGGGCCGATGCCTTTTAATTTGAGCCAATCCTCAACGTCTTCATCAAAATGGTCTTGCATGTATTGAGCAAAGCGACTCAAGGTATCTTTACGGCTTTGAGGCATGCGTAAAAATGAAAGATCGGCATTGGCTACCTGCTCAGGTGATGGAAAAACGGCACTCTCATTCGGTTGTTTCAGATGAGCAACTAGCAAGTTAAGCTGCCCAATCGCGGCTTTAATCGAAACCTGCTGACCTAATATCGCTCTGACACCCGCTTCCCATACATTCCATACTCCTGGAATTCGAATACCAGAAGTTTTAATTAGCCCCGGAGCAGCCTGCTCTATTTGAGTTTCAACAGCGACGATATCGACATCTAAGTCAAACAAACGTCTGAGTTTTACCACCAACTGCCGCAGATCCGTCATAGATTCCAGTTCAAACTCAACATCTAAATGTGTCTCTGAGTTTTTCGTAGCTTTAAACCAGCCCTCTCCTTGACCTAATCTAACGTGCCGAGCGTAGCTGTTGTCATCAACCGTTTCTAGCCCCTGAATCGCTCTCAGACGATAAAATGCCAACATATGTGACCAATCAAAAGGCCCTCTAAAAGCAAGTGAGAGCTGATTTTTGGCCGTGACTGAAGCGCATTCTTTACGTACCTGAGAAGGTGTAAGTTGCAATACTTTACTGAAAGCATCATTAAATCGCCGTGTGCTGTTAAAGCCACAAGCAAACCCGATATCGGTTATCGACATTTTACTGTTGTGAAGCAGCTGTTTCGCAAACATCAGTTGATGGTATTGCGCGTACTGTTTAGGCGACATGCCGAGATGTGTTTGAAAGAGCTGACGCAGGTAACGGTCTGAAATCCCCAACCTGTCTGACAGCTCACTGAGCTTATGACTTTGCAGCTCACCACTGTCAATCATAGATAGGGCGCGAATGAATGTGGTTTCCACTCCCTTCCATGCCCAAGAGCTTGGCGCACTGTCGGGGCGGCAACGTAAACAAGGGCGATATCCCGCCTGAAGCGCCTGTGCTTGGTTCAAGAAATATTCCACGTTCTCTTCTTTTGGTAAATTCGCCGGACAGATAGGTCGACAGAATATGCCCGTGGTTTTCACCGCGACATAAAACTGACCGTCAAAACGAGCGTCTCGACTTAGTCGCGCCTTTTGACACTGTTCTTGAGTTAGAACGGCTTCCGCTTCTATAAGCATGATCTATCCTTAATCTTGAAATCAACGTTAGTTTACGATGCTCTCAACATAACACTAGCCATATTCGGAACTGAATGCTCCACAAACTGACATTGATGCGTAACTAGACTTAAAGTTCATTCGAATTTTTCAAACAACAAAGCCAATGAATAGCGATTATCAAATATATAATCGTCTACTAAACTTAGATTCAACAGTTACAGATAACATTAAAACTTATTCGAAAGTTTTGAACTTTGAGGAATCTAATTATGTCAGCTCTTAAAAAACTCCTAGCATCAAATGCCGGATTTGCTCCACTCGCTTTGCGTCTTCCTATTAGCATCATTTTTATGGCGCACGGCTCACAGAAACTTTTTGGTTGGTTTGGTGGCTACGGTCTTCAGGGCACTGGTCAATGGATGGCATCAATTGGTTTAGAACCTGGCGTACTAATGGCATTCCTTGCAGGTAGCGGTGAATTCTTTGGCGGCTTGTTCATTCTGATCGGTTTGCTGACTCGCCCGGCAGCAGCGGTTCTTGCTTTCACTATGGTGGTTGCAATCCTAAGCACACACATTAGTAACGGCTTGTTCCTATCTAACGGCGGCTACGAGTTTGGCTTAGCACTATTGGCGGCATCCGTTTCTCTGGCTATCTCTGGTGCTGGAAAATTGAGTGTAGACAGTTTGCTAAGTAAGTCATCTAAGTAATCGACAAACTTCAAAAGATAAAAAAGGCGAGCACTGATAATGCTCGCCTTTAATTTATTTACTCGTTTGGTTTATTCTTCTACTAGGCCAAAACTGAGTTACAAACTCGCTTCTCCGGCTCTCTGAATACTATAAGCGGTGAGAGGATCGATCTTCTTCACCAGTTCTTCTACATGCCCGATAGCTTCTATAGTAGAGCTGTTTTTACGATAGCTTAAGTAAACAGGTCGATGCCATTCTTCGACTTCAGGAATTAAATTGAGCTGACCAGAGGCAATAAAAGGCTCAACAATCGAGGTCGGAAGGTAAGCACTACCCCCTTTCTCCAAAATGAAGTCTAATGCGATGCGCGCCGTTGATGTACGTAAAAATGGCGCTGGCGCCTTAGGGTGTCTATCGGCATGCTCTGCCGCGAAGCGCGAACCCCAGTCAACGTAAACATAACGATTCTGAAATACCGACTCTAATGTGTCATTTTGGGTCGATACCAACACTAGAACCAGATCTGCGACTTTCTTGCAGTTCAGCTCTTCCGCTTTAATCTGATCAAAGGCAAAGGCCATGTCTAATGTGCGCTCTAGCAACTGTCGACTTAACTGTTCGCGTCCCATCACTTCAGCCATAAATGCATATCCACTAAATGCATCTGTCACGACACTCAAACAGTTTTGTAAATACGCATCCCATATGTTCGGCGTACCACCAATCGTCAATTGCAACGCTTGACCATTTTCTAAAGAAAGTTCAAATTTAGCCTGCTGCAAGGTCGTCACCATGACCTCGGCATAACTGACCAAACGCTCTCCCGCAGACGTCAATTTTATGTTGTTGCGGTCACGAGTGAAAAGTTGGGTGTCAAAATAGCTTTCTAATTGTTTAATACGTGCACTTACAGCCGCTTGAGTTAAATATAGGTTTTCTGCAGCACGGCCAAAATGCCGTACTTGAGCCAACTCAAGAAAAGTACGAAAGACTTTTACGTCCATATAGAATCCTCTGAATTTACAGTCGAAGATTAACAAGGAAGTACAATTATGACGATAAAAAATTTTTGTTTTTCTTTTTTATAATTTGCGCCTAACTTTCGCGGTGAACCAAAGCTACATAGTAGCAGCTCATATTTACACGAGGTTGATATGTTTGAGACTGCATTTCGTTTAGGAAAAAAACGTTTTTACGACACGAAAAAGTTCCCACGCGGATTCGCGAAATCCGGTGATTTCACTCTTGGAGAAGAGGATATTTTAACACTTTACGGTGAAACTCTATCTGGCTTGGAAGCTGGTACTCTGCAACCTGAAAACGCGGAAGAACAACAATTTATAAAAGTGTTGAACAATCCAGAATTAGCAGCAAGCAAAATCGAAAAAGCATGGTTGAAATACGTGCGTTTGGCTCGCGGTCGTAAACGCTTCCATACATTGAATGGTCGCAACAAACTTGACGCTTCATCAGATGATTACACAGACACTGATGACGAGCCTAGCTTAACCGAAGAAGGTTAATAGAAAGCTTCAGCACATTCTCGTGCTGAAGCTATCGATATAAACGCAATTTCAACACCTTTACGGTCGTGCATTGCACTAGATTCAAAATTCTCAATGTTGTACTTTCCGCTTTATCTCGTTTGAAGCTCAGAAAGTAATTCCCCCCTTATTTCGTTAGATTCCATCACAACAAAGAGCATCTCGAGCATTTTGCTCATCGACTATTTTACTTTTCCATGTCTACTTGGCTAACATCGCGACTTTTTTCAAAAAGGTTTCTTTCAAATGTTCTTGGTCATACTCGAGATGATAAGTGTTGTGGAATCCAACTTTGAGCTCTACCCCATTCCCTCGTAAGTAAATACTGTAACCATCATAATCAGAAAAAGCCTCTACACCCTCATAAATTTTGCCATGCTCAGTCGGCGTACCGTGTTCTATAATTGCCTCATACGCATGTAGGATTTTGGTTGGATCAAGTTCATTTTTCATTTGTTTACTCCTTAATCTTTCCTTGCAGATTAATTATGGGTAACGAACTTTCTCTTCGCCAATTAGCTATGAGTTATTAATCAAAATTTCACTTAATTTTAAAAGTAAATTTTGTTATACAAACGTCTTAGTAATAGCCAAGCAACACTGAATAAGTCGCTTCTAAATCGACAATTATTGACTTTAAAAGCCCATATTTCAGGTCATGGAGTGAAAGTTTGACATAAAACAATGGCAGATACAGAAAACTTATTTTATAATGCAAATTAATATAACAACCCAAGGTGTTCAAAGCTGTGTTGTGATTGAATGGCAACGTTCGCTGGCAACCAAAAGTCAGTTTAGGCATTGAGGGGGAGAAGACATTTACCAATATTAAGGGCGAAACATGAGACTTATCCCACTGAACAACAAAGCACAAGTCGGCAAATGGGCAGCGACACACATTGTTAAGCGTATCAATGCATTCAAACCAACAGCAGAACGTCCGTTTGTTCTAGGTCTACCAACAGGTAGTACTCCTCTTGAGACTTACAAAGCCCTGATCGAGCTTTATAACGCAGGTGAAGTGAGTTTCAAGCATGTTGTAACATTCAACATGGACGAGTATGTAGGTCTACCAGCGGATCACCCTGAATCTTACCGTACATTCATGTACACCAATTTCTTCAACCATGTTGATATCCAAGAGCAAAACATCAACTTGCTTGACGGTACTTCTGATGATCACGACGCTGTATGTAAGCGTTACGAAGAGAAGATCAAATCTTACGGTAAAATCAACCTATTCATGGGTGGCGTAGGTAATGATGGTCATATCGCATTTAACGAGCCAGCATCGTCACTATCTTCACGTACACGTATCAAAACACTGACTGAAGATACACGTATCGCGAACTCTCGTTTCTTTGGTGGTGATGTAAGCCAAGTGCCAAAATACGCTCTAACTATCGGTGTGGGTACTCTACTGGACGCAGAAGAACTGCTCATCCTAGCAATGGGTCACAACAAAGCACTCGCTGTTGAAGCCGCTGTTGAAGGTTGCGTAAACCACCTATGGACGGTAAGTGCTCTGCAACTTCATCCAAAAGCAATCATCGTATGTGATGATCATGCAACACAAGAATTGAAAGTAAAAACTGTTCGTTACTTTAACGAGCTAGAAGCAGAAAATATCAAAGGCTTCTAAGTTTCTCTCAGAATATTGAGAAATAAGAACAGAAAAAGCCCAGAGAGCGAATCTCTGGGCTTTTTAGTTTATTGAAATCGGGGCTATTCACTGATTAGGAATGCTTATCCATTGTGGTGTTGGTGAAGTCCGGTTTTTTAGGCAGCTCTTGAGCTTTAGGCTCATCGCTTTGTTCCATACCTTGTGGCAACTCAAGTTCCAATTCATCGAACTCATCCAACGCCTCTAACTCTTCAAGCAGCGTTTCACTCGCATTCTCTGCAATCTCACTGTCATCTAATACTTCCCCTTTCATAGGTACTGGAATTTTACGTTTATACAGCTTGTTCAGAGCACGAATAATCGAGTGCTTGTTTACTTTCCCTGTTGCGATTTTCTTTTGTAGTGGTCTTGCTAAAGCTTGTAACCCAACAACTGAGTTAACACCCATGTTGCTACCTACTTTATCGCGTAACGTTCTTGCCGGTTCATAACCAAAGTGGGCAGACAGATACAACCAGATGTAAGCGATAGAGTTGCCATTTGCGCCTCGGTCTATCCACGCTTCTGCTGCATGGTACATAGATTCAGCATGACCTTTTTCCGAAGCTCGCTCCAACCAGTAACAAGCCTTTTCATGGTTGGCTGGAACACCCACACCTTTTAGGTAATTGAGCCCCAGTTTCATCATACCTTCAAGGCTGTTTCTTTTTGCCGCTTTCGAGTACCAGTAAGTTGAATCACCCGGTGATGGCGTAATGTTATCTTTGGAAACACACCAATCACCCATAAAGATAATAGCGTCGATATACTTTCTTTCCGCCGCTTCCTGAACCATTCCCAAGCCTTTGACGACGTTAACTTCTACCCCATGCCCAGAGATGAACGCACGACCCGTCTCATATTTCGCTTGTAAATCGCCATCTAATGCATCGATATAGAGCTGCCAAAAGCGGCTTTTTTCTCGCAAAATCATGTCATCACGCATTCTATTGCAGATACGAACGACACCATGCATACCATTAATATTGTCGAACTGAGCGGCTTTTTCGTACCAAAACAGCGCTTCTCTCAAGTTCTTTCTTTCGGCTTCTTTTGCTAAATACAATATTGTTGGAATATGACCAGATTCCGCTTGAAACAAACGTTCTTTGCGCTCTTCTTCTCGCGTACGCTCAAGTGCCCTGCGATAGGATTCTTCTCGCTCTCTCTTTTCTTCTTCCAGTCTTTTCCTTCGCACTGAAAGAGAAATCATCCAAATAAAAATCAGGATGAAAGACAGGCCTAATGCGCCAATGGCCATACCAATAATATTCATATGTTCTCTGTTTTATTTATCCTATTGGATTCTATACACCCTATTTCGGCAGAATCACAACTAATTGAAGCATTTTAATCACATTCGCACATCAATCGTTATTACAACGTATGAACTTGAGCGCGGTGAGAATACCATTGGATGAATTATTACATTTGCAGTGAATAAAATATCCAACCAGATGAGAACCGAAAACATCAGCGAATCGTTCCTGAACTAACATCACACTCATATCCCTCCGAGTAGCCTGACAGGAGAGGATAAAAAAACCGCAGTGACTGCACTACGGTTCCTAACGATGAATGAATACGATTAACTGCGTATATTTACTTACGCCCTACGCCCATGACGACGGGTTTCAGTCCCTGAGGCGTATTCAACTCAAAAGCAATACTCGTTGTCACTTCAGAGAATCCCGCATTCGACAAAGCGCTTTCAATATCTGATTGGCTTAAACCATATTCTGGATCTGTATCGTCAACCAACCAATCCCAGTGAACAAATAGTCCATCTTTATCGAGTAGAGAGTGAATAATCACCGCGACTTCTTGGAAATCAGAAACAAAACCACACACAGAAGAAGCAACGACCAAATCAAATTGTTTGCGGAACGCTGGATGTTGAGCAACCAAACCACGGGTTAAGTGATCAACAACGGGTTCAACATTTTTTAATTCTTTCTTATCAAGTTCTTCAATCATGGCTTCAGAGCCATCTAATGCGACGATATCTTTTGCCAATGGAGAAATCAGTTGAGTCAGCAAACCTGTCCCACAACCGAAATCCAGCACGTGCTTCCCTTCTACGTTTATCAATTTTTGAAGTTGTTGGAATACGTTTTGCGCAAAAACGGTTGTCGTGTCGTCTTTTTCCCAGTCAGGTGCGTATTCGTCCCAATCGTGTGCCATCATGGCCTCCGTGTTACTTCGTGTCTTCGGCATTTACGTCAAGATTAAACCAAAATGAGGTTCAGTTCCTAGCGTTAGCGTGCAATCTTATTGAAGAAATTGACATTCTTCCGCAAATCTTAATTTAGCTGACCATTTTTGCCTCAATAATGTAGAAAGTAACAATTACTTCCGACAACCAAATCCAAACAGCCGTAGATAGGCAGAGTAACAATTTTTGTATATGATTCCTTAACTTTCATTCGCTTGAGTACATTATGAACCTGTCGCAACTTGAAGCTTTTTGTACCATCGCTGATACCGGCTCTGTCTCAGAAGCCGCTCGACAGCTAGAGTGCAACCGAACCAAGTTAAGTATGTCGATTAAAGCGCTGGAAAAGGAACTCGGGGTTGAATTATTTCAGCGCTCAGGGAACAACGTCACGCTTTCTGAAGCTGGAAAAGCAATCTATAAAGACTGCGAAAGTGTTCTGATCACAGCGACGCGAATTCGCCGCACTTGCTCTCAGGTTTCCAGCGAATTTGCTGCTGAAATGTGGATTGCCCGTGATGACTCTCTGCCTGACTCACTATGGCAAGATCTAGCACACAAGCTGAATAACTTGTTTCCCAACACTTCATTTAACTTGTTTTTGGCTTCCAGTGGCGACCTAGCCAACATGGTGGCGACTCAGCAGGTAGATTTTGCCTTTGGTGTCGATTACGAGCGACTAGACGACCCAAGAATTACATACCAACCACTGGGTAAGATCCGCATGATGTCTGTGTGTAAAGCGACACACCCGCTTGCCAAACTTAAACGTGTGGCGGATGAAGAGCTACGTAAGTCAATGCAGGCGGTGATGGTATATCTGAATGAAAAAGATAACCCAAGCCTTGAACCGTTCTCCCGACGTTATATCGGCTTTTCCAGCTTCGAATACATTCTGAATACCATCTTGACTGAAAACGCTTGGGGCGTATTACCAGAGCCGTTGATCCGCCACTATCTTCGTGAACAACGCCTTTCCGTGATTAAACATACGTACGGGCTGACACAAGAAGACTATTGTATGTTCAGCACATCTGGAACCGCAGAAAACCCAGCTATGGTCTGGCTGGCAGATAAAATCAGTGATTATCTTTTTGATTTCTAACCTTCATGTAACTAAACCAGTCAGCGTCAAAATTAATGACACCAAAAACAACGCATAACCATTTGTAAAATATAAATAAAAACAAAATAGCTCACTTATCACTCAATCAAAAAACCAAATAGACATTGTCAAAGCCCATTTAAAAGCCAAAATATCAGCAGATTTTCAACTGGTATTCCCCCTATGTGTGCTAAAACAAACATCAACGAGAAACGCATCCTGACGCTTTCAGCCCTTATTTCTTCGGGCTTTGCTATGGGTGGTTTAGTTGTTGGCTTAATGGTTAGTTCACTCGTTATCTTGTTTGACGGTATGTACTCACTAGTCAGCTTACTGTTAACTATTTTGTCGCTAATTGCTTCTCGATACATTCAAAAGCCGTCAGATGACGAATTCCAGTTTGGTCGTGCGGCTCTTGAGCCAGCGGTAATTGCAGTCAAAGGCGCGGTCATTTTAATCGTCGTGTGTGCTTCGTTATATAGTGCTGTTGTAGCGATGTTTACTGGCGGCCGTGAAGTTGACGTTTCGATTGCGACTCTATTCGGTATTGTTAACGTGATTGGTTGTGGTATCGCATGGTTTTACATGACTAAGCTGCACAAACGCACAGCCTCTGACTTAATTGATGCTGAAGTAAAACAATGGAAAATGGATACTTTGCTCAGTGTAGCGGTAACCATTGGTTTCATCTTAGCTTGGTTGGTAACTCTATCACCACTGGCTGAATACGCGGTCTATACCGACCCAATGATGATGCTGGCAATGTCGTTTTACTTCTTAAAGGTACCGTTCGAAATGTTGAAGTCTTCACTACGTGAAATTTTCATGATGGCACCAAGTGAAGAGATATGTAACAAAGTCGACCAAGGCGTTTTAGCTGCTGGTGAAGAGTCGGATCAACTGGTAGAACTTTCGGCAGTAACTAAAATTGGCCGTGAGCTGTGGGTTGATGTAGACATCAAATCTGAAGACAACGTGATTGCTGTAGAAGATATTGAGCATACTCGACGTACACTTCATAAGAAGCTGTCTAAGCTGCCGTTTAATCTTCAGCTCAGCGTGAACATCGCAAGCTAACTAACATAAAAAAGAACCCTCGCTCTCCGCGGGGGTTCTTTTTATTCATTGCTAATCTTTTGACTATGCAGCGGTTCGTTCGATTCGATGTTCTTTTTACTGCGGGTCACCCTCCAGCAGATCAATGAACCAATAGTGACCATCACAACCCCTTGCCAGAAAGATACGCCTAAAGTGACACCTAATATGACAGACGAAAATAATGTCGAAAATACGGGTGTGAAGTAAGACAACGTAGCCAGAAGCATCATGTTTCCACGCAGAATCGCCACGTTCCACAGCGCATAGCCGCTCCCCATAACAATGCCAGTAAGCACTAAGTTCATTGTTGTCGATAGGGTAAACTGCAAAGCACTTTCGTCGCTAATCCCGTACTTCACCCACAGTGATATTGCCGTCATGATAAAAAACACTGTGATAGCATTTTGGCCGTTGGCTAAACTCTTGGTCACGTTACAGTAAACCGCCCAAATTATTGCGCCGATAAAAGCCATGGAGTAGGTAACTGGGTTAGTCGCAACGTTAGCTGCGATAGACGAAACAGAAAGACCGTCATCACCTGTAATTGTCCAAGCGACACCAATAAAAGCTAAAGCAATACTTGGATAAACCAGAATGTTAACGGGCTTTCTGCTGATCAACACCGCTAACAATACCGTTAACGCAGGCCAAAGATAATTGACGACGGCCATTTGCAGCGCTTGATGTCGGTCATTTGCCATCCCAAGAGCAAGTGCTAAACAAATCTCATAACTGACGAACAAGACGCCACCAATAATGAGGTACTTTGGAGAGAAAGATCTGAGTTTAGGCACACCCATAACAACCATCAAAAACAGTGAAGCCACGGTGTAAATAAGCGCTGCACCACCAATCGGGCCAAATTGTTCAGCAACTGTACGGGTTAACCCCATTAAGCATGCCCATAGTAAAATGGCCGCAATACCATATAGAGTGTGTTTATGACGAGACAAAAGCTTTCTCCAAGTACCATTCAAGCTCGCACTGTAATTCATATGGTGAAGATAGAGAAGATTTGAATATCTTACTCAACCCAAGCGCAGTGATCGTGATCTTCCTGTCATCACTGCCAGGGCAAAATCTAGGATTCAACATCCAGCTTGCGGATAACACGTGCAGGTGTACCACCCACCAATGTATCCGGTGGAACATCGCTATTGACAACAGAGTTGGCAGCAATCACAGAGCGCGCGCCGATAGTGACACCTTGGTTAATGACCACGTTGCCTCCAACCCAAACATCATCTTCAACCACAATCGGTTTACACGTGGTTTCCCAGCGCCTTCTCGCCTTGTAATCCAGAGGATGAGTCGGTGTATAAAACTGAGCGTTAGGGCCAATCAAAACATTGTTGCCAATTGTGATAGGGGCATTGTCCAACATTACTACGTTCATATTAATGAAGGTTTCTTCGCCAATAGAGATGGTTTTGCCAAATTCACAGTGAAAAGGTGGCTGAACAAGGCTTCTGCCAATTTTTCCAAACAACTTTGACTGCAATACCAGACGCTCTTCTTGGTCAATACACTGATTAATATCCAGTTTAAGCTGCGCTGTGGTTTTACGAAGCTCCACTATTTCTGGATCGAATCCGTCAAAATCGAGACCATTCATCATCTTTTCTAATTCTGTCATTACTACACCCTAATGCTGATACACCTTTGATGACTAGAATCGGGATCTTACCCCTTTTTACTCGCTGAAAAACAGAAAAGTGAAAAAGATAAATTTCCTCATTAACTCGTTTAATGTTGTGAGAATAAACGAATCCACTCGCGAAGTTGAACACCACCTTCGGGCGTAAGACTCCACACTAAGAAAGCAATATGCAGTAACATGACGAAGAAAAACAGCAGTTGAAACGTGAAGGATTTAAGCTGTAAATTGAACGAATATTGCCCGATAACCGCCCCCGGCCAACCACCCAATATCGAGAGGAATAACAAGGCAGACTCCGCCGTCACTGCTTTGTTTCGTTTCTGATTGCGCTTATCCAGCAGATAAACGACTAGCACAATGGTAGACGCGCCGAGGTAGTAATAGACTATTGGGAGCGGATACTGCCAGAAATAAACACACCCGCCTAATGTTGCGGCAAACCAGACAACAACCAGCGTAGCCCATGGAAAAGATCGAACACCTTCTACATGGGTGGCTCTGCGGTTGCCGTTTTCATCTTGAGCAATGACGAAGCGAACTGGCTGTTTTAATTCGCCTATATTGACTGAATTCTTTACCTCAGAGAGAAGAAACTTAATCCTCAGCGCCCCTGAATCAGGAATGATATAGCCATAACCTCTGTCTATGTACCATTCTGAAATTGTCCCTTTTAACGCCATGCTTATCTTTCAACAATGATTGGTTCTTTAATCATAGCCAAGCAAAGCACAACCGCTTAGAAACGACCACAGAGTTTTTCCCGCAGACACAAAAAAGGCCGAGCACACGGCTCAGCCTCTTGAACAACAGCGCTTAAATTAAGCAGCCACGATTTCCCAACTGTGGGTCATATCAACGGCTTGTCCTAACATCAAACAAACGGAGCAGTATTTTTTCAGCGAATCCGCCGTTACCTGCTCAACAATTTTGGCATCTAGGTTCTCGCCCGTCACAACAAAGTGAATATTTACGTTAGTAAAGATGCGTGGTGCCGTATCACGACGCTCGGCAGAAAGTTTTGCCACACAGCCAGTCACTTTCTGTTCCGCTTTTTTTAGCCCGTCGACAACATCTACTGAACTGCAACCACCAGCACCCAGCAAAACCATCTCCATTGGGCTAGGGGCAGTAGAACCGCCATTGCCGTCCATCACAACAGAATGGCCTGAGTTAGATTGACCTAAAAACTTAAAATCTTCGACCCACTTTACTTTTGCTTCCATTTTAATACTCATTCTTTATTGTTTCAGAAACTGATATTACAACGCTAACATCAGTGAATTCCACGCCATTCTCACCATGATCTGGCTGATCCACATCGCCATCAAAGCAATCGCGCTACCAATCAGCAGGCACAAGCCATCGCGCTCAATAATACCCAATGCCAGACAAATAATCGCGAAATTTGGCAGAAAGTTAATAAACGGCAGAGGCAGAATAGCAATGGCAGCGAGTACACAGATCATCGCGCCAATCACTCGGCGGCCATTCGCACTGGATAGAGGTTCCCAACGCGGCTTTACATATTCTTCAATGCGCTCCAGCCAAGGCATTACCTCTTGAGTGAACTTCAGCGTTTTTTCACGATGAATACGCTGTTTTTGAATAATATTAGGAAGCCGAGGAGCATGAAAACCCAACGCAATCTGTAACCCAAGCAAGAAATCGGCGACAGCCGCAAAGAAGGAAATACCGGGAATAAGTCCTGCCAGACTCAACATGATCAGCAGTGCACCGTATGAACGGCGTCTAAGTAACTCTAAAAGTTCACCAATAGTCAGATATTGCTCAGGATGAGACTTGAGCGTGTTGATAAGAAACAGCGAGGTTTTTTCCAAAGTGACACCCAAAATGTATAGGTAACGACAAAGCGAGGTACTTCATACCTAACGCTATGTGATGTGATGTGAGCAAACATTATCAAATTTGTCATCAAAAGACGCAATAGACTTAACGGTCGAAGAGACGAATCAACAAAGAATTTACTTTTGGCTCGTTTGAGAAAAGATACATTTAAATATGCCAAATAAGAAAACCCCACTAAGTTTTCACTTAGCGGGGCTCTATTCTCTTCGCAGCAATCCGGCTACTAATAGGTGCTCCCTGCATCTATTCCCTGATAATCTGCTGGTTCCTTCAGCGCATTCCATTTCATCGCCATCCTAGCGGTGTCCTGAATCTGTCATCCTGACAGATGCTTAGTCCCTTAAGTTGTCTATTAACCGTTCTAAAACAACCATCCTAGCTATTTCGAACTTTACGTTAATATCCTTTGCTTTCCTTGCCGACCATTCTTCCTGAACAATCGAATCTTCGTCCTGAAGATACTCTATCCGTGAGCTTTTCCATTTCCATTTCCGTGCCAGCATCCTGCCAACACCTTAAGATTACGACATCGGCATTGAGTAACAAGTACGCTAGACAACAAATATATTCACGAGATTATTGATAAAAACCAAAATACTAACGTTTACAATAATTTATCAAGTAAGACAGCCGTTAATCTCAAGCATTTAAATCAAATATCTCACACGGCTTGTAAGAGATATCTCACAAACAGCACGAGCGATATCTACATCCGATCTGATAGTGCCATCGCCTTACCTCTCCAAACTGGCTTGGAAGCTCTTAGTTTCTTATCTTTTTATAGACTAAAAGACACAAAATCAGGGTATTATTACAATCACACTACTTGTCGCCATGATGACTAGAACAAGCAGATAGCGCAGCGCACTGCTCAACGTTCAGCTTAGCTTCAAGTAGCAGATAACTAGCGCAATTATCAATTATGATTTAGCAGAGGAAGCCTCACTATGATTTCGAAATGGTCACAACGTTTTTACCAAATGGCAGAACTTGTTGGCTCTTGGAGTAAAGACCCTTCAACACAAGTAGGGGCCGTTATTACAAAACAAAATCGAATTGTTTCTGTGGGCTTTAATGGTTACCCACATGGTATTTCAGACAGCGCAAACACAGACGACAGAGATATGAAATATCTCAAAACTCTACACGCTGAAGAAAATGCCATTCTATTTGCTAAACGTGACTTGGACGGATGTGAAGTTTACGTGACACATTTTCCTTGTCCAAACTGCGCAGCCAAGATTATCCAAACTGGTATATCAGCGGTTCACTGCCCTGAGCAAACCGAAGATTTCCTCTCTCGCTGGGGAGATAAAATTAAGGTAAGCCAAGATATGTTTTTGCAAGCGGGTGTGAAGGTTAACTGGTTACCACTCAACGAGTTAAAACCAATAAGTGAAATTCATAAAGAATCTTAAAAATAGCCCTCCAGATGGAGGGCTTTTTTTTATTTAGTGCTCATTTTTGTCTCAAAAGTGAAACAACAATGCAACTTTGAACCGTCATTAACATTTTTCCTGCATGCAACTCAATGTTCGACTTTAACAGTGGCTACACTGAAGTTCAGGTGTCCCGATATACGTTTATCTAGTGGTTATTAAAAGTAAAAGGATAATTCATGAAGTCCACTACAACTGCGAACAACAATCCTGATCAAAAACACTTTCTGGTTACGATTTTATTTCTAATCGCAGTCAGTGCCGTGAGCTACGCCTTACTGACCGAACATCAAACCTTCGCGCGCTACTACTTCATTTATCCACTGTGTATGCTTGCTGCGTACTTTATGAGTAACATTTGGTTTAAACGCGTGCTATCCGTAGTCACTTTTGCCTTGCTGATGGCAGGAAGTTATCTCGAACCGCTGAACATCAGTGTCCTCTCTCAAGCCTTTATACTAGTGCCACTCTGTTATATCGCGATTTTCCCCGGCTCACTGTGGCCTATCTTCGTCGCATTAAGCATTCTCGGGATTTACGTTCCGCACGTTACAAGTGTGCAGATACCTGAGTTCGTCGAAGCGTCAATTGAATTCTCCGCTATAGCCATATTTGCTACTGGCGGCACTTTCTACAAACAGAAACTGGGCAGACAAGTTGAACGCTATCGCAAAGACAGCCTTACCGATTTCCTGACGCAAGTATCCAACCGCAAAGCGTTCAAACAAGATTTAGAATCGATAGCCAAAATTGCGGGAGAAAGCAGTAAAACCAAGTTTGCATTGCTGTTACTCGATCTTGATGACTTCAAACAGATCAACGATTCACTGGGGCACCAACAAGGCGACTTATTGTTAATTCAATTCGCAAAGCGCTTAAGCAATTTGGATTTCAACCGTATCAACATATACCGATTAAGTGGAGATGAGTTCGCAGTGCTATTGCAAGATAAGTACGATGTGAACTTCTACTCTCAGCAAGTAGCCACTTACATCTTAGAAGCCTGTCAATCTGCCTATCATCTCGACAAACGCAGTTACACCATGACCATCAGTATTGGTATCGCGTCATTGGATGACGCTTTATACGACACAGATATCTGGTGTCGAAACGTCGATATTGCACTTAAAAGAGCAAAACAAGCAGGTAAGAACAGCATTCAATGGTTTGATGAGAACTTGATTGGAGAAACCGTCCGCAGCTATCAAATAGAGCGTGAATTGAGCGATGCCATCGAGAAAGGCCAGTTGGCGTTGTATTACCAACCTAAAGTCGATATCAAAACCAATTTGGTGCATGGGGCTGAAGCCTTAATCCGTTGGAAACATCCTGATTTGGGGATTATTCCTCCTGACGAATTTGTGGGCGTTGCCGAACGCAGCCAACAAATTATTCCTATCGGACGCTGGGTGATTGAAACCGCATGTCAGCAAGCCAAAGCGTGGGATCAACTCGGCCACCCGATTTGTGTTGCGGTAAACGTGTCAACCGTGCAGTTTCTTTACGATGACATCTTCCATGTTGTGACCAAAGCACTGAGAGACTCCCAGCTCAATCCTCAGTTATTACAACTGGAAATCACTGAAACCACATTGATGCAGCAGCCACAGCGAGTGGTCGATGCATGCCACGACTTACGTACCTTAGGTATCCGTGTCGCCATTGACGATTTTGGTGTTGCTTATTCTTCATTGAATTACTTAAAACAACTCCCCATCGATGTGTTGAAGATCGATAAATCATTTATTGATGAGTGCTGCTCCAATCACAATGACCACATGTTAGTAAGAACCATCATTCAACTTGGTCATAATATGGGTAAAGTGGTCACTGCAGAAGGCGTGGTCAATGATGAGCAGCTCTATTTGTTGGCAACCGAAGGCTGTGACGAGTACCAAGGCTATTTATACTCTCGCCCAGTCCCTCCTTACGAATTTATGGCTCTTTTATCGAGCAGAAAAGACGTCGCGATCCCTCGTCCTCAAGTTGCCGCTCACGGATAAGTTCATATCCCATCAGATCATCAACATAAGGGGCATTTCGCCCCTTTAATGTTTACTCTTTGCGTAGAGAAAATGATGTGCAGCCAATTTTTATGTAATACCAAACTGTCTTGCCACAATAAAAATTTGGCATAAATACAGATAGACGCGAAATAAGTTCCCTTAATCAGATTCTGTCAATACGTACAAACACTTAAAAACCCACGTTAAAGCTCTAATAATGATCAAGTTAACAGTTAAAAATATGGGCATTATTTTTTCTAGCAGAATAACCTATCAGACATTACAATCCCGCCACATAAAAATAACAATACTTATCCCCCAATACCAAACGCAGTAAAAACTGTGGGTAACAGCTCAACCATAACGTGAAAGGTTTACAGCAATGAGTCCAGAAAAACATCTACTCGATTGGCAGACCAGCCAAACTATCGCAGAATCGATGTCACCTTTAATCGGCCAGCTCTATCGTTTAAAAGGTGTTGAAGTTATTTTGTATGGTAAGACACTGATCAACGCCGCTACCATCGACATCATTAAAACCCACCGCATTGCCCGCCGATACACTGGAACCGCACTCTCTCTAGAACAAACCATGCCGATTTTGCAGCGCTTAGCTGGTTTAGACTTATCGCCATGTCGCATCGATATAGGTCAACTTGGTCACCAGTATTGGCAGCACCACACTGATGAAAACAGCCTAGATGATTTTCTTCAAACCGCACTGCTCAGTAGCTTAAACGGCACCACGATGACGACACCAAAAGATGTGGTTCTCTATGGTTTTGGTCGTATCGGCCGGTTACTGGCTCGCTTGTTGATTGAAAAAAGTGGCCCAGGCTACCCACTAAGACTGCGTGCCATTGTTGTTCGCGGTGGTAAACATGGTGATTTGGAAAAACGCGCAAGCTTGCTAAGAAGAGACTCGGTACACGGTCAGTTCAATGGCAGCATCATTGTTGACAACGAACATAAAGCACTCATCGTTAACGGTAATTTCATCAAAGTTATCTATGCCAACTCCCCTGAAGAGATTGATTACACCAGTTATGACATCCACAACGCACTCGTTGTGGATAACACAGGTGTATGGCGTGACAGCGAAGGGTTGAGTAAACACTTAAGCTCAAAAGGCGCAAGCAAAGTATTGCTAACGGCTCCGGGCAAAGGTGATATTAAAAACGTGGTATTCGGTGTTAACGAATCCGTAATTCAACCTGAAGACACAATTATTTCAGCAGCAAGCTGCACCACAAACGCTATCACACCGATTCTGAAAGCGATGAATGATAAGTTTGGTGTGGTGTCTGGTCACATTGAAACCGTGCACTCTTTCACCAACGACCAGAACCTCATCGACAACTTCCACAGTGGTGAACGTCGTGGTCGTTCAGCGTCATTGAATATGGTTCTGACTGAAACTGGTGCTGCAAAAGCCGTTGCAAAAGCGCTGCCTGAATTGGCTGGTAAGCTGACTGGTAACTCAATTCGCGTTCCTACGCCAAATGTATCAATGGCGATTGCTAACCTGAACTTAGAAAAGAGCACAGACAAAGAAGCGCTCAATACTTATCTCAGAGAGATGGCACTGAACTCTGCCCTGTCAGCACAAATTGATTACACAGAATCAACAGAGATCGTATCGTCTGACCTTGTAGGTTCACGCTACGCTGGCGTAGTCGATGGTGCTGCGACCATCGCTCAAGATAACCGATGCGTTCTGTACGTTTGGTATGACAATGAGTTTGGTTATAGCTGCCAAGTTGTTCACTGTATGGAACAGATGATGGGTGTGCGCTACAAAACATACCCACAAAAGTAAGAATTAGACTCCACAACATAATAATAACCGATACTGACGAAGTGGTTTCTGACCCATTTAGCCACTGCTTCTGATGACATCCCCCCGTTTTGCCGCTCTATCCCTGATATGAGCGGTTTTTTTTCATCTTTTTTACAAGCAAATTTGCACCAGTAAACTTAACTCTTTTGGAAAAATATAGTTAAACTAACGAACTATATTTTTTGAGAATTTTCTTAAGCAAGAAAGAGGCTAATACTACCTATGAAACAAGCAGTATCTGTGTTTTATGCTCGTTTTAAATCAGCGCCGAAGTGGTTAAGAGCCTCGACATATCTAGCGCTTACCTATATGGCTTATGCCGTCATTATCGGCCTTATTGCCCCTGCGGTTATTCAGTCGCAAGCGCCCAAGCAACTTAGCCAATTGTTAGGCAGAAACGTTCAACTTGAAAAAGTCTCGATTAACCCTTTCCTGCTTAGAGCTCGGATTGAAAATTTCGCCATTCTTGAGCAAGACCAACAACAAGCATTCACTCAGTTTGAAATGCTGGAAGTGGAAGTTAACTTTTGGCAAAGCTTACTAAGCTTAACGCCAACTGTAGACCATCTGTTTCTTGCCCAACCTAGAATTCAGGTACAGCGCTTAGACGAACATAATGCGTTTAACTTCAGTGATATTCTCGAAACATTAGCCAGTAACAATCCACCGCAAGCTCAAGAGAACACGCCTCAAGAGGCCGCCACCAACACGATTCCTGCATTCAAGGTTAACGCTGTTGCTATCACTGATGGTGATGTCCAATTTGCAGATTCCGTTACTGGTGCTGACTTAAGTTACCAACAGATTTCCCTAAAGCTCAACAACATTGATAGTAAGGCTTACACTCTGAGCCTGCCTGCTAACCAAGATGGAAAACTGAATCTGACCGAAAATGCTAACCAGTACCAATTTTCGTTAGTGAGTGCTGATCAAAGCCCGCTCGCTCTCAATGGTCAATTTCAGCTTTCTCCATTTGAAATTAAAGGTGATGTGGCACTCAACGATCTGACGCTAACGCCATATTGGCCATTCGCTAAAGACCTGATAGAAGCACGGTTGAGCGATGGTTCAGTCAGCTTCTCGACCAATTACCATGCAAAACAAGTTAATGACTCACTTTCATACCAAACTCAGAACGGACAGTTCTCGCTCTCCAATCTCGTTTTTAGTGATCAACAATCTGAAAAGGTAAAACTGCCTTCATTGGTTGTCAGTGATATCCAACTGTCCGGCGATGAACAAATGATCAACATCGCTGATATTTCAATGCAAGGCTTATGGTTTGACGCATTATTGGACAAAAATGGGCTCGATTTGGCCGCACTGTTCACGCCAAGAACCCAAACAAAAGGTGTTGCGCCTAATCAGGATACTTCAGCCAATCAGGCAGCAAACCAAGAATCAGCGACACCGGAATGGAAGGTTCGCCTTGAGCAATTCTCAATGGCAGATTCGGACTTTAATGTGTTGGAAAAAGTTCAGTCACAAGGTGTGCACTGGCGCGTCCACCCTATGACGGTGACAACAAAAACGATTCAAAGCGACCTAATCGACCCTATCGAATATGACGTCGCTCTTGATGTGAGCTCAAGTAGCAAGCAGCAGCCAGAAAACACTAGAGGCTCTTTTGCAACTCAAGGTAGTGTTGATGTTAAAGCGCTTAAAGTGGATGGCAATTTGTCCATTAATTCACTGGATCTGACACAGCTACAGCCTTACTTCACCCCTTATCTGAATATTCGCTTAACCAAAGGCGCACTCAATACCAAAGGAAATTATAAAGTCAGCGGATCAGACGACATTAATTTCGACGGCTCGCTCAGTGTTAACAATCTTTTGATGCGTGACACCATCAAGAGAGAACCTTTGGTGAAATGGCACAAAATGTCCGTGGACTCACTGCGTTTTAGTTCAAAGCAAAACCAGTTGATCATCAAAACGGTGTTGCTTGATGCGCCTTACGCTAAAGTAATGATTGCCGAAGATAAGCGCACCAACATTGGTGATATTGTGGTTACTAAGCAGAGCGATACCTCTAATGCTGCAACTGACAACACAACTACAACCAAAGCAACAGTGACCACGAAGAGCAACAGCGGTAAGCCTATGTCGGTCATGATTCAACAGATTAAGTTTGCCAATGGCTCCGCGTTTTTTGCTGACAACTCGCTAACCCCTAACTTTGCATCAGGTATTGAGCTACTCGAAGGTGAAATCAAAAACCTCTCTTCTACTCCGGGAACGAAAGCTAGTGTGGATATTGCTGGCAAAATTGACAAATATGCTCCAGTGACACTGAAAGGTGAAATCAACCCATTGATTGAAAAGCCTTATCTCGATCTCGCCTTAGTGTTTAGAAGCGTTGAGCTGACTTCAGTCAATCCGTATTCTGGAACCTATGCAGGTTATTACATCGATAAAGGTCAGCTGTCACTCGACCTGAACTACCAACTAGATGACAACCAGCTTCAAGGTACAAACCACCTTGTTATCGACCAGCTGCAACTGGGTAAACCCAGTGATTCAAGTCTTGCCACTAGTCTGCCTCTCACTCTGGCGATTGCGATATTGCAAGATCGTCACGGCGTGATTGATTTGGGTGTTAACGTGTCAGGTGAAGTTGATGATCCTGACTTCAGTTTTGGTAGTGTGATTTTGAAAGCGTTCGCCAACATCATTACTAAAGCCGTGACAGCTCCGTTCTCGCTGTTAGCTGATCTTGTCGGTACAGATGAAGAGTTGAATCAAGTCACTTTCCAAGCTGGTATTGCAACCTTAGATGACGAAGAGAAACAGCGCATAGGTAAACTTGCACAAGCGTTGCAGGAAAGACCAATTCTTAAAGTCAGCGTCGAAGGCTCTGTTTCTGCTCCAGACGACAGCTATGCATTGGCAGAACAGAATGTGCAGAAAACCCTGCTTGCCAATAGTGGTCTGGAAACACTCCCTGAACCATTCAGTGCCAGCCGTATTACCGAATCTACGCCGTTAGTCGATGCACTTGAAGAACTTGCAAAGAAACAATTGCAGTTAGATATCAGCCAAGAAAGAAATAAGGTCGAACAGCAACTGACTGAAAAAGCCCAAGGCGCAGAAGTGACCAAAGAACAAATTGGGACCGTTGTTCATATGGGGCTCTACAATCAGTTGGTTAAAGCGACCAACGTCGATAAAAACAGTTTGAGTAATCTCGCAGCAGAGCGCGCAAAAGCGGTCAAAGCGTATTTGGTGGAAGAACAACAAATCAGCCCAGATCGAGTATTCCTGCTCGACAGTAAGACCGATTTGAAAACCGAAAAAAGTGGTGCTGAGTTAACCGTAGGCGCTGAATAACCTTTCTTTACATCCTCAACTCTAGCCCAATCCTTTGTTCTCTAAGGGATTGGGCTTTTATCATCTACCTGAATGGCTTGTTCATGTTTAATTCATCTGTGCTGGACTAAGATGAAGGCAATCAAAACAGGAGCAGACAATGAATAGATTTCTTATTACCGTACTGACGCTCATAACTGGATTTTTCGCACTGACATTAAGTTTGTTGCTCGTCATTCCATTGACGATTGCAGCACTCATCACCGGCAAAAAACTACAAAATCAACTGCATCGTCGTCCGTTTTATCAGGCTCAGAACAATCAGACCTACGGCAATACCATCGATGGTGAGTTTGAAGAAGTGAACACCCATTCGAAGTATTAACAAAGAACCCCTCGTAATATAGGGGTTCTTTGGTATTTATGGCTAGAAAATAACGGGACCTGAACTTACACCGTAAGCAGAACTCGCGCAGCAAGCAGCAGCAAAACAATCCCTGACAAACGATCAATCAATACCGCTCTGGAACGTAGCTTGTCGAGAATGAGTGGGCTTGATAGCAAGAAGGTAATAAAGGTATACCACAAGCCGTCAATGACAAACGGCGTCACAACAATGATCGCTTTACTGCTCAACTCATGCCCAACGGCAACAAACTGACTGAACAATGCGATAAAGAACAGCGCAATCTTTGGGCTTAATAATGAAATCAAAAAGCCTTCGCGCGCAGATTGCCATGCACTTACCGTTTCGCCAGATTCCAACTTCGCAGCCACACCACCTTTAGAACGAATGGCATTGAACCCCAAATAAGCCAGATACCCTGCACCAGCATAACTGATGGTTTTAAACAGCAGTGGCGACTGATGAAGCACCACTGCCAAGCCAATCAATGTAATAAACGCATAAATACCTATGCCGAAAGCATGAGCCCACGCCGTTGCTAAACCGTTGCGACGCCCACCAGCAAGGCTGTGTTTCGCAACCATAGCCAAGCTAGGTCCGGGAGACATTGCACCCAGCAAACAAATAGTAAAAAGTGATAGCCAAACGGTTATTGTCATTGATTATTCCCTATTTTTTGAACATGAGAGGGGGTTGATGAAGTGTTAAACAGTTCTTTTAAAACCGTATGCGTTATCAATTGACGCAGTTGGGAGTAGCTTTGCAGCTCATCTCGAATCGCATTTAGCTTCGCCATGCTTTCCACTTCAACGTACAGCATCATATCGGTTTCACCACTAATCGCATGGCACCACTTCACACCGGGAATCAGATAGATCTTGTGAGCATACAGTTCACAGGAGTGGAGGCTGGCAGAGGTATCAAATTTTAGTGCAAAATAAGCACTCACATTATTGGTGTGATCTGGCTCTGCGATTTGAGCGTGATAGCCCAAAATCACTTTGTCTTGTTCGAGTTTCTTAATACGTGCCGTAACGGCAGAGCGTGAAAGGTTGACTTCGCGGGCAATGTCACTCACAGATGCTCTCGCATCCCCTTGCAATATCTCTATGATTTGTCTGTCAAATTTATCCATCGTACATTCCCATTCTTTTCGCTTCTCATACGTTTTTTCTCAAATAAAAAACGTTGAAAAGTAACCAACTTATCCCGTTGATTCATGGCTAATTTGACACAAATTGCATGGCTAGACTACTGACAATTAACGGGAAGTCTCTTTATGAAAGGAGTTTCACCGTCAAAATGGCGGAAATTCGATAAAAAAGTGTCACTTTGACGCTAAAGCAGAACGTTTTGCCAGATGCATCACATCTCTGTTTTGAGTAAGCTTTCGGCATAATAAGAATCAGGGAATGAGAATATGAATCAACTCAAACAAGAGATCACTTTGCTTTCTGGTATTGGTCAGTTGTCGACCACATTAATGGGTACCGGATTGTTTATGATCCCAGCCATTGCCGCCGGAATTGCGGGCCATTTTTCACTTTGGGCTTGGCTCATCTTGTTTGTTGCTGTTTGCCCTGTTGCTTTAACTTTCGCAGCGCTTGGGAAAAAATACCCGAGTGCTGGCGGCACCGCCTTCTTTGTGCGTAAAGCGTACAACGCACGACTAGAGCGAGCGGTTGCCTGGCTATTTGTAAGCGTCATTCCTGTAGGCGTCCCCGCAGCTGTCGCCTTAGCTGCGGGCTTTTTACAGCAATTGTTACCTGCTCAGTTCAATAATGCCATTTTGGCTCAAGTGCTCACTGTGGCACTTCTTATTGGGGTAAACCTAGCAGGAACAAAATCTTCTGGCCGACTACAAACGGCCATCGCATTGAGCATTTTTGCACTGGTGGCCTCTTTTCTCTGGATTGGAGATGTGGGAAGCACCGACTTAACTATGCCAGCACTGAATATCGATTCTATTTGGTCAATTGGTGCTGCGCTAGGAGTGATGTTCTGGTGTTTTGTGGGAATAGAAGCCTTCGCGCATATGGGGGAAGAATTCAAAAACCCACAACGTGATTTCCCGATTGCCATTCTGGTTGGATGCTTTGTGGCTGGTGCAACCTATTGGGCTTGCTCAGTCATAGTTTTAAAGTTTGGTGCTTTTGGTACACCTGAGTTTGATAGCACCTCTATTCCTTGGCTCAGTGATAAGCTCTTTGGCTCTCGTATGGCAATCATAATCAGCATCATTGGCTTCTTTGCATGTTTTGCCAGTATCAACCTATATACGCAGAGTTTATCGCGTATGGTGTGGGCGCAAGCCAGAGAATATCGTCCTAACAGCGCACTGGCTCAACTCTCTCAGCGCGGCGTTCCGGCCAATGCAACATGGCTGATTGGCGGCATATTGCTGCTATCGTGTGTAGTCGGTCAACTGTCGAATTTGGATTTGGAATTCTTCCTGAAATTGGCAAATGGTGTCTTTGTCTTAGTCTACCTGTTAGCCATGTTGGCAGCGTACAAACTACTGAAAGGGTATCAAAAGGCACTGTCTGTTGTTGCTTTGATTCTCTGCACTGGCGTGTTTATCTGTCTTGGCTGGTCAATGCTGTATGCTCTGGTTATTTTTGCTGCCTTGGCGGTACCATGGCAAAAAGAGCTGAAAACACACAACCCTGTTTAAATAACAAAGGCGGGATACCCCGCCTTTGTTTGGTAACGTTCTATGACGCTTTACGGACGTCAAACCGACCAACCAGTTGTTCCAATCGCTGAAGCGAATTTTGCATTAAGGTTGTCCTGCGAGATAACTGTGAAGAAGCTTCCTGCAGTTTCACCACTGTAGATTGCGCTTCATCGGCTGTTTGTCTGTGCTCCTCACTGTTACGAGCAATGCCTTGAATCAACGTAAACAATCCAGTGACAGACGTTTGTAAACGTTCACTACGAGAAGATTCGTCCACAACCTGTGTACTGTTCTCAACGTTGGTAATGCCCTCTTGCATGTAACTCACTGCTCGCTCTGATTGCGTATGTAACGCAGTCATCAGCTCTCCAATGCTGTTCGCTGCCTGAGAGGTTTTGTTTGCCAACACTCGTACTTCATCAGCAACCACAGAAAAGCCTCTGCCATGCTCACCTGCTCTTGCGGCCTCAATCGCAGCATTCAGAGCTAGTAAATTGGTTTGAGCCGTGATCTCCGTTATAACAGAGACGATATTGCCGATTTTCTGCATCTCCTCGTTCACTTCGTTCACCGTATGCGCCGACGACTGAACGATATTCTTGATCTCTTGAGCGCTTTCGGCCGCTTTTTGATACTCGAGCTGCGCGGCATGTACCGTTTGCTGCATGAGCTCATGCATTTCAGTCGCAGTGTCATTGGCGCTGTTGATTTCCTGACTCTGCACTCCAGCGAGAGAGAGCATATCCGTAATTGAAGTGGCGGTCCTGTCACTGCTGGTAAGCAGCAACTGACTGCGGCGGAACATAGATTCCGACACGTTTTTCACTTCATTGCTGGCGAAAACCAACTCCTGAATAATTCCTTCTAAACTATCGATAAAACTGTTGGTCCAGCGTCCCAGATCACCCGTTTCGTCAGACTTAAATTTGCTCGCATCTAAGCGGCGGGTTAAGTTTCCATCCCCTTCTGCGAGCACCTGCATAACCTGTGTCATTGTCTCTAGATTATTCGCCATAGGCTTGGCACTGAAAAAGTGGAATAAACCCATAGCCATGAATCCAAGCAGTATCGAAATAGACATCAGCTGAACGTTTTCTAGTGGGTAAAACATGTGAAGAACAAAAGGAATCACTAACGGACCAAACACACTAAGCGCGAACTGTTGACTGAGTTTTTGTGCTACCGAACGATGACGATAAACCTCTTCTAAATCCGATTCGCACATCATCCCCCAACGGTCTTTGGACCCAGGCATAGTAAACGTCACACCCTTACCAATCACTGGTATATGGCGGTAATCAGAATAACCCGGATAGTCGATATATAAGTTGTGACCATTGTTAATGGTTTCTCTTACCCCTGGATGAAGTTTTTTGGTTGCGGGATCATTAAACACAATTTCAAATTCGGTATGGCGACTGACTTTAACCACGCCCCATTTGGTATTAACGCCATCCTTCAAGTTCTCACCATGGGAAAAATGGTTATCCTCAAAACGAGAGCGTGAAAGCGCAACACCTGGTTTGATTGAAGGATCAAAATGAGAATTGACCATAAACAGGTAGTTGTCGCCCGACTCACTATAAATATGCCCAGCTTCGCGTTGAATCAGGTCGCCGATAACATCATTGGGGATTCGTCCACACAAACACCCTCTTGTATCACCAGCTAATTCGATCGGTTGATAGAACATTAAGGTCACTTCATCATGAAAATGAGAGCTTGATGGACCAATAGCGAGCGTCACCGGATCGCGATAAGGACCATGCAAAAATGGCTGAACTAAACCCTCATTCAAAGCTTGGGTTGTGACGACCTTCTTGTTTTTCTGTGATGGATAAGTGGATTCAAGGATCTCTCCTTGTGCAGAGACAATAAACAGCTCAGATAAGTCAGCGCTACGATTTAATAATCGGTTTAAGGTATCCCGATATTCATGGGGAGATTTGGTTGATAAATATAACGAAGCATCATGCAGGAATGACCATTGGTTTTCAGCCCAAGTCGTGAGGATTTTGACTCGGGTATTTGCAATGTTTTCAAATGTTTGTTCAAGAGAAGCTTTACGTTTACGGTTAAACCAACAGGCCTTACGCATGGCAAATTTACCTGTCTTGCCAAACCAAGGCAGCCAACCTTTTTCTTCAGGCGTTAAATACATAAAATTTCCTTATTTTTGTATTGTTATGTGCACTAATGTGCAATAGGCGTTCCAAAAATAAGAAAAAAGTACGTTGTTCTGTATTTTAGTAAGAACTCAAACAGGTTAACTATACGAATAAAAATCAAGTAGTTAATATCACTTTTAACTTCCCAGTCTATACATTAGCGAGCACTAAATCAGTGATACCAGCACTCGAAATGCACCATGTTGGTTAGCTTATATGTACATTAGGCGCATGAAAAAGGGCTTGCGAATGCAAGCCCTTAAAAATCTGTAGCTCTTACTGGTTTCTAGGTAATTACTTACTCATTTCAACAAGTGATTTACCAATCAACCACTCAACCTGTTTGTCACTGCCTTCACCAAACTTTTCGTGAGCCAGCTTGTACATACGCCCTACACCTTTATAAGAGAACTCTTCTGCTTTATCGGCTGCCACGATATGGTGGAAAAATAGACGTAAAATAGCTAAAAACTCTTTGCTATCGAGAGCTTTAAGCCATGAACTAGCGAATGCATCAACGCCATGGTCTAAATCCAAATGTGCGACAAATAGATTGAAAATCTGGCCATCTAGCGCAAGAACAAAGTCTGTCTTTTTCGGAAAGTGGTGACTAATACCTGTTCTAGATACACCCGTTTGTTGACTTAATGTGGTGTATGACATTTTGTCATAGCCTAATCTTAACAGTTGGTCGACAACAGCATTCGTGATTGTTTGAATGGTCACTTCTGTATCTTCTTTACTACGCTTCGGCATATTAATAGCTCTTTGTGTACAAACTCATCAAAAAATAAAATGAATCAAATACCGCTGAAACAATTCAACAGCCAATTCATCTTTGTAAGAAAATATCCTTGCATTCAAATTAAATGAAAGAATATCCTTCAAAATTCCATCTCAATATGGGAACAATTCATTCACACCATGAATTCCACTAAAGAATAATCTTACAAACAATAAGGTATGACAATGCATCAAACGGTGTAATGACAAAAAAACGTCACTGTAACGCCTAATTTTCGACTATTATCACACTCCGAATTTTGTTAACTGCGTCAACAATATAAACCCGTGTTCATACATTTTTGCAGTATCATTTATCTGGAACACCCGCTGATAGAGGGTTAGAATGTCCTTAAATTTTGTAAGAGGATTTTGAGATGAGTAACGAAAGCTGTGAAGTAAACCAAGTTTGTGAAGCTTGCGGTTGTTCTGCTGAAATGGGCTTTTTTATCAAAGAGGGTGATGAAGTTGCAGAAGTAACTATTTTCGCCCCAAATCAAGACCAATTAAAAAGCGAATTAGACAAGTATATAGCTCTGGCAAAAGAAGTGTGCGCAGCGGTGGAGTTTGAATCAACACCTATCGATGAAAAAACAACTGAGCTGAATGCACGTTTCAAATTTGAAGTGAGCGCAGAGAAGCTCATCTTCGAACTTAAGTCGCGTTCACTGATGCGATAATACCTCTTCAAAAGCGAGCACCCAGCTCGCTTTTGTGATCTTCTCCTTGTGATTTTGTTCTTGATTGAAGACATCGCAACTCCTGCCGATACTATCGTTAATACTGTGACGAGATTTAGGAAAAACATGTCTTTCTCAACTTGGCGTTTCTCTGCTTGGGCGCTTTGCATTGCTTTATATTCATTACCTTTGAATGCTGCACCTCTCGATCAGTACCGCATACTTAATCATCTGGATAATTACGGTAACCTTGATTTACGAAATAAACCGTATACCAGCTTACCTGACGGATTAGAGGTTAAAGGCAATCTCAACATCGCAAAAACGTCGATCACATCATTGCCAAAAGGCTTAACAGTGATGGGAAGTTTAGATGCGTCAAATAGCCAGCTTGAACGAATTCAACGTGGCACAAAGATTCGTGGTTATGCGAATTTTCTCGGTTCGCAAATCAAAATCTGGCCTGCGCGAATTCAAGTTGGCGGATTCCTTAACTTTACCGATACGCCACTAGAACAACTGCCACCAGCGATGACAGTCAAAGGGGATTTGAGCGTTGCCAGAACACCATTAACTGAACTACCCGAAGGAATTGTGATTGAAGGCAGCCTTTATATTGGCGGCTCAAAAATCGTCACATTCCCAGACACAATGACAGTGAAAGGCAACATCTATCTAGGCGGTAATGTCATTACAAAATGGCCGAAGAATTTGACCTTAGGCGGAGCCGTTGCGCGTTAAGCAGAGCACCAAAGCCAGAAACAAAAAAGAGAAGCCAAATCGCTTCTCTTTTTTCGTTCTGTTTACTCGCTATTGATTCCGCACTGGGTTTGCGTAGCTATCAAGCAGGTACTGATGAGCGTTCAGTGGAAGCTGAGACAGCTTTTGTTCCAATTTCGCTTTTACCGCAGGTGTAATGTCTGCATCTTCACGTCCAGCTGCTAACAAGTTGATTGGGTATAACTTGTAGTTTGCGTGGATTTGACGGTCAATCTCTTTTGCAAGTTCTTCCGGTGTTTCGTAAGTCTCAGTGATCACGTTGCCAAAGGCGACATGAACTCGACCTTTGTCGCCAATGATGCCCTGAATGATACTTTCGATATCTTCAAATTCGCCTTTTTCGTATTTACCATGCGTTGCTTTTTCATAAAGCTCGCGCGCCTTGGCAATATCACAAGGATCGTTTTCATAAGAAATTGAAACAGGCACAATTCTTAACGATTTAATGTACTCAGAAAACTCAACTTTCTGTTTACGACCTTCGACGTTAAACATTTTTAAGATCGCAGGATCGGTAAAATCGTTACCGTCTTTAGCACGACCTTCTTTTTGAGCAATCCAAATTGAATGCCCTGTATCCAAAGAGTGCTTGATATAGCCAGACAAAGTACCCAGCGCTTTCATCATTTCACGTGGAGCTTTGGCTGAGCGCTTAACGATAAAGCTTTTGTTCAATCGCATCAGTTCTGTTGCACAAGGCTTCTTCAGTAAGTTATCGCCAATAGCGATACGAACTGTACGGTGCCCTGACTCATACAAACCGTAGTTAACCAACGCAGGATCCATCGCAATATCACGGTGATTAGACACAAACAGGTAAGCCGTATTCTTATCTAGTTTGTTCAAGCCACTGTAAGTCACACCTTTGGTGGTGTGTTCCAACGTTTTTTCTAAATACTTTTTCACTTCTAGCTGAATGGCATCAACCGAAGTCAGCTTTGCCCACTTAAACTTAAGGTAAGCTTTTACGAATGGGCCCATCATCATTTTTAGCCATGAAGGTTGACGCTCAAAACGATGATCGAGGATCGCTGTGATAAATTCTTCATCATTAATTAGACGTTCGATGGCTGCAGGAATTTCTTCGTCGTTATAGGGACGAATCTCTTGATACGGGTCGGTGGTTGAAGTCATATTCTCGTACATCAAATAAAAAACTGGCTTATTCTACGCGCACTCGCATCCGCTCGCAGCTATCATAAGCACATAAATTACAAGGTCAGACCAGAAAATCAAAAATAAGTTTCTGTCTGTTTTCCTTCTATCTCCTAACTAATAGGCATTGCGGTTAGGCCGCGGCTAAGAGATCCACAACTCGATATTTGGCTTTTGAGTGGATAAACGTTAATCTTAGCGCCCTTAATTTTATGAGGCCTTGTATGAACTACGCTATTCAATCTGAAACCTGCTTATTTCCATATCTGGAAGTCACACCGCGTAAGCGCGCAACAAAGCATAGTTTAGTCAAGGTTAACAATGGCCTTGCTCTATTCAAATTGGGCAAACAAGAGTACGCCATTGAAGCTGGACAAGCGATTTGGATCCCTATCGAATGTTTATGCTCCCTCACCTTTTTGCCAAATACTCACATCACTCGAGTCGATTTTTCAGTTCGTCTACGAGATGATTTTCCTCATCAATCTGGATTCATCACACTGACAGAATTAAGTTCGGCGCTGCTTAGTCGCATACAGTCGACCAATGCAGGTGACGAAGTGTACCCGCATTTGTTGCAAGTACTCAAAGATGAAGTCAAAAAACTTGAGCCAAAGCTTGTAGAAAATAGCTTAAGCCAACAGTTTGCTCGCTGGCAGCCGAATCAGCAGGGAACCGTCAACAAAGAACATCATGTTGCTTTACTCGTAAGAGAAGCCATGAAGCGCAAACTCTCTGGCATAAAAACCCAGATGGTGATTGATGAACTGTTTTCAGGCAATGCCGTGCAGTTCGAACAAATGTGCCAGTTAGTGCTTGGCAAATCTCTTTAAAAGAAGATAAAAAAAAACAGCCAGCTAATAATAGTTGGCTGTTTTTTTATAAGGCGAAGAAAAGCGCCTAGTTGACCACTTCAATATCCGTTTCTGGTACACAGCAACACGCTAAAGCCATTCCCATATTACGTTCGTGATCTTGCAATGCCGGAACATCTGGCTGATGAACTTTGCCCGATTCAACCTTCACTTTACAGGCACCGCAGAATCCGGCGCGACAACTGTTTGCAATAGGAACGCCTGCGGCTTCAGCTTGCTCTAACAAGGTGCTTTGGTTATTTCCTTCAAACAGATTGCCGTTAACACTTAACTGCAAGGTTTTAAATTCTCTGACGGTTTGCTGTGCTACGCCAAAGGCTTCTTGGTGATAAGCGTTTTCAGCCACACCTAGCTTAAGCAGCAAGTTCTTGGCTTTTTGCATAAAACCATCTGGACCACACACAAACACTTGGCGAGAAGCAATATCTTTCACCTGTTTGAGGTGTGACAAAGATAAACGTCCTTTCAAACCAAACCAGTCAACTGGTGGTTGGGAGAGAGAAATAAACACCTTCAGTTCAGGATGAGCAAGTTCTAGTTGTTCCAGCTCTTCGCGACATGGAATGTCTTCAACAGAACGACATTGATGATAGAACACCACATCACGCATCTGCTGGTTATCGGCCAGATAACGCAGCATAGACAGCATAGGCGTCACGCCGCTTCCCGCTGAAAGTAGCAACAGTGGCTGATTATGATGTTCAGAGGTTAAATGAAAACTGCCATCAGGCGTCTGGGTTGTTAATGTGTCACCAACTTGCAGGTTATCAAGTAACCAGTTCGAGACACGGCCGCCATCAATACGCTTAATAGAAATTGCCAGCCGTCCCGGACGAGAAGGGCTTGAAGACAAAGTGTAAAAGCGACCAATGTTTTCACCGTCGACAATAATCTCAATGGGCAAATGTTGACCAGGCTGATAATTCGGCAACACGCCGTGTTGCGGCTCCAGCCAGAAAGTCACAAAATCGCGAGCAATTTCTTCACGCTCAACACAAGTCATCAGGTAGTGACGCTGCCCTAAATCTGGGTAGTACTCTTTCTCTTTGTATTCTAGAACTTCTATCTTGTCTCCCGCATGAATCATGCCTTCATTTCTGGCTACAAGATTCTGGCCGAAGAATACGCCACCGCGCTCGTTAGCACGAAACTGGGAAAGGGTACGCAGTGGTTCTTTGGTTGGACGATATTGGCCTTTTTCGAGATCCACGGTGGTCATAATGCAACGTTCACAAGGCTTCAGAGCTTCGAATTCCACCTCACCAATACGGATGCGCTTCCAACCATCTTCCGCAAATGGTTCCGTACCTGATACAACAAGGTTGGTGCGAAACTGATCCATGCTGTGATGTTCAGGACTGCGACGGTTCAACTCATCCAGCGAGCCTTGGCTAATAATCAATAGCGGATAACCATCCGCAAAGCTGACGTTATGGCCGAACTTCTCACGAACACGATTGGATTGTTGACCAGTGAACAACAGCTCAACACGCTGCCCCATAATCTCACTGAACCAGTCGTCAGCTTCATCTGTTGTGGTGTACGCAATAAAGCTGTCATCCCAAACCGTTGCCGGTGACTCCTGCATTTTAAAGTCGGCGTAACGAATCGTCAGTGGCGATTTTCCCTGTGCGCTAAAAATCAGTCCATCTGGCGTCAGAGTAGATCGAATCTTGACCATTTGCGGGTATTTACGGGCTGTCACCATACTGCCATCAGCGAGTGCCAGCATAAATCGTCGGTCAAACATCAACCCTTGTTTCTCAACCCATGCGGTAGATAAAGAGAGTCCACCCACCGATTTCACTGGATACACATTGATTTGAGAAAGTACCGCTGACGACATGACACACATCCTTACGTATGGTTAAACAAAATAAATTCGGAGCCACCTAGGCGTCTCGCTTCCAGTGATCACAGAACAGGGCTATGAATGACACAAATACGCTATCGTTTCAATCTATTAGGCGCGAGAAACTGCTGTAAACAAACAGAACTGACAAATTAAAAGATGAAATGAGAAGCCAATTACTCTATCATCCTGTCGCCTAAACGGAAGCGTTTGCGTAACGCAAAATTTCTTTTAGGCTCCAATCATTCCAATGACTTCATGGTGGGAGCAATTCATGACAACACTTACGATCACTCGTCCTGACGACTGGCACGTTCACCTTCGCGATGGCGAAGTTCTTGCTGATACTGTGCGTGATATCAGCCGTTACAACGGACGCGCGCTTATTATGCCAAACACCGTCCCACCCGTGACCAATACCGAAATGGCGCTTGCATACCGTGACCGCATCATGGCGCAAAATCCAAGTGCTACGTTCCAACCTTTGATGTCTTTGTATTTAACCGATAACACCTCAGCTGACGATATTCGCCAAGCGAAAGCGTCTGGAGCTGTAGTTGCAGCAAAACTCTACCCAGCGGGTGCAACCACCAACTCTGACTCGGGTGTGACGAACGCGAAAAACATTTACCCAGTTCTGCAAGCAATGCAAGAAGAAGGCATGTTGCTGCTGGTTCACGGCGAAGTGACCACTCACGAAGTCGACATTTTTGACCGTGAAAAGACCTTCTTAGAAACCGTTCTTGCGCCAATCGTGAATGATTTCCCTAACCTTAAAATCGTTCTAGAACACATCACAACCGCAGAAGCGGTTAACTTTGTGAAGAACGCTTCAGATAACGTGGCAGCAACCATTACTGCTCACCATTTGCTGTTTAACCGCAACCATATGTTGGTTGGCGGTATTCGCCCTCACCTGTTCTGTCTGCCAATTTTGAAGCGTGCAACTCACCAACACGCGCTTGTCGCGGCAGCAACGTCTGGCAACAAGAAGTTTTTCCTAGGAACAGACTCAGCGCCTCACGCTAAAGGCAAGAAAGAAGCCGCTTGTGGTTGTGCAGGTTCATACACTGCTCACGCGGCACTGGAACTGTACGCCGAAGTATTTGAGCAAGAAGGTAAGCTTGAGAATCTGGAAGCCTTCGCTAGCCACAATGGCCCAGACTTCTATGGTGTTCCACGCAACACAGACACTGTGACTCTAACCAAAGCGTCTTGGGAAGTTCCTGCAAGCATGCCTTTTGGCGGCGAAACTGTGGTTCCAATTCGCGCTGGAGAAGCTATTCAGTGGCAAGTTGCTTAACACTGTTCTGCTTGAATGAAAAAGCCGCCTTGTTAGGCGGCTTTTTACTATGCAACTTTCGCTATTTTAGCGAACTGAGCTTAATCAAATTCTGGAGCAACCACTTCGACCGGCACTCCATTTTGCGCCAGTATCACCGCTTTTGCTTTCACTTCCGACTTATCAAACTCATCCAGCCACCATTTTAGTTCTACTGGTAACACGAGATCTTTCTTACTGCCGTCGCTGCGAGTCAGTGGTTCGTGCGCTTCAACGAAAACACTTCTGTCAGGTTCCAATGCTACTTTGACAGGCTCGTCAATGATACGAACCTTCTCGCCTCGCTCAACTTGGTTAAACAACCACTCTATGTCTTTCGGCTCCATGCGGATACAGCCAGAGCTCACTCGTAAACCAATGCCAAAATCTTTATTGGTACCATGGATCAGGTAGTCACCATTGCCAAATGCAAGACGAAGCGCGAATTCACCTAATGGGTTCTCAGGGCCTGAAGGGACAACTTTTGGCAGTTCAATGCCTTTTTGCAGATATTCTTTTCGAATAGAGTCCGGTGGAGTCCAAGTTGGATTTGGTCGTTTCTGGCTGATCTTGGTTTCCATTTCAGGCGTATCACGTCCGATTCGACCGATACCTACAGGGAAAATATGCACCTTTCTCTCTTCGGGCTTGAAGTAGTAAAGACGCAATTCAGCAAGATTCACCACGATGCCTTCATAAGGCACCATGGGCAAAATGATTTGCGACGGTATCGTAAGCACATAACCTTCTTGCGGAAGGAAAGGGTCAACGCCTTTGTTCGCGGCCATCAAACCTAAAAAGCCGATGTCATACTGCTTAGCGATTTGCGCTAAGGTCTCTCCTTTTTCGATCACATGATATTGAGCATTTCCCACCATCCTGCTGCCTTCCATCGGGAAGTCATAAGTGGCTGCTAACACCTTTGTCATAAAACTGGACGCCACTATGCAACCAATGACCAATAACTTACGCAACATGTATATCTTTATCCCTTGCCTGCTTATACATGTCTAAGGTTACTTCTCTTTCCGCTTTATGATCAACTATTGGAGAAGGATATAACACCGAGTTAACACCCGGCCATAACCAAGGTGAGTGGATATATTTGTCAGGCACCGAACTCAACTCCGGAATCCAGTGGCGAATGAATGCTCCACTTTCATCAAATTTTTCACCTTGGGTGATCGGATTGAAAATTCGAAAATACGGCTGACCATCACACCCAGTGGATGCACACCACTGCCAGCCGCCATTGTTTGCCGCGTAGTCACCATCAATAAGCTTGCTCATAAAATAGCGTTCGCCCCAACGCCAGTCGATATGCAGATCTTTGGTCAGAAAGCTGGCAACGATCATTCGTAAGCGGTTATGCATCCACCCCGTTTGATTCAGTTGTCTCATGGCCGCATCCACAATTGGGTAGCCCGTTTCTCCGCAACACCAACGTTCAAAATGGTCATGCTCCTGCCACCATTTCACATAGCGCCCCCAGTACAAGAAGTCTTTTCCTTTGCACAACTTAGGCTCAAAAGTAAGTAGGTGCTGATAAAACTCGCGCCAAATCAACTCACTCAGCCATGTTTGAGCGCCTTGAGACAAAAAGCCCATTTTGGATTCAGCGTAAAGCCTTGCCATACATTGCCTTGCCGACAACGCGCCTATCGCTAAGTAAGGAGACAAACTGCTGGTGCCATCTATGGCAGGGAAATCTCGTTGCTCGTGGTAACTATCCATACTCTCTTGGCAGAACGATCTCAGTTGAGATCGAATCGACTCAAAATCGACGTCCCAGCCAAAGCTGTCTTCTCTTGGGTAACTGAATGGCTGTTGTGGGTTCCAAACCAAAGGTTGCACTGCTTTCGCTAACGCAACTTTGGCTGCACTTTGGGTAGCAGAAATGATGGGTACGCCAGCAACAGAAAGCCAAGCCTTTTTAAAAGGCGTAAATACTTTGAAATATTGGCCTTGTTTATTCAGTAAGCTGCCTGCGGGGATAATGCACTTGTCATGGTACGACAGCCACCCAATACCTTGTTGCGCTAATGCGAATTGCGCTTGTTTATCTCGCGCCTGCTCATTCACTTCGTAGTCTTGATTGACCAAGACTTCGCTCACTTCACACAGCTTCGCTATCTCAACAATGCAGTTTGCCGATTGCTCAAAATCGCTCACTTCCTTGTAAAGCAGCGAAATATTAAGCGCTTTAAGCTCTTGTTGCAGAGCGCTCAGGCGACGATAGATAAGATCAGCCTGACGGCGAGCCATATGGTGTTGATGCCATTGCTCAGGCGTGGCGATAAAGACAGCGCTGACGGGTTCTCCGCTCGCAATTGCGCTATTAAGAGCCGTATTATCAACGGCTCTTAAATCTCGGCGTAACCAAACAAGTTTCACTAATCCAATCCATTGAGTGTTTGCAGCACATTAGACAGATAGCATTGATCGTTAAATTGTTTACGTAGCTTAGCGATCGCAGTCGTCTGAGCGTCTGCTAGTGATTTATGAGAGAACAATGCCAATGCACTGTATGATTCAACGGCTTCGCTACCTACCAGCCCTGAGACGTCATCGACACCATCAAGAAAAGTCACATTGTAGCCTTTCTCAGACCATGTAACTGCCCAAAGCCAGGCCAGCAAGCTACCCACCGGATCATAACTGACACATAAGCATTTACCTTTGTAAGCCGCTTTGTTTTCTGCTTCCAGAATCGATGAAAGCTTATTGATCATCAGAGATTGAAACAGACCTTTTTGCAAAGAGCGCAGAGGGCCTTTCACTCGCTCTAAAGCATCAATCACCGGAAACGCAAACTGGCTCTCAACAATATCCAAAGGATACTCTTTCATTACCGTAGCAATAATGTTCTCTGACTTGCCACGATTCAGTTGAGAGAGTGCAGTAAGTAACTGCTCACACTCTTCCAGTTGTACTCGCGTTTCCTGCTGTAACTCATCAGTAGGAACGCCGCCTTTCAGCAACTCGCTCACTTTTCCTATGGATACGCCTTTTGCCAGCCATCCTTGAATCTCTTTAATGCTATCGATATTTTCTTGGTTAAATAAACGATGGCCTTTTTCCGTTCTTTGCGGCTGAACCAAATTGTATCGGCGTTGCCAAGCTCTTAGTGTTACGGGCTTAACACCGGTTAATTCTGCTACTTCACGAATAGCGTATAGCTTTTGTTCATAAGCCATAGCGTAACTTTAACTCCTGTGGATATGGGTCCAGATAGCGTTGCTGCATCAGGTAAGAATCTGGATATAACGTCAAATAGTGCTTAATTAGGGTAATTGGCGCGAGCAGCGGCAACATACCCTTTCTATAATCATGAATAACTTCTGAGAGTTCTTTTTTCTGAGACTTATCAAGCGAACGTTTAAAGTAGCCCTGAAGGTGCATCAATACGTTAGTGTGATTCTTTCTGCTGGCTCTGATTTTCAAAGCTTGCATCAAACCTAAACGGTATAGCTCAATAAACTCGTCGGGCGCGTAGTTTGCCACATTTGCCACTAATCTTCCCAGCTCACGATAAGAGGTTGGGTGATGAGCCATTAACGTCAGCTTATAGCGAGAGTGGAATGCCACGACTTTGCCCGCGGTTGGCTCTTTACCCAGCGTCTGATAGAAATCATGCAGGCAGTAAACACGCGTTATAAAGTTTTCCTTTAACACCGCGTCATTGAGCCTTCCGTCTTCTTCCACCGGAAGCCAAGGCATTTTTTCCATCAACATTTGTGTGTAAAGCCCAACACCGCTCTTTTCTGCTTCGTGGGATTTGTACACTTTTACTTTTTCCATACCGCAAGAAGGCGACTTAGCACAGACGATGTAGCCGCACAAATGCATATCTTTTAGTTGATTTATTTTTTGCTCAGAATATTGCAGCAAACCTGCAGTATGGTCTTTGGTTGGATCTTTGGTTTCAACCAGAGAAATACGTTCATCATTGGAAATTAGGCGTATTGGTGGACGAGGCACAGGTAACCCCATCCCAACTTCTGGGCATACGGGAACAAACTCGAAATAGGGCGCAAGCTCTTTATTAACAAATTGACTGGCTTTATGCCCAGAATCAAACCGAACGTTCTGTCCAAGAACACAAGCACTAATGCCCAACAAAATAGGTGAATCAGCCATATCAGCGCCCTCTTCTCTCAAGTTGACAATAACAATTATACAAAAGAAAACTTTGTACAAGTTATAGCACATTTGAAACTAGTTATACAATTTTAAAATTCGTACAAATAAAGCCAACGTTTTCCTGTATCGATTGCTTTATCAGTTTCAACACATTTAGTTATCAACCCTCGTCCGACGCACCACTGTCGCGTTTTTTGTGACCAAAATCGCAAGAAACCCAGCTATTACTCACTAATATTGCCTCAACAGACAAATCCACAGTCAACAGAAATAGTAATTTGATATGCAATACTGTTTAATTGGCTGAACATTTTTGGAGAACAATTATGGCAACCCCACACATTAACGCACAACCTGGTGATTTCGCTGAAACAGTACTAATGCCTGGTGACCCGCTTCGTGCAAAATTCATTGCGGATACTTACCTTGAAGACGTGAAGCAAGTGTGTGACGTACGTAATATGTTCGGTTACACCGGCACATATAAAGGCAAAAAAGTTTCTGTAATGGGTCACGGTATGGGTATTCCATCATGCTGTATCTACGTTCACGAGCTGATTGCTGAATACGGTGTGAAAAACGTAATTCGTGTAGGTAGCTGTGGTGCTGTACGTGACGACGTTAAACTGATGGACGTGGTTATCGGTATGGGCGCATCTACTGACTCTAAAGTTAACCGTATCCGTTTCAGCAACCATGACTTCGCTGCAATCGCTGATTTCGATCTATTAGAAGCGGCTGTTGCTCAAGCTCGTGCTCAAAATGTTTCGGTTAAAGTTGGTAATATTTTCTCTGCAGACCTGTTCTACACTCCTGAGCCAGAAATTTTCGAGAAGATGAAGAAACTTGGCATTCTAGGTGTTGATATGGAAGCTGCAGGTATTTACGGTGTAGCAGCAGATTTGGGCGCTCGCGCTCTGACTATTCTGACCGTGTCTGACCATATTCTACGTGGTGAAAAACTCAGTGCAGAAGATCGTCAAAAATCTTTCCATGAAATGATGCAAGTAGCACTTGAAACAGCTATCACCATGTAATTCAAAATTTACTTTAGGGTTGCCGAGTAGCGCGCTTGGCACCCTTCCAAATTACCGAGGGGGAGATCGTGTCGACCGACCAATTACCTGCGGACGCTGATGGCTTGCAGCTCAACTTTTGTAAAACATTGGCGTGTGACAACTTTGGTTTGAGTGATGCAGAACGGTATGTTTTGCAGCGCGCAAATCCTAAGCGTCCAACGATGGTTTGTCGTGAGTGCGGTGCTTTCCCCCCCTTACTTAATAACAAAGAAGTCCTCAACGAACTAGTTCGTTTACGTCAGCTTCACAGTGACGGCTTACCTGCCTGTCGCAACCTAGAATGTGAAAACGCAGGGCTTTCAGTCCATACACACAAACACCTCTATCATGCCTTTGGCTACAGTGGCGATCGTCAACGCTATCGCTGCAAATCTTGTCACTCTACTTTTGTCGATAAATGGTCTGGTGCGAATAAAAAACTCTTGTTCCAAGAAACCTTATTCGGGTTACTTTTCATGGGTTATTCGGTACGAGAAATCTGCCGTAAACTTAGCATCAACCCGAAAACCTTTTACGATCATATTGAACATATCGCCAGTCGCTGTCGCAGAAAACTCGCGATGATCGACGCGCGTTGGGTTAACCACGCCAGCAGTTTTCAGTTCTCCTCGCACTACATGCCACTGCAACCCAAAAGCAATAATGGCGTGCTTTGGATAGCAACAGGAGAAGCGAACACAGGCTATATTCTTTGCCAGCATGTGAACTATTCGGCAAAAGAAGAGCCTGTAGGATCAGTGGATCACAACCCTTATGAGTTTCCGGCTCGATTCGTTTCAAGAGACCACTCTTCAGAAGCGAACGTCCCACAACCAGAGCCTTCACCTATATTGCGAGAGCGTATAGATCAGCAATATCAAACGATACTGGCTCGCGGCAATGTTGAAGACCCAATGGGCAATCTTTCCACCTTTAACTACCCTTCAAAAGGCGCTTTGATTCGTCCACCCTATACCTCGTATGCGCATTACTTGCATGTTTTAGACATGTGCGACATGGATAAACACGTATCGATTTTCATGCCTCAGGACCCCATTCTGCGCTCGGCAGCTTTGAGCGTCTGCCTATCAAGAATTCGACGTCAAAACGTTGACTTAATGTACGTAGAAGAAGATGAGAGCTGGCAAGACAACCAGCCTTTTACCAAAGTTGATATTGTCCTTATGGGCTGGTGGCGAGATAGATGGGCGATAGCTCATCAAGATGAAGGTTCCAAAGGTATCTGTTATCTTGCGGGGGCTAATCCAGAGCCTGAAGCTTGGTTACAAAAGGCTTCGATAAAACAGACTGAATTTTATCAGCAACGTTTTCAGTTGCTGTTTGAGACTTTCATCAACGAACCTAGACGTAAATTACGTCCCGGTGGGATACAGCCGTTACTCGATATTTACCGCGCTTGGCACAATCTATGCTATCAAGATAAACATGGAAACACTGCCGCACAAAACCTAGGATTAACTAAGAAGCCTTTGACCTTAAAAGAACTCTTGTCCTAAACGTTTCGTCGCGGAGTGTGAGGAAGCACAAATTTATACACGAGCAAAATCATAAACATTTCCGTTCTGTCGTCTATTTAGTGCTAAATGGCATCGATACTTAAACGACGCATTGCGGACAAGTGGCAACACTTTGATAAATGTCTTGTGAGTCGTACAGCCAGGAAGTAATGGATTTGGATCAAAGCCAGTACCTTTTATTATCAGAACTTAAACAGCTTAAACTCCGTATCGAGTCTGAGCCTGCGGAAGTATTGGCGGCAGCTGAAAATGCCCTTGTCCAATCCAAACAATCCCAGTTTCACGATGGTATTATTCAAGCGCTGATCATTATGTCTCGTTGCGCTTGGTGTGAGATGGATTACCGCCGAGGCTTAAAGCACATCAAAGAGGCGTACCAACATCAAAATAGCCTCGACACTGATGAGTTCCTTCCTGAAATTCTCCATGTTCATGCGCTCCAGTTCTGGGGGCAAGCCAAATACTACACCGCCCAACAATTTTGGATTAACGCTTTAGAACAGTCTGCGTTGGTAGATGAAATTGAAGTGCTGATAGAGAGCCTAATTGGATTAGGCAATATTTGGCGCATCACTAAGCAATATGATCAAGCTTGTTCAACCCATCAGCTTGCAGCCAAAGTCGCCCACAATATGGATATCTCCTGGCTAGAAGGCAAAGCTCGTATTTTATGGGCATGGGACTTGTACTTGCTTGAGCAGTATGTCGATATGCTCACTGTGCTCGATGGCGCTGATGAAGCACTGATCGGACACCATGATAAAACTTGGCAGGCAGAAGTTTGGGATTTCCGAGGGTTGGCTCTTTTAGGACTTGAACGCATCGAAGATGCGCAACAAGCCACCCAGAAGGCGCACAAGTTAGCCGTCGCTCATAACTTGTCTTGGATGAAAGCTCATTCTTACATTAGCCGGGCAAGAATTGAGCTTTTAAGGAAAAATCTTTCCCAAGCCGCCCAGCTACTTATCTCAGCAGAAGAAACCGCGCGCAGCTTCGATAATGGTGAACTGCTTTCACAGATTTGCTATCAGCAATCTCTTGTCGCCGAAGAGAGTGGTGATGACCAAACGGCTCTAGAGGCGTTCAAAAAGTACCGAAAATACTCTCTACAAATGCTGCACGAACAGACGATGCGGCTTGGCTCTGATAAAGCACGCACATCCAAACGTCAACTCGATCAGCGCGCGATAAAGCTCCTCAACCGAATTCGCAACCAACATGATTTCCATACAGAGAAGCATTTATCGAATGTTGTGCCAGAGAATTACTGGTGGGAACAAATGGTGCTGCATAAAGTTGACCTGATGAACTCAACCTTCTCTGTTATTTCTATTCATCATGCGAATCCATTGTTTTTAGATGCTTGTACGGAGCTCGTTCATTCTCTCTGTGGTTCTAAAGATCTCCTATCACGTTTAAGCGCTAACTATCTGGGATTTCTGGTGAACGAACATGGTGAAGCAGCACAACATATGTTTGATGTACTTGAGAAGATGATTGAAATTTATCCTTGGGAGCGCAAAAAATTGCACGGAACTCTTCCTGATGCAACTCTTCATACTATCGTCAGCTTCCCTTTTACCCTTGAGCTGCTCGAAGACATGGGTTGGGAGGAATAGTTGATGGAAGCACTACTCAATAAAGTTCAAGATGCGGGACTAGACGCAACATCGGTAAGCGGTGAAGAAGCGATTGCCTTCTGGAACAAAGTTCGCAGAACTATTGCTTCTACCAAAGAAGAGAAAGCACTCTGTTTTATTGTCAGCGCAGAGTTCCATGCTGAAATGCGCCAAATTAAAAATAGTATCAGTGAGTTAAGGTCTGCACTAAATTTGTTAGATTCAGACAGTGCAGAACTCATCCTGTCGGTGAAAAACAGTCTGGCGGAACTCCTGATTGAAAATGGAGATTACGTCGAGGCACTGCAAGAACATATATCTTCTTCAGGCTTAGCTGTTGAGTATCGCTACATTGATGACTATGTCCTAGCAATACTGGGCATGGGTAACTTATGCGATGCCTATGGTGATCACCGCAGGGCAATGAGCTATTACCTCAAAATCAACAGCCTTGACCACGCTATCAGTAGCCGTTCTCTGAGATTGCGATACAAACTTTATATGCTTGCCTGTTACGTAAGCCTAGGCCGATTTGATGAAGCCGATGAGCTGGTGCGGGAGTGTGAAGAACTCAGCATTCTTGTTAGTGACAAAATTCTTGCCGGACAAACCATTTTGTACGAAGCCAAGATATATCGTCACCAAGGCGAAATAGAACAAGCGCTTCGCACCCTATCAACGGTTCAATTTTCACCGGGCAATATTCATTCCTACTGGCTTGCCAATATGGTTCGAGTTGAACGGGCAAAATGTTTTCTAGAGTTGGGCAAACCAGAATTGTCCAATATGCTGCTATTTAGCACCGAAAAGCGTTTAAAACGCTTTCCTTCGCCGGTGTTGGAAAAAGGTTTATACAAAACCTTTGCTCGTATTTTTGAACGACAAGGTCTCTATAAAGAAGCGTTGCGCTATGAACGCGAAGCGTTTGAGATTGAATCAGAGCTTATCCAAAATATTCCCATTGCTGAGCTTGGGGCGACACAGTTACGCCGTTTATCACGGTTTGAACTGCAACTAAAATTGATCGTTTCAGAACTTGAAAACCAAGAGCTGAAAGAGAGTACAGAACAGCACAAAAATGCGGTTGCGCGTCTGCAACAAGACGTCTTAACCGATCCTCTCACCAAACTGCACAACCGTCGTTGGTTGGACGGTAAGCTCAAAGAGCTGCTCCACAACGAAACCCCTTTTGCTTTCCTCGTGGTGGATATTGACCACTTCAAATCGATCAATGATGAACTTAGTCATCTTGTTGGTGACAAAGCTATAGTTAATGTCTCAAGTGAATTGGCGGAACATTTCAACTTTCCGCAAGCATCTTGTGTTCGCTATGGTGGTGAAGAGTTCTTAGTCATTCTTGAAAACATGACTTTGGAGCAAGCACAAACCGCTGCAGAAGAGTTCCGTGAACGAATTTTTAAGTACCACTGGCAGGATATCCTTGGCGAACGTGGTTTAACCGTCAGTATCGGGATCACGTTGAACAAAGAAGGCGAAAATACGCAAAGAACCTTCTATCGAGCAGATAAAGCCTTGTATCGAGCCAAAGCAAATGGGCGAAACCAAGTCTGTTCAGAATAGCTTTTTGTTTTTCTGCACAATATTAATTCCTGACATAGTGTGACTATGTTTTAAATCAAAACTTGATCCAAGATCGAATAATTTCACTCTGAACAGATAGTTAGAGGTGACTTAGGTATAAATAGGCGTATGCAACCGTGTTAATTCACAAGTAGAATACGCTACGGTGTAAAAGAAAAACGTACTACGCTTGAATAAGCGATAACGGTACCCATCCACGGTTTTCTCATAGCTATATGACTTAATTTTAATTAGTCGCCAACTGTGCATTATTAATTCTTGTTATGATTTTACGTGGTAAGAACTTTGTTATTCACGACTATAAGTATTCAATTTATATAGGACCACTCTATGTTTTTAGATTATTTTGCCCTAGGTATGTTGGTATTTGTGTGTTTAGTGATTTTCTACGGCATCATCGTCATCCATGACATCCCGTACGAAATAGCTAAAGAGCGCAATCACCCTCATCAAGATGCCATTCACGTGGCAGGCTGGGTTAGCCTGTTTACTCTTCACGTTTTGTGGCCGTTCTTATGGATTTGGGCAACACTGTGGCGCGAAGACCGAGGTTGGGGTTTCCATAAACTTCAGGAAGAAACACACGATATCCATGTACGTGTCGACGAACTGACCCAACAAGTAGCCATGCTAAAAACTGAAATCGCGAAACTAAGTCAAAGCCAAGCTCCTGCAGCTTCTGAGACCGCTCAAGAAGAGGAGCAAAAATAATGGATTTGTTACTTATTCTGACTTACACAGCGATTTGTATTGCCATTTTTAAGATTTTCAAAATCCCTCTAAACAAATGGTCGGTGCCGACTGCTGTATTAGGCGGTGTGGTGCTCATTGGTACCCTGATTCTTCTCATGAACTACAACCACCCATTTACCGCAATCGGTGGGCAAGCCTATAGCACAACGCCTATTGTCTCCGGTGTTCGCGGCAAGGTTATTGAAGTAGACGTGATTCCAAACCAGCCTCTGAAGCGAGGCGATGTGTTGTTTAAAATCGACCCAACTCCATTCCAAGCTGAAGTTGTGCGTAAAGAAGCTGCGGTTGCAGAAGCACAGCAACAAGTTCTTCAATTAGAATCTGTTTACAAAGAAGCCGTTTCCAATACTACTAAAGCTGAAGCTGCTCGCGATAAAGCGAAAAGAGAGTTTGAGCGTTACGAAAAAGGCTTCAAACGTGGCGCATTTACTGCTCAACAAGTCGATACAACCAATCAGGCGTACAAAGGTGCTCAAGCTTCTTTAGAAGCTGCCCAAGCAAGTCAGGAATCTGCTCGACTAGCGTATGAGTCTGAGATTAACGGAGAAAACACAACCGTAGCTCGCGTTCAGGCAGAACTAACTCAAGCACAATTCAACCTAGAACAAACCGTTGTAACCGCACCTACTGATGGATTTGTCACTCAACTGGCTCTACGTCCGGGTATGATGGCTGTACCACTACCGTTAGCTCCGGTAATGACTTTCGTTCACACCGAGGACGTCTACTTCTACGGTGCTTTCCGCCAAAACTCTATGCAACGTTTACAATCGGGGTTTGAAGCTGAATTCGTATTTAGATCGCTTCCGGGTAAAGTATTCAAAGGAGAAGTGGTTGACGTCATCCCTGCGATTGCTGAAGGACAGGTTCAGGCGAGAGGTTCACTGTTGGGTACTCAGGCAATCAATACGCAAGGCCGAGTGATGGTTAAACTGAAACTCACTGATGACATGAGCGAATACCATCTACCACTAGGTTCAAGCGCAGAGATCGCGGTGTATTCAGATAGCTTTGAACACGTTTCGATTATGCGTAAAGTTCTTATCCGCATGAAGAGCTGGCAGAACTACTTATACCTAGATCATTAATCCTGTTTTCAAAGAGATAAAACAGACAGTAAAAAGGAGCAATATAATTGCTCCTTTTTATTTGCTTTAAAGCCAAACTCACCAGAATGTCATTGCGATGGTAGTCAAAATAGCAATACAGGCGATGTTGAGGATGAAGCCGACTTTCATCATCTCTCTTTGGTCTATATGCCCTGTTGCAAACACGATAGCATTTGGTGGAGTGGCAACAGGTAACATGAATGCACAAGATGCTGAAACCGCAATCAGCACTGATAGCAGAACTGGTGATACACCGAACACTTCCGCAACGCTTGCGAATACAGGAACAAGCAAAGCCGCGCTTGCCGTGTTACTTGCGAATTCCGTTAGGAATACAACGAATACAGCGATAACAAACACGATGAAGAATAAGCCAAAGTGTGAAATCAACTGGCTCAGTTCATTAGCAAGAAAAACACTGGTGCCCGTTTGTTTTAATACATTGCTTAAACAGATACCACCACCAAACAGAAGCAACACACCCCAGTCGGCTGTTTTTTCAATATCTTTCCAGTGCACAACTCGGGCAAAACTCACCATGATGATGGCAGAAAGTGCAATAAGTGAGTCAAAACTCTTAAAACCACCAAGCATGGCATTCACAGGCTTACTGAAAACCCACAGGAACACCACCAGCGAGAAGATCGCTAATGTGACAATTTTGCCTTTGTCCCAATCCACAGGTTCTGCATGAGTATCAAACTGACCACTGAGATCAGGCTTTAGCATGAAGTAGAGAATGGCCAAGCAAATTGGCAGCATAACTAAAGTGGTTGGAAGACCAAATTTCATCCAGCCGACGAATGTTAGACCAACTTCTGCGGCTGCGATTGCGTTAGGTGGGCTGCCCACCACAGTTGCAATCCCACCAATACTGGCGCTATAAGCAATACCTAGTAGCACAAACACATAGGTAGAGTGCCCCCTCTTATCATCCACTTTACTTAAAATACCAAGCACTAGAGGCAACATCATCGCGGTCGTCGCAGTGTTACTGATCCACATAGAAAGAGCGGCAGAAACACCAAACAACATAAAGACAGCGACACTCATTCGACCTTGAGCAAGTACGAGGACTTTATCTGCGATGACTTTATCTAAACCTTGACGATGCATAGCCGCCGCTAGGGCAAAACCGCCCAAAAATAGGAAGATAATCGAATTCGCAAAGTTGTTTAGGGCAGCTTGCGTGTCAAACACGCCAGACAATACCGCCATAATAGGGACAAGTATCGCGGTGACGGTTACATGTAATGCTTCCGTTAGCCAGAGGATGGCGATAAACGTCAGCATACTTAAGCCTAAAACAACGTTGGATTCAAACGGGAGGGTAAACAGTAAGATGAAAAACAGAGCAAGATCGGCAATGACAATCATACTGTTTCGGTGAAAAAACCATTCTCGGGTGTTACTGGGTAAAGGGACACTATCATTTCTATTCATTATTATTTTCCTTATAAAGGCCTTACGGCAACACAATGATCACACGTAACCAAACAAGGAGATAATAAATTTTTGTCAAGTTGTTAAACTAATCAACATTAAAACCAACAACTTAACATCATGAAATAAATAGAAATATAAATATCCCTTTTCGTTTGACTGATGTTTAATAAAACACCAGTTTTAAACAGTTTTCCAAGTAAAATCCTTAATCTTAAGAAACCTGCCTAGAAATTTGATCAAATGCGGTCATCACCTCAGGGCTTGTCATCACTCTGCCATGACCTTGGTTTTGAGTGGTGATAAGCGTAACATTTTCCATCTCTTGAGACGCCTTTTGCGATACCGAATACTTCGCAAACTTATCGTCTTCGTCATGAACAATTATAGTCTGAGACTCACGCTGCTTAAGCTTTTTGTATGGATCAATAGACTGAATTGGGTAGTGGTATTCGTCTTGGACTTCGTTGACGACTTCTTCAAATAGACGCATGGAATAACCAGAACGAGCTACGGTGCTGAACAGGTTATCTAGATAGTCCAATACGGGAGCAATCAGCAACATAGGACAATTTACTACTTTGGCGTGCCGACATTCCAAAGCCGTCGCATTGCCCATGCTATGTCCAATCAAACCAACCACATTTTCTTCACTGTCCAGAATAGCTTCCAGTCCGCGAACAAACGCAGGGATATGCCCTAAAGCCCCTTCACTTTCACCATGTCCTGGATGATCGTAAGCAAGGGCGGTAAAACCTAAAGAGGCGATGTGTTCCATCAAAGGATAAAACTGATTCGAAGAACCTGACCAGCCATGGGTTAATACCCAAACCGGTCCTTTACCCAAACGAAAAGTGGTTAATTGGCCTTCTGGTGAAGAAACGTAAGATTTGATTAAACCCTCAGGAGCCTGATTCTTCGCTTTCATACGACTTGGAGTAAGAAGGAGCTTTCTTGCTGTTTTTTTCGCGTGCCTTGGAGCCAACGAATGGTGCAAACGTGTGGTGACATTGACTAAGCTGCGACGCCAATTGAAACGTTGCGCTGTATTGAAGTAAATTTTCTCACTCATAACTATCCTTAAACCAAAAACGTACGGTCGTGCTTTTTATTGGTAAATTTTTTTCTGGTTAACGTTTCCAGCGATCAAATAAATCGCTGACTCCTTGCCAAAATCTCTCGTGGCTTTGCTCTTGTCCATAGATGGAATAGAACAAATGCGCGCTAAGGTACAAGCCATAAAGCTCGTAACTCGCTTGCTTGGCGTCCAAATCCGTTCGGAACTGGCGGTTCTCGACGCCTTTATCTATTTGAATTTGTAGATACTGAATCCAGTGAGAAATGATTTTCTTGAGCTCTTGCTGAATGGCACATTCACTTTTTGCCGATTCTTTCCAAGCATCCAAAAACATACAGCTTCCTTGGAATGAATGGTTCCATCCCATCCAGTTATCTAATAGGGAACGTAGTTTGTTTTCCATATCTTTATCACCCAATTCACGAGCGGGAGCAATAACGCGAGAGATAAAAACTTGGTTCGCAAAATCAACCACAGCTAATTGCAGGTTCTCTTTTGAATTGAAATGAGCAAACAGACCACTTTTTGACATCCCGCACTGCTTGGCAAGCTCACCTATCGTCAAGCTTTCCAGGCCATTCTCACTGGCAAGATCAAATGCTTTGGCCAAAATGTTTTCGCGGGTAATTTTTCCTTTGCTCATAACTCATCAGATTCAGTTCACACGCCAAGAAGTTTAGTACGATCGTTCTTTTATTACAAACAGTGTTTATGCGAGCAGTCTTATTACAAATAGAGATAGCGGAAATAAATGTAGATAGAAACAAATAAAGTATTGACCTTGTACTTAACTACAAAGTTTATACTGGTGGAAAATGACAAGAGAATCGAGGTTTGTACATGGCGTCTTTAACCCGAGGCCAACTGGCTAAACAGCTCGGAATCAACACTGAGGCAATTCGATTTTATGAGCAACAAGGCTTAATTGAACCACTGCGCGCCGACAATGGTTATCGTCAATATGATCAAAACTGCATTGATAAGTTGAAATTCATTCTTCACGCTAAAGAAGTGGGTTTATCTCTGAGTGATATTCAGGAACTGCTTTCGATTCAAATAGAACCGGAGCAGCACACATGCCAAGAAGTGAAAGACATCACTCAAGCAAAACTTCATGAGATTGAACTGCGTATTGCCCAACTTCAGCATATGCATGACGCCTTGAAAGTGATTAATGAACGTTGCTGCGGTGGCTCTCATTCCGCCGAACACTGCACTATCTTGACGGCCCTTACTCAAACTCAACCAGAGGAAGCTTAATATGCAAGCTATCACAACCTTTTTAGATACCTTACTCAATTTGTGGCTTGATGCTTCTTTCTGGCTGATCATAGGTTTGTTCGTGGCCGGTATTCTTAAAGTAACGCTTAGCAACGATAAACTAAGTAAACATCTTACCGGACACGGTATGTGGCCGAGTGTCAAAGCGGCTGTTTTGGGTATGCCACTGCCGCTCTGTTCTTGTGGCGTTATTCCAGCGGCGGTTGGGCTTCGTCGAGGTGGCGCTTCAAAAAGCGCAACAACTGCCTTTCTAATCTCAACCCCAGAGACAGGCGTTGACTCCATTGCCATTTCCTATGCGCTATTAGGGCCCTTTATGGCGGTCATTCGACCTATAGCAGCGACAACTTCAGCTATTGCTGCTGCGTTTCTGGTGTTGCTCACAGACAAAGAGACACAAACACCACCGCCAGCGACCGAAGCCGTCAAAACTTCATGTTGTTCAGGCTCTCACAGTTGTAGCAGCAGCTCTGGATCATCTGAACACTCGTCTCAACTAAAATCAGAATCATGGCTGAGCAAGTTATGGCAGGGGCAAAAATACGCATTTACCGATTTAATTGAAGACCTGTCACTGTGGCTTATTGTGGGTCTTATCATCTCTGCTTTGGTTGTGACATTTGTGCCATCCGAAGCATTGGTGGAAATCAGCCGTAGCCCTTGGGCAATGGTACTGATGGCACTAATTGGTGTACCTATGTATATATGTGCTTCTGCTTCAACGCCAATTGCTGCTGGCCTAATGCTGGCAGGTGTATCACCCGGTGCAGTATTGGTCTTTTTACTTGCAGGCCCTGCGACCAATATGGCAACCCTTGGTATTGTGAGAAAAGAATTAGGAACAAAAGCGCTGGTGAGCTACCTAATCGGTGTGGTGGGTGTGGCGATTCTATTTGGCTATGCCACCAACTTTTTAGTCGATACTTTCGCTATCAATATCGATGCACAGCTAGCGGCCAGTAATGAACTATTACCACCAGTGCTCGCTTGGACAAGTGGCATTGCATTGGCGGTTATCATTGCGGCTGACTTGTGGAAAAGATTTAGCCCGAAACAAGAGAAAGCGAGCTGTTGTTCATAGCGTTAACCGTTCGCATGCGTATTCCAATCAACTACAACACGCTGTAGAGTATAAAAATCTTACAATAAGCACCGTCGGTTGTTAGAACGACGGTGCTTTTTTCTTCAAATCGTTATCTTCACCAGAAGTTCAAGGAATGAACGTGGACAGTCTCTTTCAGTTATTAATGTTTTCGGCCTCAATTACAGGCCCTATTTGCTTAATGCTGGTACTCGGAGTATTTCTTAAACGTATCAATCTGATTAACGATAACTTTATCGAAGTCGCCTCCAAGATAGTGTTTGAAGTGACGCTGCCAACCATGTTGTTCTTGAGTATCATAAGTTCAAAACACGATTTCTCTTCCAGCGCATCTCTAATTATTTACGGCCTCGTAGCGAATTTTCTGTTCTTTCTGTTCACCACTTTTGTTACCAAAAAAGCGTTTAATCGCCCGAAAGATCAAGGGGTGATCATACAAGGCGCATTTCGCGCCAATACCGCTATTATCGCTATCGCCTATGTCGCCAATGCTTATGGTAATGATGGAGTGGCACTTGCAGCAATTTATGTGGCGAGCATGACATTGCTATACAACGTACAAGCGGTCATCGCGTTAAGCGCGAAGAGCGATACCAAAGGCACTCCGCCATCCAAAATAATCTTTCGCACTTTAACCAAAAACCCACTGATTATTGCGATTCTCTCCGGTCTCTTCTGCTACGGATTTTCCATCCCTATTCCTGAAATGGTCACAGATGCTGGACGCTATTTGGGTAACATGACACTGCCTCTGGCACTTCTTTGCACTGGTGGCTCGTTAGACCTAAAAGCGTTGAAAGATGATAATGCACCCGCTTGGTATGCCACAGGTTTTAAACTGATACTCGCTCCGCTTTTGACCACCCTTGGCGCACTAATGTTTGGATTCAGAGGAATGGAACTCGGGCTGGTTTTCCTGATGAGCTCAGCGCCAACCGCAGCGGCGAGTTACGTGATGGCGCGAGCGATGGGCGGAAATGCCACCTTGGCTGCCAATATCATTGCACTCACCACTGTTTTTTCCCTTTTCTCATGCACCTTGGGAATCTTCCTGCTTTCAGCATTTGGTCTGATGTAACCGAACAGAATCGAGTTCACATATTGGAGTAATAATTCTCACCAAGAACGAATTTATTGACGTGCGTCGAAAGGGATAAGTTGCATATACAGTATTGTTCTCGCTTTCCTTTTTTCTGTGTAAGTACTTATGTCTTCGATAAATAAAATCAAGAGCCTAGAGTTCGGAAGAACGGTGGCTATGCTCGCTATTATAGGCCTTCACTGCCAGTTATTTACCACTCATACCTTTTACAATGATGAACCTTGGCTTGCATATCTGTTTAATCAAGCCACTCGTTTTGCAGTTCCGCTTTTCTTCTTGATATCAGGTTACCTTATTCAGCCTAAGCTAAAGGCGATACCTTTCGACACGGTGAAACGATATTCTCTACCACTAATTCGTATTTGGTTAGTCTGGAGTATTCTCAGCCTTGTGATGCCTTTTAACTCTGACGAACTGATAAAAAGCGGCTATCTCGCAGAGCGCATGATCTACTGGGACTATCTGCTGATGAATCCGGTGAACTCTTTGCTTGAAGGCGGCTTAGTACACCTATGGTTTATACCTTCACTGATTATGGCGATAGCAATTATTGCTGCTTTAGTTCGCTGGAATATGTCAAAGTGGATCATTCCAGTCGCGGCAATGCTATACATCTATGGTGTACTGGCGGGAAGCTACAATGTAGTGACGGAATTGGAAGCACCATTTTTTACTCGTAATGGCCCGTTCTTTAGTACTTTGATGGTGACTATTGGTTATGTGATACGCGAACGCAATATCTCCTGTAACATAAAAATGGCATCGTTATTGGCGCTATCGGGAATGGCTCTGCATTTCGTTGAAGCCTTTGGGTTACACCAATATGGGCAAATGTTTGGCTATAACGATTACCTATTTGGTACGCCATTATGGGGCGTGGGGATTTTCTTTGTGCTGTTAGCAAAACCCAACTGGGGAAGTGCAACGTGGATACAATCTTTCGCCAATAGCGTATTGGGCATCTATGTTAGCCACTTACTGGTTGCGATAGTGGTGATGAACATTTCTGGTATATTGCAACAGAGCAGTTGGGATAGAGATATCACACTGTTTGCAGGAACGACGATTATCACACTACTCTTAGTGAAAGGAATCGAGCGTACTCCTCTCAGGAGGATACTGTTTAGATAGGAGTTTTATGTTTACGCGCGTCATCACTTTATCGCTGCTTTTCGCTCAAAGTCTGGTTTGGGCGAACAGTGACAACACAGACATGCCATGGAAACTCGCAAAAAGCGAAGACGGCATTCGAATTCACATTCGTGAGCATCAAGGAGGCTTGGTCGAAATCCGCGCACAAATGTTTGCTCCCACCACATATCAAGCGTTCTTAGTATTACTGGAAGACAGTGAAAACCTGCCCAAATGGCTCGACAACGTCAGCAGCAGCAAGGTATTGAAGCAGATATCACCCAACGAAAACATCGTCTATACCCAGTTCTCTGCCCCATGGCCTGCCCGAGACAGAGATATGGTGACGTACTCAAAATACCAAGTTGATAATGGTGCGTTTAAGCTGGAAATCAAAGACGCGGCAGATCAATACCCAGAACAAAAAGACTACGTTCGGATAAAATCGGTTCAGGCGGATTGGACTTTAGAAAAGCTCACCAATGGATTAACACATATCGATTACACTGCATACGCAGATCCGGGTGGTTTTCTGCCTGACTGGCTGGCAAATCAGCTTTCTGTTTCGAGCGCTTTCAACACTTTTGAAGCACTAAAAGCTCAGCTGCCTCAATACCAAAATCGGCAGCATCCAAACATCAATGAGTGATTGTTGAAGCGATAAAAAAAACCCCGATTTATAGTGTAAATCGAGGCTTGCTTTTCTCAGTTTTTACTACGATTTTAGCTTGTAGAACAGGGTCGAAAGTGGCGGTAAACGCACCAATAGAGACTGGTCTAAACCTTCACTTTGTACACTTTCCGTTTCTGCTACTGTGATCGTTTCGAAATCACTGCCTGAATAGTGACCACTATCCGTGTTCAGTAGCAACTCATAGCGTCCCTCGTTTGGCACCCCTAAACGGAAGTGTTCATGCGGTACTGGTGTAAAGTTGGTAATGGCTAAGATTCTCTCGCCCTTATCACTGATACGCTCATGAGCAATCACGCTAATGTCCGCCGCATCTTGCAAACGCCACTCGAAGCCGGATGGTTCGCAATCTCGTTCATGTAAAGCAGCTTCATTCTTATACAGATGATTCAGGTCACGAACTAAACTTTGAATACCACGGTGGCGATCAAACGCGGTTAAGAACCACTGTAACTGGTCGTCATGATTCCACTCTGCCGTCTGTCCAAACTCAGCCCCCATGAAGTTGAGTTTCTTACCCGGCTGCGCGTACATATAGCCAAAATAGGCACGCATATTCGCCGTCTGTTGCCACTCATCTCCTGGCATCTTGTGGATCAACGACTGTTTACCGTAAACCACTTCATCGTGAGACAAAGACAACACATAGTTCTCACTGAATGCGTAAATTAACGGAAAAGTTAACGTGTTGTGGTGGTATTTACGATGTACCGGATCTTCTTTGATGTATGAAAGGCTGTCGTGCATCCACCCCATATTCCACTTGAAACCAAAACCTAAGCCGCCCATAAAGGTTGGCGCTGATACGCCCGGAAAGGCTGTTGATTCTTCAGCAATGGTCATCGCATTTGGGAAGTACTTATAAACCTCTTCGTTCATCCACTTAAAGGTTGCGATGGCATCATAGTTTTCACGACCACCATCGACGTTTGGAATCCACTGATCATGGCTACGTGAATAATCGAGATAAAGCATCGACGCCACAGCATCAACTCGAATACCGTCGACATGGAACATATCGAACCAATACAGAGCATTGGAGACTAGGAAACGACGCACATGTTCACGTCCAACATCATAGATGTAAGAATTCCAGTCCTGATGCCAGCCACGGCGCGGATCAGGGTCATGGAATAGCGGCGTACCATCGAAGTTGGCCAAACCATGATCATCCGACGGGAAGTGTGCAGGAACCCAATCGAGAACCACACCAATACCTGCCTGATGGCACATATCAACAAAGTATTTGAAATCATCCGGCGAGCCATAACGACTGGTTGGAGCAAACAAACCAACCGGTTGATAACCCCAAGAGCCATAAAACGGATGTTCAGAAACCGGCATAAGCTCTACATGGGTGTATCCCATATCAACCAAATACGGAATCAAATGCTGAGCTAACTCGCGATAATTGAGGAAGTTTCCATTCTCGTCACGTTTCCACGAGCCTACATGCAGCTCATAAAAAGAAAGGGCTTCTTTTCGCTTTTGCGTAACAGGGCGATGTTGCCATTCACTGTCTTGCCATTGATAACGGCTATGATCATAAGTCACAGAGGCAAATGAAGGATGTTGCTCAGCATAAGAGCCCCAAGGATCTGCTTTATGAGGCAAGCCTTCACCATGTGGTCCTTTCAGTTCAAATTTGTATTGAACACCTTCCTCTAGCCCCGGTATGAACAGCCCCCAAACACCATAATCTAAACGTTGCATCGGATGACGACGGCCGTCCCACTGGTTAAAGGAACCAACCAAACTACACGCAGAAGCGTGAGGTGCATAAACAAGGAAACGAATACCTGAGATCTGCTTACCGTCGCGTTCTAACGTAATGAACTGCGATCCCATATGACGATACATCTCTTTCGGAGTGTGCAGATCATCATATTCGGCATAAATTCCGTGGTACTGGTATGGGTCATCAATAATTTGCTCGCTACCCGCCCAGTCAATCGCAAGGGAATAATGGGTGAAGCGAAGGTCTCTGTCTGATCTAAGAATAAAACCGGCATCGATTTCTCTTTCAAGAGCCACTCTCGGCTCTCCTTCCACTAACAGCTCTACTTTATCAGCACCCGGCATCCATACGCGCAATGCCCCTTGCTTAGAAGAAATAAACGGACCTAAAAATGCAAATGGATCAGCAAAACCCGCATGGGAAAGCTGGTTATAGGCAACTTGTGTTTTCGATGGCTTTTTAGCTTTTTTCAATACTCTTCTCCCAGCGCAACAGAGAAATAAAAATGCCCGCTACATTGGCGGGCATACTAGCGTTAATTCATCTTACAGAACTCAGGAGAACGAGAGAGTGACCTAACTTAAATTTCTTAGTGTAAATATAAGAAATCACTAAATTTCCCCCTGAGTTTTTTAAGTACAAACTCTATTACTGACTGGCTTTCGCACGCGTTTCCGTTAAACGTGCTGAAATTCGGTTCACATCTTCACGGGCGAAGATTTCATCCAAATTCATCGACAACTTACGACGCCAGTTTGGATATTCATCAACGGTTCCCGGAATGTTGACAGGATTATCCATTTCTAACCAGTCTTCAAGCTGAATACTGAGTAGACCTGAAGAACCTGCCGCAACATGCAGTTGCAATGCTTCACTCAGGTATGAATCCATAGGAACCAGACTTGCATCACGACCTACGCCTTCAGGCAAGTAACCATGCCAAGCCACAGAGTCCAAAATGCCTTGTTTGCACTTCAAGCGGTCATCAAACAACTCTGCCAGTTGTTCTTTGTCTGGATACAAGCCAATTTCGCTACCCATTTTCAGGTCAGCGCAGTGCCAGAAACCACGCAGAGTCGGCATATCGTGCGTACACAGAGCCGCCATGGATTGAGGCGCATAGTGCTTAGGAGAAATAAAACCGCCGTCTTCTTTAGATGTTTCGAAGAAGAAGACTTTGTATGAGTGAACGCCCGCATCACGAAGCAGATCCACGATTTCGTCTGGTACAGTACCTAAATCTTCACCGATCACACTGCATTGGTGACGGTGCGATTCCAGCGCAAGAATAGCTAACATGTCTTTCACTGGGTAGTAGATGTACGCACCTTTAGTTGCGTTTTCACCTTTTGGAATCCACCATAAACGCAGCAATCCAAGTACATGGTCGATACGCAGAGAACCACAATGCTTCATGTTGGCACGCAATAGCTTGATGTAAGCATCATAGCCCGTCGCTTGCAGCACTTGTGGGTTTAGCGGTGGTAATCCCCAGTTTTGACCTAGCGGACCAAGAACATCTGGCGGAGCGCCAATACTGGCATCGAGAATCAAGTTGCCTTCATCAGCCCATGTTTCAGAGCCAGAATCCGCGACACCTACCGCTAGGTCGCGGTACAAGCCAACAGCCATGCCTTTTTCTTCGGCCAATGCCTGAGCTTCGTTGATTTGCGTGTCAGCAACCCACTGCAAGTACATATAAAGGTGAACAGCATCTTGGTTGTCTTCAATGAAAGTTTGTACCGCAGGGTTTTCAAAGCGGCGGTATTTTTCAGGGAAAACAGGCCAGCCCCAAACATTGCTGTCTTCTGCATGCAATTGTGCGTGCAGTGCATCAAAGGTTGCTTGATGCAATAGGCTATCACCGCCCTCTTCCACAAAGTCCAAAAACGCGCGAGCACGATCGGTATTTTTGTCCAAATGACGAGCTTTAAATTCAGTGAACAACAGTGGCAGTACGCTCATTTTCATTTGCGCGACTTCGGTGTAGTTCACCCAATGAGATTCACGTGCTTTTTGCAGACGCTGTTGGAACTCTGCACTGCCCACTTTTTGCTGTGCTTCACCGCTTAGAGCGAACTCAGGTACTGAGCTCACATCAATATAGAGAATGTTCAACCAACGACGAGAAGACGGGCTGTATGGGCTCGCACCTTCTGGGTTTGCTGGGAACAGAGAATGAATTGGGTTCAAACCGACAAAATCACCACCACGAGATGCGATATCTGCAACCAACTGTTTCAAGTCACCAAAATCGCCGATACCCCAGTTGTGCTGAGTTCGTAATGTGTAGAGCTGTACACTTGGTCCCCAAAGCTTTTGGCCTGTTTCCAGAGCTGATTGTTTGTAACATGCTGTTGGTGTCACAATAACCGTCATCTCATAAGGCGTTTTACGACGCTTACGAGAAACAAATAGCTTGTGGTAACCCAGCGCTAAATCGCCCGGTAAAGAGAATACAAGCGGACCACCTTCTGCGCGCTCATCACGAACGATTTGAGATTGTAGGTAGCCTTCAAATACTTCGCCCTGTTCGGTTTCTAGTCGCCAGTCAAATTCACTTTCACGAGCACTAGAACCTAGGTTGAGAGAAACCTCTAACGGCTCTCCTTGACGAATTACTAATACGGGTTCCAATACATCGGCTTTGTGTTTTTTCTCAGCCGATTTTAATAAGGTTTGATCATTGGTTGTGTCATAACCTAAAGAAGCCAAAAGACGACGAATTGTTTCATCTTCTACCTTTGCTTCATCGCCCCAAGCACTCACATAGCTGTCGGCAATTTTTGCCATCGCAGCGACTTGTTTTAATGCATTTTGTTCTTTCATCGCTCTCTCCGAAGGGACTGCATAATCCTTCAAATGTGTAGGGTGTGTGATTATTAATCTTTGTCGTTTTGACTTTTATTCATTCTGTAACATATGTTCGTTAAGCGTTATAAGCCATTCAGCCAAGGCTTTCGCCTTGGCTGTTTGGTTTTGCTATTAACGTTTCACTGTTTCAAGCTGCCAAATATTATTCACGTAATCGCGAATACTGCGATCTGAGCTGAACTTGCCCACCAATGCGGTGTTCAATATTGCTTTCTTCGCCCACCCCGCCTGATCACGGTACTGCTTATCCATATCTTCATGCGCTTTCACATACGATGCGAAATCTGCAAGAACAAGATAAGGGTCGCCACCATCAAGCAAGCTGTCGTAAGTAGCGCGAAGCTTCGCTGGCTCACCTGGAGTGAACTCATCTGACATCAACAGTTCCATTGAAGCTTTCAGTAATGGATCCGCATTGTAGTAGTCATAAGGGTTGTAACCGTTTGCTTTCATTGACTCTACGCCATCCACATCCAGACCGAAGATGTATATATTGTCATCACCCACTTCTTCACGAATCTCAACGTTTGCACCGTCCATCGTACCGATTGTTAGTGCACCGTTTAACGCCATCTTCATGTTGCCAGTACCTGATGCTTCTTTACCTGCGGTAGAGATTTGCTCAGACACGTCAGCAGCAGGGATGATGATCTCCGCCATGCTTACACGGTAATCAGGAATGAAGACCACTTTCAGTTTGTTACCGATACGTGGATCGTTATTCACTTTCTCTGCAATCTTGTTGATTGCGTAGATGATCTCTTTCGCTAGGTGGTAACCTGGCGCTGCTTTCGCTGCGAAGAACACCACACGAGGATGCACATCAAAAGATGGATCGTTGATGATGCGGTGGTACAGAGAAAGAATGTGCAGCATGTTTAGATGTTGACGTTTGTACTCATGCAGACGCTTGATTTGAACGTCAAAGATCGCATTGGTATCAAGTTCGATACCCATGTTCTCTTTTACCCAATCAGCTAGACGCTGTTTGTTCTCTTTCTTCACAGCCATAAACTTCTTCTGGAACTTCGCATCACCTGCGTACTGAGAAATCGACTCTAGTTGATCGAGATGTGCTGGCCACTGGTCACCAATTTTCTCAGTAATCAATGCAGACAGAGCTGGGTTACAGAATTTCAACCAACGACGAGGAGTAATACCGTTGGTAACATTCTGTAGACGACTCGGATACAACTCGTTGAACTCAGGGAACAGGTCACGTTTTACTAACTCTGAGTGCAGAGCGGCAACACCGTTTACAGCGTAAGAACCTACTACACAAAGGTTTGCCATACGCACCATGCGATGGAAGCCTTCTTCAATAATTGACAGTTTCTGTTGTTTAGAAACATCACCAGGCCATTTCGCACGAACTTCCTGCATAAAGCGATGGTTGATTTCGTAAATGATTTCCATATGACGAGGAAGTAGTCGCTGAATCAAAGACTCGCTCCAAGTTTCCAATGCTTCTGGCAACAAGGTGTGGTTGGTGTAAGCGAATGTCTTAGAACAGATGTTCCAAGCTGCTTCCCAAGATAGACCGCGCTCATCCACCAAAATACGCATCAATTCAGGAATTGCGATGGTTGGGTGAGTGTCGTTAAGCTGAATAGTCTCTTTCTTCGGTAAGTCTTCCAGCGTAAAACCAGCACCTTCATGACGACGAAGAATGTCACGTACCGATGCCGCACTGTGGAAGTACTGCTGCATCAGACGCAGTGTTTTACCTTTCTCATGGTTGTCGTTCGGGTAAAGCACTTTAGTAATGTTGCCCGCATCAATCAGTGAGTGCTGAGCTTCGAAGTAGTTACCGTTGTTAAAGCTCTCTAGTGAAAATGGTGCAATGGCACGACATTCCCAAAGGCGCAGTGGATAAACAGTATCGCTTTGGTAGCCCACAATTGGTAAATCCCAAGGCATCGCTTGCACTAACATGCCCGGAACCCATTTACGTACTTCTTTACCGTTTTCATGGGTCACTTCAACGTGGCCGTAGAAACCGATTTCTTGTTTCAGTTCAGGGCGTGCGATTTCCCAAGGGTAACCTTCGATACCACACCAAGCATCTGGCGCTTCTTTCTGATGACCTTGCTCAAAAGACTGTTTGAATAAGCCATATTCGTAGTGAAGACCGTAACCTACTGTTGGGTATTCTTGAGCAGCACATGAATCCATGAAACACGCAGCAAGACGACCAAGGCCACCGTTACCCAATGAAGGGTCGCGCTCTTCTTCCAACAAATCCGTTAAGTTTTGGCCTAATTCCGCCATCGCCTCAGAAACCTGTTCATAAAGGCCCATGCTAATCAAGTTATTACCTGTCAAACGACCAATCAGGAACTCAAGAGATAGGTAGTTCAAGCTTTTCGCATTGACGATACGTTCGTCTTGCTCTGTTTCAAGCATGTCGAACGTTGTTAATTCTGCTAGAGCATGACCCATAGCCAAATACCAAGAGCGGCTAGAAGCATGTTCAACTGTGGTCGCGTATGTCGCGGTAAGATTACGCTTTACGTTCGCTTGGAACGCTACTTTATCAAACGTTTTCTGTTGCGTAGGTTTCATCGAGAAATCTCTCTTATCAGTTCTAATTCATCTGTGCCATATCCTGCCCGTACAACAAAATGTAAACATCCTCCCAAGTTGTCATGAGTTTAGGAGGAGGAGTGAGGGCGTAGAGGGTGTAGCACTTAAGTCGGAGTGATCAATCTCTCATTGATTGTCCAATACTCGAGATTCTGAGTGATTGAGATCACAACGACTGCCTCAATAACCTTAGACGGGGTTTAAACAGCTAGGATATTCAAGCAGTGAACCTTTTGCTCATAATGTATACTTCGTCACACTAAAATTATCGTTTTTACTCAAATTACATAAAATTTCGTACAACCCACCAACCAAAAAATCGGATACCCCTAGAATTTTCTTGATCTAAATCACAAATTAGGGGCGTAGTCAGCTTAAGAATGTGAATAGTGCGAAATTCGAGAAAAGGATCAATAAACGTAGTGAAAAACTTCAAGTAACATCGTTGCCATAAAAGTGACAGAGATCTCTGTTTTCACCTCCTACTATTTGATCGAAGGGAAATCAAGAATGTGGATACCTTCTAAACTGACGCGCCCTGGGCGTCTACACAACGCCATTGTTCGCCCAAGAGTGCTGGACATTTTGCATAACGCCACTTGCTATAAGCTAGTGCTATTTCGCTCCCCTGCAGGCTATGGAAAAACCACCATGGCTGCTCAGTGGCTTGCCGATAAACCTCATGTTGGTTGGTACAGCATTGACGATAGTGACAATGATCCTTTCCGTTTCTTGAACTATTTTCTACAAGCGATCAATAAAGCAACGGATCAAAGTTGCCCGAATGCGCAAAAACTGGCGGAAAAGCGTCAGTTCTCTTCGATTCATTCACTGTTTAGTGAAGTGTTCACCGAAATGGCGCACTACCATCAAGAGTGCTATGTGGTGCTGGATGACTATCATCTTCTGTCTGATGACGAAATACATGAAGCGATGCGCTTTTTCATCAAACATATGCCAGACAACATGACCTTAGTGGTAACCAGCCGTGCAGCTCCACCTTTGGGCACGGCTAACCTTCGTGTACGCGATTTAATGATTGAAATTGGTAACGAACTGCTGGCATTCGACACCGAAGAAACCACCCGTTTCTTTAATCAGCGAGTTACCGACGGCGTAGACGACTCTACAGCAAACAGCTTACGTGATTACGTGGAAGGCTGGCCTTCAGCGTTGCAACTTATTGCGCTGCAAGCGCAATATCAAAAACGAACGCTGGAACAAAGCGTGGAGTCCGTTTCTCACTTCAATCACGCACATTTGTGGGATTACTTGGTTGAAGAAGTATTTGACCTTCTCGACAACGAAACTCGTCAATTCCTTATGCAGTGTTCAGTATTGGAACATTTCAACGATTCTTTAGTCACCGCACTGACCAAGCGTGACGATGCGTTAAGCATGATTGAATCGCTTAACCGTTTTGGCTTGTTTATCTACCCGTTAGAAGGCGAACACAACTGGTATCGCTTCCACAATTTGTTTGGTGAATTCCTTGCTCACCAGCGTCTAGCGCGCATTCCACAGCAAGAGCACGATTTACACCGCGAAGCTTCACTGGCTTGGTTAGAAATGTCTAACCCGCACCAAGCTTTGCGTCATGCCAAAATCGCTCAGGATACCGATTTACTCGCCACTATTTTAAGCAAACACGGCTGGAGCATGTTCAACCAAGGCGAATTGGAGATGTTGGAGTCTTCAATCAACCAGCTTTCTTCTAATCAGCTTTATAGCGAACCTAAGCTCTGCATGCTTCAAGCTTGGCTCGCTCAAAGTCAGCACAGATACAACGATGTCGGTGCCCTGCTTTCGAAAGCTGATGAAGAGATGGCAAAGCTTAATGTGGAATTGTCGAGCAAAGAGCAAGGTGAATTCAACGCATTACGCGCTCAGGTTGCGATTAACCAAAACGAGCCGGAAAAAGCTTTAGAGCTCGCTGAATTGGCGTTAAGCCAGCTCGATAACACCATCTATCGCAGCCGAATTGTAGCAACGTCCGTTGTGGGTGAAGTTAACCACGTATTAGGTCAACTCAGCCGTGCTCTACCTATGATGCAGCAGACCGAGAAATTGGCTCGCCAGTATCAGGTTTATCATCAGGCGCTTTGGGCATTATTGCAGCAAAGCGAGATTCTGATTGCTCAAGGTTATGTTCAAGCCGCTTATGAGGTTCAGGATAATGCATTCAAACTGATTGAAGAACATCAACTTCACCAGCTTCCGTTGCATGAATTTTTGTTACGAGTACGAGCACAAATTCTCTGGTGTTGGAACCGTTTGGATGAAGCCGAAGAGTGCGCCTACAAAGGTTTGGACGTTCTCGGCAATCACTCACCAAGCAAACATCTGCACAGTTATTCTATGTTGGCGCGTATCTCAGTTGGCCGTGGTGAACTAGACAAAGCGAGCCGCTTCATTGAGCAGATTCTGCACCTGATGAAGCAATCTAGTTACCATGTTGACTGGACGGCGAACGCATCGCTTTCATTGCTACTTTACTGGCAAGCTCGCGGTGATATGGATTCGATTCAGAATTGGCTGAATACTTCTATTCGCCCAGAGAGAGCGTGTAACCACTTTTCGCAACTGCAATGGCGCAACATTGCCCGTGCTCAAATTAACTTAGACATGATGGAAGAAGCCCAACAAACGTTGGAATTCATGCAAGAAGAAGCGAAGAAGTATCAGTTAATTACCGATATCAACCGTAATCTGATTGTTGAGTCGATTCTGGCAACTACTCTTGGCAAAGAAGAGGAAGCACGGGATAAGCTGAAGCAAGCGTTAGCACTCACTAACCAAACCGGTATGATTGGCAACTTTCTGATCGACGGTGCCAAAGTGGGTCATGTGTTAGAGAAACTGATTCAACGCGGTGAGCTGGGCGATTTAGAACGCCACCGTGCGCAACAGTTAATGAAAGAGATTTCTACGACCCAACGCAGCCGGTCGGTTCATTTTGATGAAGAGTTCGTAGAGAAACTGATCAATCACCCAAATATTCCGGAGTTAGTACGTACTAGCCCGCTAACCCAACGTGAATGGCAAGTGTTAGGTTTGATCTATTCCGGTTTCAGCAATGAACAAATTGCACAGGAGTTGGATGTGGCAGGAACAACCATCAAAACTCACATTCGCAATCTGTATCAGAAACTCAATATTGCCAACCGCAAAGAAGCGGTTCACACCGCAGAGAATCTGTTGCAGTTGATGGGGTATTGATTCATGTAAAACGCAAAGAGCCAGCAAATGCTGGCTCTTTTTATATTCTTTCTAAAAGTTAGAAAGGTTTTGGCGCGAAACCAGTCATCACTTCAACACGCATGGCTTTACCAATTTTCGTCATTGGGTGAACAACCACTAAGCCTTTTACTTTCTTCTTAAGCTTGCCTAAATCCGCTTGCTCTTCTTTCGTGATTTCACGAGAGAAAGCCATGTCCGATAACTCTTTACGCTCTTTATTCAGATCGTACTCAGCTTTGTGCTTCAAGCTTTTTAGCTGCTTAGTCAGTCTATCGATGTCATCGGTAAATTTAGTGATCATCGCACTATCGCCGCGAGTCTTGGCTGCATCCAACTTGTGATGGCAAGTATCGATGCGATTGTTCAGTTGTTGAATGTCGTTCTTCAGACTCATGGTTTAGTCCTTACATAAAATTTGGAGGCGGAGTATAGCATAGCTGCTTCTGTAGGACATGTGGAATTTATAGCGAATCAATTCGTTGCTACTTATTCACTTCCTTGGGCATAAAGTATCAAGGTATGAATATCGACCTTGTGGTTACAGACACTCAATTCACCTCAGTGAAGAACAAACATCAGCACTGAGGTGAAACAAGATTATTAAACCAAGACCTCTAGGTTAATATCGGCACAAGTTGATGATACAAGCCGATTCCCAGCAAGACGTTGAATGGGAATGTCAAACCCAGAGAACTCAGCATCGCAAGACCAATGTTTGCTTCCGGTATTGCCGCTTTAATCGCAGCAGGAGCCGCAATGTAGGACGCACTGGCGGTTAAGCTGGCAAGTATCACTATCGACCCTTCGCTTAAGCCGAGAAGACCGCCAATCACCACGCCTATTGCACCTAAACACAGTGGAGCGCAGAGTGCAAATACCATCAATCGCCATTGATGAACAGGTAAAGGTCTAAGTGTATGCGCAGCCGTAATGCCCATTTCTAATAGGAATAGAGCCAGCACCGCTTTAAAACCGCCCATTAGTAAATCGGTTACCGGAGCGCCTTCTGTACTGCCATACATTAGACCGATAATCACTCCACCCACCAGCAATATAACGCCTTTGTTGGTTAATGCTTCATGCCAAAGCGCACCAATAGAAACAGGCTTAGCATTCGGTAACGCAGAGCTGTGACGACGGTATAGCAACAAGCCAACGATGATAGCTGGAAGCTCCATCATGACCAAATACAGAGTCACTTCGGCGCCAACAACAAGCTGTTGCGCTTGTGTGTACGCTAAGGCGACGGCAAAAGTACCGGCACTCACAGAGCCATAATGAGCAGCGATACTGGCGCTGTCTGCCAAACTTAAGCCAATAATTTTTCGTAAAATTGGGAAAAAGCTTAATGGAATCAGAGCACCAATCATCACTACCGCAGCCATTTCAGGTACGATTCCCCAGCTCAAATTGCCATGGAGAGCCATCCCGCCCTTAAGGCCAATGGTCAGCATCAGCAATAAACTTAACATCTCATACATAGCTTTAGGGATGGTCAGATCTGAACGGACTAAACCGGCAAATAGGCCCAACACAAAAAACATTACAACGATATCTGGCATTTATCTTCCTTTTGTTCGGTGTTGTTTTATTACAGTTTTCATTCTGGGCGGGATAATAGGGGAGATTTATCATTGACAGAAATAAAAATATTGATAACCATCCATAGATAATTATCAATAGTAAAAAATCAATCATGAACATTCGTCACCTTACTTTTCGTTTATTGCAGGTTTACGTGGATGTCATTCAAACTGGCTCTATCAGTGAGAGTGCTAAACGTCTGCACCTCACTCAACCCACTGTTTCCCTGCAGCTTAAGCGACTGCGGGAAGCGATAGATGACCCCTTATACACTTTGGAAAACAACAAAGTTGTGGCGACCGATACCGGGCAGGAGTTGTATCGTGTTTGTCAACAAACCTTAAGCAATTTCAATGACTTCAATCAATACCTAGATTCAGTTCAAGCAGGGCAAAGTGGTCACTTTAGTATTGCTATGGTTAGTACCGCGCAATACATATTGCCTCGCCTTCTCGGGCCATTTAGTCAGCGATTTCCCGCCGTCGATATCAAAGTAGAAATTGGAAACCGAGAGCAAGTTTTACGACGCTTTGAACAGGGTCAGGATGATTTATATGTATTTAGTCATCCTCCTTCACTTGAACATGCGTTTGCTGGACGATTTTTGCTAAACCCATTAACTCTGGTTGCTCCCGCAGACCACCCCTTGGCACGACAAGGTAAAATTTCCTTTTCCGATCTGAAACAACAACGATTTTTGTTACGTGAGCAAGGTTCGGCAACACGTATGTTGTTTGAAAGCTGGTTGCAAACACACGGGATGACGTTGTCCAGTAGCTTGCAAATGGCCAGTAATGAAGCGATTCGAGTGGGCGTCAGTTCTGGTATGGGATTAGCGGTATTGTCCAGCCATGTGCTTCCTGCACATGACCAAAGTATCGTCGCTTTAGATGTTGAGGATTTTCCTATTGAAAGCCACTGGTACTTTATTGCTCGTAACGATCGGCATCTTGCTCCGACAGCTCTCGGTTTCTTGCGTTTTGCAGAACAGCACCTTGAAACTTACTTAGGAAAAAAATGGGCGAGGAAAGGTTTAGAAGAGATGCTCAGCAAGTTAGTTTGACTTCGCTAAAGCTTCAAAAAAACCTGACGGCAAGTATCGATACGATTGTTTAGTTGTTGAATGTCGTGTTCTTAAGGCTCATGGTTTAGTCCTTACATAAAATTTGGAGGCGGTGTATAGCATAGCTGTTATGATAGGCTCTATGTAAAAAACACATCACTCTTGGTAAACCTCGACCTTATTGCGCCCGTTATTTTTAGCATGATATAGCGCCATATCCGCCTGCTTAACCATTAGATTAAAATCAAAATGTTGAGTACAGAAAGCAATACCGAAGCTACAAGTAATGCCAAGTGTTTGCTGCTGGAATTCAAATTCACTTTGTTCAATTTTTTGTCTCAAGTCTTCCGCAACTCTAATAGCAAATTCAGGCTTTGTTTGCGGCAATATCAAAACAAACTCTTCACCACCAATACGAGAGAACAAGTCATCCTGACGAATATTCTGGCTAATCAGCTCACTAAAAGCTTTTAACACAAAATCGCCAAAGTCATGACCATATCGATCATTAATGTTCTTAAAGTAATCGATATCCAAAAGAAGTAGCGATATATCTTGCCGTTTAAAAAGCAAAGATTGAACGTGCGCTTCAAGTCCTCTGCGATTTAAGACATTCGTAAGAGGATCTGTTTGTGATTGACTGATTATCCGAAGTTTGTCTTGAGTAAGAATTGAGGTTATGAAACCAAGTCCAACTAAGAAGAAACCAACCGTCCCACTTAATATGGGCAACCGATACTCGAGAATTTGTTCCGCAATCCACCAGCCACCAAATAACTCTACCAGTGCTGATAAAAATTCCAACACAATAGCAAGGGTAATTAGGATAAGTCCTATATCTCGCTCTTTATGATTGACGTCCCTATCAATACTTTTAATCACATATAAAGCAGCTATATCTATAGGCAATGAATATAAGGAAACAAAGTCATAGAAGCTAATTTGCCTATTGATCATAAAAACGAATGCAATGCCTGCTGCAGAGAAGACACTAACCCACTTGATCAATCTAGGGTGATGAGACAAGGCATTCAATGCCATGAATACACACCAATGAGTCAAAATATAAATGACCGCATTAATATGTAATGTAAATGGTAACAGACTCGTTTCTATCAACCATAAATTCACCCACGACACAATATTAATGACAAAGAAGCCGATGAAATATCCAACGTATCGCTTATTTAGAGCAGTATTGAAAACCTGTTGGCTTAAAAACACAAAAGCAAGATTGATAAGAAATACCACTAAATAAAAATAGTGGGTGTAGAAGCTTACTGTGGCAATTTCCGGCATATGTATATTAAGGTAAGTGCTGTGATACCGATATCTTAACAGCGTTCAGTAACCACACCAAATTTAGTGATTTAGTCTCATTCCAAAACCTAATTAAAATGAAAAATCCAGACCGAACGTTTACGCTAAGAAAGTTTCAACAATACGATCGCCAATCAATGTTATCTCTTCTCCAAAATGACGGATTTATGAATTATTCTCCAACACATTGATAAATGAACACCCGCTTTGAGGGGAGTTTGCACCAAAGAACTCTGTAACACTGGCACCCACATCCGAAAGAGAGCTGCGCAAACCTAAATATCGCCCTTCTATCCCCTGCTTAGCCAGCATCAACGGCACTTGCTCCCGAGTATGTCGGCTATGGCCAATAAATGGGTCATTGCCATGGTCCGCCATAACGACAAGTACATCTTCTGCATTGATCATTTCGAGCACTTTATTGATGCCTCGGTCTGCTCGTTCCAGCACTCTCCAATATTGACGCGGATCCTGTTGATGGCCAGACAAATCCGTTTCTTGAACATTGAGACAAAAGAAGCCGTCATCAAAACGGCTGAGATCATCAACTAACAGAGAGAACAATTTATCGGTATCCACCACTGAACAATAAGATGTCCCCTCCGGGTTTTGCACGATGTCTGCTACTTTTCCATACAACCAAGTATAAACATTCCGCTGCTTCAGCAAATGAGGCACCTGAGTAAACCGATCCACACCGTAACCGAGGTGAACCACTTCAAACCCGTGCTCATATACCCCAGTATCTGGCGTGTTAGTGCCGATAAATGCCGGAGTTCCACTTGGATCATTGCGCGTTTCTATTGCATCGGTTATCTGCGCAAAACTGCCGACATGTCCACCGAAAACAATATTACGCCCAGCTTCATTAGCGCTACGGACGACTTCAGCGATCTGTTTTACTCTTTCAAAACTTATCTGATCAAAGTTGGCACAGAGGTTATACACCTGCCCCAAATCCGCTTCTAAATTATCACCAATAAAAACAGCGTCTTCGACCACCAGCGCGGCGAGATCATCACGCCAAACTCTTTGATGTTTGATATCTGCTGTCGAAAGCGCATCCTCAATTTGAGTGATAACTTGTTGGAAAGGCGCTTCAAGAGGCTTTTGCGGCAGCGTCCCCATGATCTCTTGATGGCCCATAAAGGTATCGCCGCCAAAATGGGCAAGTTGAGCCATACCAAAGTTCGCCGTTGAGCTTGGAGTCATAACGCTGCCGGTTCCGGGAACCAGATTAATTAGCCCAAGCTTTTCTAGCGTAGGTAAACGCTTTAAGGGGAAATGATTCAATAGCTTGGCTGCTGTGTTTGCACCGCAATCAAACGGCCTGACCATAGCCACATCAGGCATTTCTCCCACACCAAAGCCATCAAGCACAACGACGATAAATCTAGCCATGTTCCACCTCATTACCTAGTGAATCCCAAACACCAATCACTCTAGGCTGGCCATGATGTATTCCAGCAACAATGACTACATCGCTTCGGGTAACAAAAACCTGAGTTCGAAACGCCATGACTACGGGTGTACCAACAGGAGCGACGCCTGATAGACGCAAGTGGTAGTCAATACTGGCTTGATTATCATTATGCACTTGGCACTGAACGGCGGATTCTCCCACCTGCGGCCAAATCAGAGCGTTTTCCATATGGCCACGTCGATAATAGCCACCACCGAAGCAATAACTCTTTCCTTGATGATGATGCGACACTTCACTCAAGTACAGCATCGCAATTGTTTCTGGCTGAGGTTGCTCAAATTGATGCATTGGCGTTGTTCCGGTTAGTGCATGACCGGGTTCACCATGAGTTGCTCCTAGCTGAGAAAGCGTTGCCATGGAAGAGCAACAGGTCATTGAAGGTAAGTTAAGTTGCTCTACCTCAATCCCTAAATCTCTGCACTGTTGAGCCGCGGTTGCGACGGTATGTGCATTCAGTGTAGGCATCACTTGCTCTTTATCCGCTAATAAGCAAGGGAAATGCGTTATTCCCGCAATACGAATACCAGGTAAATTCTCTATTTCGGCAACCACAGACGGTAACTCAGCCAAAGGAAATCCAGTTTCCTGATTGGTGTAAAACACATCTTCCGCATCATAGAACTTCAATAGCACTTTCTGAACGCGGTTAGCCTTGATTGCGGCTTGTGATAATGCGATGGCTTTTTCCATCGTCACCACAGTCACCACATCTGGCTGAACATCACGCATTAATTGCGTCAGCATTGCCTGAGGTGGCTGAACCAGATGACCAACATTGGCTATTTTGATGCCGTGACGAGAAAACAATCGTGCTTCTTTGTAATCCACGCACACAATGCCTTGATAACCGATCTCTTCAACCAATAAACGGGCAAGGAATGGGTTGCGACCAAATTGTTTGGTCATGGCATAAAGCGCGATTCCGTGTTGATCTGCTTCTGCTTTAATCTTTTTCGCATTATCGACAAAGGTGTCTAAGTCTATGATGTAGCTATCCGGTAGAACTTTTCCCTCTGCGTGTAAACACAATGCTGCATCAATCAAAGCAGGATTATGCTTCTGTAAAGCGTTAACAAACATAACGATATTCCGACTGAAAAGAGTGTCAGCCCAAATTGAAAGGGGGATTAGACTGACACTGAAAAACAACTAGACGGCAAACAGTCCGACTACATACAGCAGGTTGAGAATGATACCGGTGAAAATCGCCGCCACTGCTGGAGCCGCAATCTTGAGAACAGGACGTCCCATCACTTCATTCAAGAAGTAGAGCATGGCGAAAATGGTCAAACCGGTTGTCGATCCCATCTTCATCACCGCAAGTACACCACCGATCAACAGCGCAAATTCCATCAGTGTATTCATTGAATTTCGAATGTTGTCTGACGCGTTACGAATGGATGGGAATTGCTCCAGAACTCGACCAACACTACGAAGTAGGAACACTTCTAAGCAGATTGTTACGGCACCTAAAGCGGCTGCCACAGCGATGTTGGGAGACAAGTAGCCCACCACAAACACAAAGGTCATACCGACTACGCCGTATACACCCGTCGCTAACGCCGTTGTAGCAATCAATGGAATAAAACCAAGCCCGCGCATAAACTCAGACAATGCGACCTGCTGGAGTGCAGCATCCTGTTCCGCCGGGTCGGTAATCTTGTACGCTTCTGCAAGTGAGTAGATAGACACTTCAGAGCCTGCGAATATGCCAGCATTTGAAACCGCAGCAATAAGGGCCCCTGTGAATGCGAGGAAAGGCAGATGCTTCACAATACGTTTTGTGCGCTCATCGAAAATGCTGTGCATACCAGACATATCCGGTGGACTAATGCCATTACTTCTATCACTCAAGTCTTTACGGATCGCAGTTAAAATCAGCATCACCATACCCACGAAAATCTGGATAGACTCTGGATAGATACCTGTGTACTTCATAATTAGAAGTCGAGAGAGAAGAACCACCGCCGCGGCGACCGCTCCTGCTTTCCAGCCAAATTGATAAAAAATAGCCAGCAAAGGGAACAGTGCAAAAGCCGACATCACCGGCGTGCCCAGCTCACCCAAAGCACCTAGCGCATCAATCGGTAGCCCTGTCAGAACCGTATTCACCGCGGTTAATGACGTAACAACAAGAATTCCCCATACAGCGCCGCCAACAGCTGCAAGGATGCGGCTACCAATCATGACACCGATAATGTCAGTCGGTAAAAACAGTAACCAAGGGTTCAGTAGGCCAGTAGAAAGAGTAAAAGAGATGCCTACTGAAGCCACAAAACCAATCGATAAACCGAATGCAACCGAACCTGCATCGCGGCGTGTCATGTTGCCTTCGAACAACTGAGGTAAAATTGGACGAATGCCGTCGTGAAAAACAGCCGCACTCATATTTGCGACTAGTGCTGTCGTGGCACATAACAGCGCAACGAGTCCTAAGTTCATGATATCCATATTCGTTCCTTACGCCTCGAGCAACGACTGAGTCAACATAGGGATGGCATGTTCAACATGCTCAACGGAAAGGCCGAAAGCGACGCGCCCTTCTTCAATAAAACGGGTCACTTCCGCTTGTTTTGCCTGAATAGATGGTTTGGCAATGGTGCAGCTTTTGTTGTAACCGATAATGGCTATCGCAATCGATAATGCTGCTCCTGCACCGGTATTACAGCAACCAATGTAGTAATCAAGTTGCCCAGCTTTAACCTTCATCGCCGCATCCATGTCATTGAGGATATGAAGTTCAAATTGTCCGGGAGCAACTTGCTCTATTTGTTGCTTTATTTGTTCACGTTGAAGTCCTGCTATTCCGATTCTTTTCATAATCGTGCCTATTTGAATAATTGGTATGGGTTTTGTTTCATCATGATGTCTATTTCATTCTCACTAATACCAGCGTCACGAAGCCTTGGTAAAAAATCAGTAATCAAGTAACTGAAGCCAAGGCCACCGTTGGCTTTTAAGTGAGAGCGGCGAGTAATGTCCATCGAGAGCATCACTCGCTCTAGGAGGCCACGCTTTGATAATTCCACCAGCATGGCTATCCGTTGTTCATCGGGGAAGTAACTGTTCTTACCTATGGTGTCGAACTGCACATAGCAGCCTTGATCAATCATCCATAAGATCTCTGTTAAGTTACTTTTCAAGTCACAATGTCCGATCGTGACTCGTTCTAAATTCACTTGGTGTTTAAGGAAGAAGGTGACTTGCTCACGCCCCATTGTGCTCATCGACTGATGGGTCGATATCGGCCTTCCCGTTTCTTTATGCGCAATCACTGCGGCCTCAAACACTTTTTGTTCAAGAGGAGTAAAGGTGTTTTCACTGCTCCCCACTTCGCCAATCACACTGGCTTTAAGCTGGCTTTCACCTAGCCCGACCTCCAGTTCTGTAATCATTCGATTGGCTAATTGTTGTGCTGTTTCATTCTCAACCTCTGGAGGGAAAAAGCCTTCTATGTAGTAACCGGTTGAAAGTAAGACATTAATACCGCTGTCCTTGATTAAATCTTCAATAAATTGAGGATTTCTTCCCATAAAAGAGTTGGTTACCTCAATGATGTTAGAGACACCCAACTGTTTCAGTTCACGCATTTCGTCAGCTATTTTTTCATAGTGATCGAGGCGACAATCCAACTCCTGCTTTACCGCAGAAAGATCAATGTGAAGATGTTCATGGCAATAGGTGTAACCAGTAGGATCGATCAACATAACTGCGCCTCATCTTGAGCTGCATAACTTAATGCAAACAAATTACTGATCAAAAAACGGGTTTCCGCCTGATTAGCTTCATCAATGCCATACAGTGCCAATAATTGAGAATTGAGCTCTAGCAATTCACTGAACTGTTCGTCTTGCTCGATATCCAGCCAAACTTCATCATCAAGACATTCCTCAACTTGTTCATCGTTGAGTACTCTGTCCGCGGCTCTTGCCATATGAGTCACGAGCATTTGGTATTGCTGATTGTCTTCATCAACGCCAAATCTAGCCTCTAACAACGGCAGAGCTTTTAACGTGGCTTGATAGCTCTGTTCGCTGATCACATCGCTCTGTTTTAGCAGTAATAATCTCTGTTCCATAGGGATACCACCTAGGGTCTAATATCTAATAATTGGGGAAAATCTCTCCGTCGATCACAGCTTGTTGATGCTGTCGAAGTCCATGTATATTTAGCAACTTACGCAATAATATCCGTATATGTGGACTGTCGTTGTTCACTAACATCACAGCTTCAGACGCATGCTGGCACTCTTCAAACTGATCTAACGATTTCTCTTCTAGCTTAAGTTGCACCATGTCCGTTGCTTCCGGCAGCCACACCACAGCATCAATCGCTTTATTTTTCAGAAGGTTGATACCTTCACTGTATCGAATCTCAACTAACTCAATATCTTTGCCCGCAAACGCCAACTCTGTGAGTACTTTTTGGTCTGGAGAATCAAAGTCGACGCCTACTCTTCGGATTTGTTCATACTCCCCCTGACGGAAAATCAGTCGGTGAGGGTTTGAGTAAGAATTAGGCCCCAAATCTAATGCTGTTACTAGCCCATCAGCGTATTCATTCGCAGCTAGGCGAGACATAATCGCAATATCATACGTTCCAGACTTCAGGCACTCCGCACGAACATTCGCTCCGCGCATATGAGCAAAAAACACTGGCAGTGTATTCATTTGTGCCTTAATACCACTCGCGAGCCCTTCGTAATGCTTGGTATACGGAAGTGGCATTGCGCACACCATGTGAACAATACCTGCAAGCTGAACAAGTTTTGATTCATTCAGCGACTCGATAATTGTTCCATTGCGCCCTTGGCGACGAAGGTGCACCGCTTCATGCTCTTCAATCGTGGTCAGTGCCTTCTGAATAAATCCAATTGAAACGCCATACTCTGTGGATAAAGCATCGATGGTTTTTACCCTATCGCCGACGCGTGTTGACAATAAATACTTGGCAACATTAATTACGGCAGAACCTTCTCGGCTAATGTATTGCATAGTCACTAATATATCTTCAATATTTTGAAGATATATTAGTGAGCAATTTTCAATTTAGATATAACAAGGAGATAAAAGTGTGAATTAGGTCAGTAAAAACTTGTTTATTAAACAACCATCACTAACTTATTAAAAAATTAAACCTTTAATTTCAGATGGTTGATAAAATTTCTAACCAAAAGAAAAGGCACCTAAAAAAGGTGCCTTTGAGCTTGTGACGGGTTTTCTAAATAGGAAAACTTAAATTGAGAGTGGAATTAGCTCTATACCCAGTACAGTACTGATGCCCATGACAACCAGTAGCGATACTTTGAATACCGCTTTTGACCATTCAACATAGTTTTCTTCAGTGACCTTTTTGAAGGTCACTTGTGTCCACATGAAACATACGCCTGCAGCGACAACCAAGTATTCATAACCACCATTTCCAAGCAGGAACAGGGCTAATGCCACAAGGTTGAACGCAACCACATACGCAATCATGTGTTTACGAGCCTTTTCGATACCAGACACCACAGGCAACACAGGGATGCCCGCTATTTTGTAATCTTGCATACGAAACATTGCAATCGCGTAAGAATGCGGCATTTGCCATAAACAGAACAAGGCAAACAGCAGTACCGCTTCCAAGCTGATGTAGTTTGTCACCGCTAGGTAGCCAACCAAAGGTGGTACTGCCCCAGAGACGCTGCCGACCAGAGTTCCATACACTGAGTTGCGTTTGTACCACATGGTGTAAAAGAATACGTAGAACACGTAACCCAATAGCACCACCACAGCTGATAGAGGATTTGCCATGCTATAAAGCAAGGCGGTTCCCGCTAGCAACAGTACAATGGCAAACACGAACGCATGATCAATGTTGATGTCACCCTGAGCCAATAAACGGCCACGTGTTCTGTCCATTTTCAAATCGATATCGCGATCGAAAATATTGTTCACTACGCAGCCTGATGCGATCACCATTGCCACACCCGCTAATGAGCACAACAGTAATAATCCATCCGCAGCTTCTGATTTAGCTGCGAGGAAATACCCCGCAGCGACAGAGATCAAGTTGCCGATGATAATCCCCGGCTTAGTGATTGATAGGTAACCTCTGATCATTTCAACCTACATCGACATGTTGACGTTAAGGTTCCACATGATCCAGATAGAACCCGCAATCAGTATCAAGACAACCAACGCAGTGAACATCAGTGAAACAAAGTTCCACTTGCCTTCATCCGTCTTAATTTCCATATGCAGGAAGTAGATGAAATGAACAATCACCTGAATCACCGCACAACCAAATAAGATTGCGTATGTGATGTCTTTTGGCAGACTTTGAGTCGCAACAAAGTAGAACGGAATAATGGTCAGTATAAGTGACGCAATAAAACCTTTTACGTAGTCGCTCTTCGCGCTATCTAAATGTTGGTTGCTCATTACATAACCCCCACTAGGTAAACGATGGTAAATACACAGATCCAAACGATATCGAGGAAGTGCCAGAACAAGCTCAAGCAGTTAAAGCGAGTTTCCATCACGTCGTTCAAGCCTTTGGTTGATAGCTGCCAGTAGCACACTGCCAACCAGATCAAACCAAAGCTCACGTGTAGACCGTGTGTACCAACTAGCGTGAAGAACGCAGATAGGAACGCACTACGTTGAGGGCTTGCGCCTTCCGCGATCAAATGGTGGAACTCATATAATTCCATCGCAATAAAACCAGCACCAAGAACGAAAGTAATCGCTAACCAACGTTTAAGAGCCGCAATGTCTTTGCGCTTCATTGCAATCATGCCGAAACCGAAAGTGATACTACTGAACAGCAGCATCATGGTTTCTACAAATACGAATGGCAGTTCAAACAGCTCTTTCGCATCTGGGCCACCAGCGGTCGCGTTAGCAAGTACTGCGTACGTTGCGAACAAGCTCGCAAACAACACGCAGTCGCTCATCAGGTAAATCCAGAAACCAAACAGTTTCAGACCACCGGTATCGTGGTGATCATGTGCATCATGGGTATTAGCGTGCATAAGTCACCTCCATATCGCTGTCGTCTTCGTTCTGAGCCGGTACTTGACCTCTCGCTTCTAGAACACGTTTACGGTGCGCTTCCTCAATCGCTTTGATCTCATCAGGTTGCACATAGTAGTCGATGTCTTCATTGAAGCTATGCTTGATAGCCGTTACGACAACACCGATGAAACCAACAGCAGCCAACCACCAGATGTACCAAATCATTGCGAAACCGAAAATCAGAGCAAAGGCAGAGATATACATACCTGTTGCCGTATTCTTTGGCATATGGATTGGTTGATATTCCACTTCTTTAGTGATGTCGTGTTCGCCACGCTCTTTCTGGTACCAGAAAGCATCTAACTCGTTGCCTTTTGGAATCACAGCAAAGTTGTAGAACGGAGGTGGAGAAGAAGTCGCCCACTCCAAGGTACGGCCATCCCAAGGGTCACCAGTAACATCAGGGTTCAAGTGACGGTCACGAACACTTACGTAGATCTGAATGAACTGACACAGTACGCCTAGCGCGATAATCGCCGTACCGAATGCTGCCACTGCAAGTAGCGGGAAGAATTCAGGATCGAGATTTTGGCTGATACGACGAGTCATCCCCATAAAGCCCAGAGCGTAAAGTGGCAGGAATGCTAGGATAAAACCTGTAATCCAACACCAGTAAGCACGTTTGCCCCATGTTTCATCAAGCATGAATCCTGTCGCTTTCGGGAACCAGTACGTAATTGCCGCAAAACAGCCGAATACCACACCACCGATGATGACGTTGTGGAAATGCGCAATTAGGAATACTGAGTTATGCAGAACAAAGTCAGCGCCCGGAACCGCCATCAGTACGCCAGTCATACCACCAATCGAGAATGAAATCAGGAAGCCAACGGTCCACATCATTGGCGTGGTGAAAGTAATACGGCCTTTGTACATGGTGAACAACCAGTTGAAAATCTTAACCCCTGTTGGAATTGAGATGATCATAGTTGCGATACCAAAGAAGGCGTTTACGTTCGCTCCACCACCCATAGTAAAGAAGTGATGCAACCACACAATGAAAGCAAGAATGGTAATAACGATCGTTGCCCATACCAGTGACGTGTAGCCAAACAATTTCTTACGAGAGAAGGTTGCCGTCACTTCAGAGAACACACCGAATACAGGTAATACAAGGATGTAAACCTCTGGGTGACCCCATGCCCAAATCAGGTTGACATACATCATCATGTTGCCACCCATGTCATTGGTGAAGAAGTGCATCCCCAAGTAACGATCAAGCGTTAGCAGCGCGATGGTCACAGTTAAAATTGGGAACGAAATAATGATTAGGATATTCGAACATAACGATGCCCATGTGAAGACAGGCATCTTCATCAATGGCATGCTTGGTGTACGCATACGTAGAATGGTCGCAAAAAAGTTCACGCCTGATAACGTAGTACCGACACCCGAGATTTGCAGCGCCCAAATCCAGTAATCGACCCCTACCCCCGGACTGGCATCGATACCAGAAAGCGGTGGATACGCAAGCCAACCAGTACGACCAAACTCACCCACAGCCAGAGACATATTGGTCAGGATAATACCCACAACAAACAACCAAAAACTGAGGTTGTTCAAGAACGGATACGCAACATCGCGAGCACCAATTTGCAGTGGCACAATAATGTTCATCAAACCAATGACGAGTGGCATCGCCACAAAGAAAATCATGATCACGCCATGCGCGGTAAAGATTTGATCATAGTGGTGCTGAGGCAGATAACCTGCTTCACCCGCTGATGAAAGTAGCTGTTGGCTACGCATCATCACTGCATCTGCAAAACCACGAAGTAACATGATCATTGCTACAGCAATATACATAAAGCCAAGCTTTTTATGGTCTACCGATGTAAACCACTCATTCCAAAGATACTGCCATTTACCCATGCGAGTAATAGTCGTAACAACAGCAAGGCCAACGATCGCAATCACAGCAAGCGTGATCATGATAATTGGCTCATGGTATGGAATGGAGTCTAAAGTAAGTCTTCCAAACATCGTCTGTTACCCTTTATGTTCTGCCATGTCCATATGACTGTGTTGTGTCTCTCCTTCACTCATATTGAGTGAACCCATGTGTTGCATAACAACCGACTCGAATAGGTCTTGTGGTATGTGAGAGTAGTAAGTCACCGGAACGTTTTCACTTGGCTCTGCAAGCGCTTGGTAATCACTGAAAGCGTGTAGCATGGATGGCTGCTTTTTCACTTCACTAACCCACTCTTCAAAGCTTTGCTCGTCAGGTAGTGCATTGGCGACAAATTTCATGTGTGAAAAGCCTTCGCCGCTATAACTCGACGATATACCTTTGTACTCTCCCTCATGGTTCGCAATCAGGTGTAGACGTGTCACCATGCCGGGCATAGCGTAAATTTGACTGCCTAAACGAGGAATGAAGAAAGAGTTCATGATGTTGTCAGACGTAATTTTGAACGTCACAGGAACATCTTTAGGGAAGGCAACGTAGTTAACCGTAGCGATTTTTTGTTCTGGGTAGATAAACAACCATTTCCAATCCAGTGAAACCACTTCAATCGTGACGGGTTTGATATCACTTTTCAGCGGCACAGACGGTTCTAGCTCGTGAGTTGAACGCCAAGTAATCACAGCCAAAATCGCAATGATGATGATTGGAATCGTCCAAACAACCAACTCGATCTTAGTTGAGTGAGACCACTCAGGAGCATATTCAACTTCGGTATTGCTAGCACGGTACTTATAGGCGAAGTAAATTGTCATTAAAATCACAGGGATAACAACAATCAACATCAAGAGAAGAGAGGTAATGATCAACTCTTTCTCGCGCACTCCTACTAGGCCCTTGGGATCCAGCAAAGCAGACTGACATCCAGACAGGAGCAAAATTGCACAAAACAATCCCACTCGCGACAAGATGCTTTTATATCTTGAGGCTTCCATTGACTTTCTCGATTATGTTTACGGAATTCCTTAGCAAAAGTTGGCACTTTAAGAATCCGTATGAATTTATATGAGTTTTATTGTGTTGAGCGTGTAACAAAAGCACTTCTGTATCTTTAACCCAGACAAATCTTTGAAAAATCATTCACACCTATCAAAAACTCATCAACTTAAAAGTTACAAAAGGAAACATTTGGTTACATCCGGCGCATTATGCTTACATAGAAACGGCATTCAAAGTGCAGCAAAATGAAATCTAACCTTCCAAAAATGAAATTCCCCTTCAAAATTAACCACTTACAAACAAAGGTTAATAACCTTAACTTGTTGTAATGCTGAGACAAAGTATTTGTTGATCTAAATCAATAAACTGTCCTATTGAACAGATAAATTACCCGCTATTTTTTTTAATTTTTATCTATGTATTGACACCGTCGATTTTTTGCTTGGGACCGTTATACGAGTAGCGCTAGGAATGTAACTCCTCGTTGTAGTTGCAAAAACTTCAAGACCTCAAGCAAGAATGCAAGTGAATTCCCTCAAGCTTTCATCTTCCAGTACAGAGTTTATACAACTTCTGAACTAATCTTATTGATAACAACATTAACAACTAAAAAAGCCAGTTGTTATGGTCTTTGACTAAAAAGGATGTGACCATGAATATAACCATTCGAACTAGACTTTATATTCTGTCTATTGTTCCACTTTTACTGATTGCTGCCAGTATGATGTTTGTGAGTTTTACTCAATCGACCAGTTTGAATAAACACCAAATGGAATCGACAAGTAACGCTATGATGGCGATGAAACAAACGGAGCTGAAGTCCTACTTACAAATCGCCGACTCAGCTTTAATCCCATTAAAGAAAAGCAACGCTTCTTTGGAACAGGCGTTGGAAATCCTTAAAGAAGTTCAATTCGGTCAAAACGGGTATCTGTTTGGTTATGATTCAAAAGGGACTCGACTGCTGCTTGGCAAAAGCAGCGCTGGCATCGGTGAGAACTTCTGGACACTGCAGGATGCTCAAGGGAACTACCTGGTTCAGGATCTCATTCGCAACTCTAAAACCGGTGATTTCACCACTTACTACTTCCCAAAACCGGGAGAATCCACGCCGTTACCAAAATTGAGCTACTCCGTTTACATCCCGCAATGGGACCTAATGATAGGCACAGGCTTTTACACCGATGATATCGATGCTGAAATTGCAACTATGGATAAACGGGCAAATGATGAACTTATGCAAAGCTTATGGAGCTTAGCTACGGTAACAGTCGTTATAATACTTGTTGTCGGTGTATTTACTCTGTTCTTCAATCGCACCATAATGCGCCCGATCGAATTATTTGATGCTTCGATTCGCTCGTTTGCCAGTGGGGATGCCGATCTCACCGCGCGAATGGAGATGTTTACCGTACCAGAATTCGCCTCTCTAAGTACCAACTTCAACGCTTTCGTTAGCAGCCTGCAAGAAATCATTAAACGAGTAAATCAAGTAGGCAGACAAGTGGTTGATGAAACAAATCTGATGACAGAGCGCGCAGCTCAGGTCGACAACTTAGCCACTAATCAGAGCGGAGAAACTGAACAAGTTGCCACCGCAATGACAGAAATGACCACTACCGCAAACGAAATTTCAAACAATGCCATCCAAGCCGCACAATCAGCTAAAGATGCTGATGACAATGCAATATCGGCGCACGAGATAGTAGATTCAGCGGCGCAATCGGTACAGGCATTAGCGGAGGAAGTCTCGCAAGCGAGCAATGTTATTTCTAAGCTTGAAGGCGATGTGAAAAACATTTCAGTGTCTCTAGAAGTTATTCAGGACATTGCGGAACAAACCAATTTGCTGGCACTCAATGCTGCAATAGAAGCGGCAAGAGCGGGAGATCAAGGTCGAGGCTTTGCGGTTGTTGCCGATGAAGTGCGTAAGCTAGCCAGCAGAACTCAACAAAGTACGGGTGAAATACATGCGGTTATCAATCAGCTAAAAACCGCTTCAGATGCTGCGGTGCATGCTATGGACTCAAGTCAAAGCAGAAGTGAAGCGGCTGTGAATGAAGCCAATGCAGCAGCTAAAGCTCTGGAGAAAATTCAGCAATCCATCAGCACGATTATGGATATGAACTCTTTAATAGCAACCGCAACAGAAGAGCAAAGCATCGTTGGTCAAGAAATCTCACAACGTATTGTTGTTATCTCCGATCAAAGTAGTGAATCTGCGAGTCTGGCAAACGAAAACCGACATGGTAGCCAAAGCCTGAATGAACGAGCACATGAGCTGTACGATCTGGTAGCTAGATTTAAGGTGTGAGTAATTTACACTGTAAACAACGACTTTGAATAACTAAAAAAAGGGAAATGAGCGACGGTTTTAATTATCGACGTTCATTTGTCGCCTGTACTCCGACAAAAACACAAATTTCTAATGAATGCACAAACATCATAAAGGCCTGTCTATGTTTAAAAATCTGTCTTTGAAAAACAAACTGGCAATCTCTGCCAGTATCGCCATCATCCTCGGTGGCGTATTGGTAGAAGCATTATCCTATAATGCAGCTCTAGAGCGACTCGATATAGAAGTGGAACAACGCCTACAAAGTACGACGACCTCTTATAACCAGTACGTTAACGACTGGCTTATCTCAAAAGAGCGAGCTTTGACAGCACTGTCAGAAGAAGCGAAAAAAGAAGACATTGTTACTCATTTAAAACAAGTTCGTGATTCTGCAGGTTTTGACAATGTATTCTTGGCATATCCAGATGGCTCTCAGAGAAATGCCAACGGTGTAAAACTGCCGCCAGGCAATGACGACCCTCGAAAATGGGGTTGGTACATCAATGCCAAAGCCAATCCTGCCAAAGTGTTTATGGATAACCCAACTGTTGCAGCGGCAACAGGTGCCAACGTAGTTTCGCTCGGTAAAGCGTTAAACTTGCATGGTCAACAAGTTGTATTGGGAGCAGATGTAGAAATCACGGATATCATCAACAACATTAAACAGGTAATTTTGCCAGGTGAAGGTTATATGTTCATTGCCAACGAGCAAGGCAACATATTTACACACACTGATACTAAACTATTGAATAAAAATGTCTCTGAATTAGGCATCGACTTCGCTGACATTAAAAAAGCGGTTTCCAGCCAAACCGATCTGACGATTTCGGTGGCAGGTGAAAGCTATGTACTTTACGCGAGAAACATAAACAACACCCGTTTGACTACGGTAACAGTGATTAATTATGAATCGCTGGTGGCACCTTTGTATGACGCTATTTTGGGTCAGTTACTTGTAACAGCTATTGTCGTAATTCTCTGTACCGTATTGTTCAACCTATTGTGTAACGTTCTATTCCGTCCATTGAATAACGTTTCAAACGCGCTGGCACAAATCGCCAATGGTAGCGGCGATTTAACTCAACGTATTGAAGTTGAAAATAATGACGAAGTTGGAACATTAGCAAACAACTTCAACACCTTCGTTGAAAGCTTGAGACAGTTAATCGAACATATTCGCCTACAGGCGCAGCACCTGTCCGAACAGTCAGAGCACGGCGCACATCGAGCGAATCAATCTGCGTCTGAACTGAATCATCAGCATCAGGAAGTGGTAATGGTGGCAACAGCAGTCACAGAGATGGCGTCGGCGACACAGGAAATAGCTTCCCATGCCGAGCAAACCGCTCAAGCAGCACAAGATTCAGCCATTAGCACAAATAATGGTCATGATTTAGTGATTCAAACCAAAGGTTCAATTAATAGTCTGGCAAATTCGGTGAGTGAAGCAAGCACGGTAATTTCAGCGCTCAATAAGCATGCTCTTGAAATATCAACTGTCCTCGCAACGATTCAAGGTATTGCTGAGCAAACCAACTTACTGGCTCTTAACGCTGCAATTGAAGCGGCTCGCGCTGGTGAACAAGGTCGCGGATTTGCTGTGGTAGCTGACGAAGTTCGTGTTTTATCACAACGAACTCACACATCAACGGAAGAAATCAAAGCAACTATCGAGACTTTGCAAGATACCACCAAACAAGCGGTAAACTTAATGGAAAGCAGCTCTGAACTCGCTAGAGATTCAGTAGAAGATGCAGATAAGGCAACGGTAGCACTGGAAGATATCAAAACTGCCGTTGCGCTCATTAGTGATATGGCGACTCAAATCGCAACAGCAGCGGAAGAGCAGACCCATGTTACCAGTGAAATCACGCAAAATGTTACGTCAATCAAAGATGTAACAGATCAGCTTGTTGTCGGGTCAGAAGAGAGCTTAAGCCAATCCAATGAACTGAGACACCAAGCCGATGAACTTAGAGCGAAAGTGGCGACATTTAAACTCAGTTAATAAGCGTTAGTGTGATAAACAAAAGCCGCGCCCATTTCTGAGGCGCGGCTTTTCATTTGTTCTTTAACACCGTCTTCGACGAAGCGAGGCATCAACACTCAATGTGGTAAGAAAATTAGTGTTCAGATTCTTTCTTAATCGCTTTGATCAAAATGGAGGTATCCATTCGACCATCACCTTGTTCAGACAGCGATTTATATGACTCAATTGTTTTTTGAGTCATTGGCAACGTAATACCTTGACGCTCAGCTTCGTCGAGACAGAAACCAAGATCTTTGATCATCCAATCGATAGCAAAACCGAAATCGAATTTATTCTGCGACATGGTTACAGCTCGGTTTTCCATTTGCCAAGATCCTGCCGCACCGTTTTTCAAACACGCGACGAGAGTTTCAATATCAAGGCCAGCTTTTTCAGCCAGAATCAGACCTTCAGAAATACCAGTCAGCGCGCCAGCAATGCAAATCTGGTTAACCATTTTAGCGCGTTGTCCCTGCCCTACTTTGCCCATCAGAATAGAAGAGCGGCCATACGCATTAAATATAGGCTGAAGATAATCGAAGACCTCTTGTTCACCACCGCACATAATCGTCAGAACGCCATTCTCAGCGCCAGCTTGACCACCAGACACTGGTGCGTCTACGAAGCGTACACCAACAGCCTGAGCGGCTTCTGAGAGCTCTTCAGCAAGGATTGCAGATGTTGTCGTATGGTCAACCAGCACAGATCCTGATTTCATAGATGCCAATGCGCCTGTTTCGCTGGTGGTCATACTACGAACGTCGTCATCATTTCCAACACAAAGCAAAACCACATCCGCCTCTTTCACGCACTCAGCTACTGTTGAGCGATAAGCGCCACCATGTTGCTCCGCCCAAGCTTTCGCTTTTGCTTCTGTGCGGTTAAAAACGGTAACGTCAAATCCTGCTTTGACTAAGTGACCAGCCATGGGATAGCCCATAACACCTAAACCAATAAAACTGACTTTCATTTAAATATCCTTAAGAATTGAGCTTTTTAGCCAGTGGAGTGCGGCCATTCCATCGATGGGGATTCGCCTTAATTCTAATGTACTGACTAGGTTGATTCTTATAAACTGACTGACTTACACGATTCAAGTTCAAGAGCAAAAAACCGAGCCTAAGCTCGGTTTTTCATTATTGGATTTCAGCGTTGTGGTAAACCTGCTGAACATCGTCACAGTCGTCTAGTAGATCTAGGAACTTCTGGAACTTCTCTGCGTCTTCACCTGAGATTGGGCTTTGGTTCTGAGGAACAAAAGTGATCTCTTCAACATCAAGAGTTAGGTCTGGGAATGCAGCATTCAATGCCGTTTTCACTTTGAAGAACTCTGTGTTTGGTGCAAATACAGTGATTACGCCGTCTTCAAGCTCGATATCCGTTACGTCAGCATCTTCCATCATCAATGCTTCTAGTACCGCTTCTTCATCATCGCCTTTGAACTGGAATACCGCTTGGTGATCGAACATGTGTGCAACAACACCAGGAGTACCGATTTTAGCGCCAGTCTTAACGAAGCATTGACGTACATCTTGGAAGGTACGGTTGCCGTTATCTGTTAGACAGTCAACAATCACGCTCACACCGCCAGGACCAAAACCTTCGTAACGAGCTGGTTGATAATCTTCACCGCCGCCGCCACTTGCTTTGTCTAACGCTTTATCAATAACGTGAGCAGGTACTTGGTCTCTTTTCGCTTTGCTGATTAGGTGGCGTAGAGACAAGTTCATGTCTGGGTCGATACCACCGTTCTTTGCACAAACGTAAATCTCTTTACCGTATTTTGAGTAAACTTTAATTTTTGCGCCTTGAGTTTTCGCCATAGAGGCTTTGCGCACTTCGAAACTTCTTCCCATCGGGATGTTCTCTCTAGTTCAATTTAATGCGACGGATTCAAGCAGAAAGTGAGGTTTCTGCTTAGGTGGGCATTACATGACGCCCATAACCCTTTTGTATTTGTCCACCGACTGTTGAAACCATTCTTTATCTTGTTCAGATGTCAGAGTGGTTAGATGCTTAGTAATCTCTTCCGGTCCGCCTTTTGCCTGCTTCATTTTCCAAATCAAAAAAGAAGCCTGTTTATCCAGTTCTATTTTGTTTTTCTCATTTGCATCAAGCAGAGCAAGGTTGAAAGACATTAGTAAACCCACAGTCGATAAAAACATGGGGCGAAATATAGCATAGGAATAGCAAAAATTAAGAGTCAAAAATATCGGATTCTATGACTTTAGTTGCTAAGCGTGCAAAAAATCGAGTTATGTGAAAATTTTGTATTGGGCTGAGTACCCACAAAATAGAAAGGGTGGCCACAGCCACCCTTGTAAACCTAGCAAGTGAGTATCTTAATGAAGGAGTCCCAGTTCCTTTGCTTCTTCAATAGACAAGCCACTTTCACGGATCTCTCTTAATGCTTCAATGCGACGACGAGCTTCCGCTGATTTTTGTTTGCTTACTGGAATCTGAGTATCAACTTCTTCTTTGAAGTCCCACTTTTCTGTGATGCCAGTGATTTCATCATGGTTAATAGAATTAATGGACATTGTAACCTCCGAACAAACCATGCAAGGACATGTAATCTGTAGCAAAGGACCAAATCAGTGTTAAGTACATTTGAGCAAGAATGTGATTCAGACGATAATTCAGAAATCTAATTTATAAATATCTCAATTATATTTTGTAGAAGCTGAAATCTGGCAGTACATTTAGAGAATTCACTGCGAAAAATTCAACCTGATCCAGCTCAAATTTTCTCTCTCCTAAGCCCCGTCACTTCTCGACATACGCCATTTATCCCCTATCAAAAAATGTTCAATTGTTGCTTATCATTTATTCTAGCTTTTGAAGCCGTTTCTAATTTGGAATATCAGTCTATATTTTTACTTAAGCTCAACAGCTCGGAAAAATGATCAAGGGATAGAAGAGAATTACGAAAGCATGATCATGGAAGATTTGTCGATCAGCCCAAATTTTAGGCAAAAAAAAATCGAGTCCTTGGGGAGAACTCGATAAAAAGTATTCAGAATGAATGTAACAATATGAGCCAATCTTTAAATTCATCAGATAGGGCAAAAGGTTGTCTATTCGGGTTAACTTTAGCCAACAAGCGCAGGCATAATGTCAGACATATGTCAGCGTTATGTTCAAAGTCTGTTCATTTGTTGAGTTAAATCCCAATAGCCACTTCATCAAGTGCTCTGAACACAGATTCATCCAGATGTCCGTCAAAAACTTGCTTACAAACTTTTCGTCTTACCGCTAAACCAGAGATCAAACGCTCGATCGAAAGATGCTTGTTCTCATTCTGGGTGTTATACAGCTCAATCATCTTACTCAAAGTCTCATAAGGGATGACTTGATCATCTACTCGTAGCCAATCTAGCTTGTCAATCAACTCTAAGCACTCTTCTCTGATTGATGAAGGTGCATGTCCAGTCATTGCCGCTAACGCGCTTATACTGCGTTCTAGAGCTTCTGATGAGGTGTACTTAGATAACGTAATGGTGATCTCATCAGCATTGATTTCAACCAAGTGCTTACGTTGTTTTACTCGACGCCCCAATTTGCCCCTTGGAGAAGGCGATTTACGTTGGATAGGCTCAAATTCACCATCAATGATCTCTGAGAGCTCAGCCAATTTCTGCTTCGATACCATTTCATGGCGAAGCGGGTTGGGTAATGTTGGCGCCATATTACGTTTACCGGCATTCGTCATTTTCGCTCGTGAATATCGTAAAACTTCTTCAACATCGCATTTGATGTCTACTTGGTAATCGACAACCTTACCTTTATCAATTGAAGTAGTGATCGTCAGATGGTAACCCCACAGGTTAACGACAAACAGATCTTCATTGCCTTTGCCATCAGAGAGACGTTTCAGCTCTCTGATCAAATCCATCGAGAATCTACGCCATTCGATATTACGCGCAAGCTTCTGATTAAGTTCACTTAACATCATTACATCGGTATGTCTGCGAGACATACGGCTTCTGAAGTACGAGTACATCTGGAAGACCAGTGTATGTTGCTTCAGAATTTCAGGTGGAAACAGGAAGAAGTAATCACGAGTCATTAATTCTTCGAAAAATGAAGGTTCCCAAACCAGAATATACAGATTTGGTTTGATCCTGATTTCACCATCACTTCCCTCTGTTGGCGCTTCTTCTGAAGCGGTGATCGTTCTCGCTAAGAAACGGAACCGATCACTCTTAAAGCCTTCAGGCATATTCTCGCTCAGCCATCGTCCTGTTAACTCATGCAGTTGAAAGTCGGTGAATTCAATACGATCAATACTGTCACGAATAGAGTCTCGAGCAGGTCCACTGTCCTTCTTCCCTCTTAGTGAAAGAATATCTGTGATGTAGAGCGGTGTTTTGTTCGGTACGTGACTAGCATTGAGTTGATAATCTTCATGGTGATGATCATGGTATTGCACCGTGAGTGTAAACAAAGCGAACAACGTCATAAGATCATCGACTGTCATGATGTTCTTTGATGAACGAGTTTCAATTACCGCTCGGGTGCCAGAAATAGAAACCATTGATTTTTGGTAGCTTTTTCGTGTTCTCGGTGGTGCCAACGCTTGATCAATGATTCCGGCCCAGTTTGTTGGTGAAACAACGAACTGCTCAGTTTCATCTTTCATCGCTGGTGGCGTATTGAGACCGTGTTCATTCAGCAGTCGTTTATTGACCTGTGTTTGAGCCAGCGCTTTAGAACGTTTTTGCTTTTCTGATTGTTTAACAGATTCAGTCACTAAACTTGTGGAACCCAATACAGAAATAAGCTGGTTTGGATTGATAAAACGGTGAAGCATCGTCTTACCGGCTAGGCCTTCCTCAAATCGCACAGGGATTTGTTGAAACAGACCAATACTTACAGCAGCACGCAGTCTTTGCTGGATAGCTGCTCGTGTCAGCTGACCATCTGTTGCATCTATCAATTCTGTTGTTGAAACCAATCCATCTTTACTGCTAAAGCCACGAAGTGAGATAAGATTAAGCAGTTCGATAATACTTTTCGTTACACCTTTAAAATGTTGATACTGCTCTATCCAATCGATCGCAGATTCAGAAACGGCAAAAAGATGTCCATCTTTGTGGCTTCTTGGTGCTTTGATCAGTATTTTTTCTTCTGATGCCATTATTAGATCTATCCCACACTAACCGTAATATTGCTATAGTTCCAAAAGAATAAAGAAAAAAAGATCATAAATAAAGAAAAAGTTGTTGTTCTTAAATAACTGATCTTTTTGATTATAATGATTAATAGTGATTAGAGTGATCATATGATCTGAGAGGCAATTTGCTTGTAACTGACTGTATTTTAAATAGATATAATTTTCACCTTCAGAAGCATGATCATAGAGTTCCCGAAACCATGATCATTAACTCTTTGAAAGCATGATCAATATTATTTAGAACGATGATCATGATGATTTCGAATGAATGATCAAAGCAAACCTCAAAGCATGATCATGGTGGGTACACAAGTTATCCACAATTCCAATTCATATTTTTTTGTTCAATCATTTTACTGCATGGTTTTAGTCGAAATTACTTCGGACGCATGATCAAGGATTTCAAATAGAAGTTACTTATTGAACAAATTTTAATCGTATAAAATAGAAATGCATATTCAAAGGACATTCGGTGTACAAGCTGTATTCACAAGGACTTATCGAAAGCATGATCATGGAATATTTCATATTCGACCTTTGTCGTTCTAATTTGCAATGAATAGTATACCTGGACCATCGAAATTGACTAAATCCCCTACTACAACTGACATGTACCGTAGTTTGGTCGATTTTTTTCATGCTTCCGAACGATGTATATCTCTTGATCATTGATCCGAAAATGGATCTTCAGATCAAATATGTTCGTTGAAGAAAATCACCAACCAGAATCCTTGATCATCGTTCCTATTGTGTCTGTTATCTTCGGAACTATGATCATCATTGATGCCTTGATCATGCTTCCTAATTTATTTTTGATAAATATATTATTAAGTAAGGTGCCCAATTCGCAGCTTATTTTCTTGGTCAAATCACTTCGATAGATAATCTTCCAGTTGAATTTACACCTACCGTAATTTATTCGGTGTCTTTAATCGTTCCGAGAGAATCTAAATAAGTTTTAAAGTTAATCTCCGGTTTACATTGTAAATAAGTGACACTGTAATATTTTAAATCTTAAATGGTTTACCTAACTTTGTTCGAGTAAATAAATGTTGTAATCAGACTTATTTTTGACCATTTCATAGCTCATTCATTTAAATGATACTATTTTGTCAATTTAATGTGATTTTCATCTAAAAGTGATTGTTCACCTTTTTATTGTAAATTAAGCTCAATGCTGTACAATCTTTTGCAAGAAACTAATAACGGAAATTGGCTATGAAAAGAGAACAAACAATCGATAATCTCTACAAGCTCGCCGAACAAACACAACAGGTGCAGTCTGACCGTATTGAGATTGTTTTAGAAGAACGTCGTGATGAGCATTTTCCACCGATGTCAAAAGCTTTGATGGAGACTCGCTCAGGTTTAACTCGACGTAAGCTGGATGAAGCGATTGCGAAAATGGAGGAAGCTGGCCACCAGTTCACCAAGAACAATGCTAACCACTACTCCATTTCTTTGTCTGAAGCTCATATGTTAATGGATGCGGCGGGTGTGCCGAAATTCCATGAACGTAAGAAGAACTCAGAAAACAAACCTTGGATTATCAACGTACAAAACCAAAAAGGTGGTACGGGTAAATCAATGACAGCAGTTCATTTAGCTGCTTGTTTGGCTTTGAATTTGGATAAACGTTACCGTATCTGTCTGATTGACTTGGATCCACAAGGCTCACTGCGTTTGTTCTTGAATCCACAGATTAGCGTGACTGAGCACAGCAATATCTACTCTGCAGTGGATGTCATGCTGGACAACGTTCCAGAAGAAGTCGAAGTGGATAAAGAGTTCTTGCATAAGAACGTATTGCTTCCAACCCAATATCCGAACTTGAAGACTATTTCGGCATTTCCAGAAGATGCGATGTTCAACGCGGAAGCTTGGCAATATCTATCTCAAAATCAATCGCTTGATATCGTTCGTCTACTGAAAGATAAACTGATTGATAAAATTGGCGATGATTTCGATGTCATCATGATTGATACCGGTCCACACGTTGACCCCCTTGTATGGAACGCTATGTATGCCTCAAACGCCCTGCTTATTCCATGTGCAGCTAAACGTTTAGACTGGGCTTCAACGGTTAACTTCTTCCAACACTTGCCAACAGTCTATGAGATGTTCCCTGATGACTGGAAGGGCTTGGAATTCGTTCGTTTAATGCCGACCATGTTTGAAGATGACAACAAGAAGCAGGTTTCGGTGTTAACGGAAATGAACTATCTGTTGGGTGACCAAGTAATGATGGCGACAATTCCACGTAGCCGTGCGTTTGAAACGTGTGCAGATACCTATAGCACTGTATTTGATTTGACTGTGAGCGATTTTGAAGGCGGTAAGAAAACCTTAGCAACCGCGCAAGATTCTGTTCAGAAAAGCGCGTTAGAGCTTGAGCGTGTTCTTCACAGTCACTGGACTTCATTAAATCAGGGGTAAGTAAGTTATGGCAATTAAGACATCTGATCTGAATGCAAAATTGTTTGGTAAAGTTGATAAGCGCCGTGCAACTACGCCCAAGGAAGCTCAGTCAGCAGCAAAAGATCAGGCGCAAGTTATTGAGTTAGCCGTTGCTGGTGAACAAATGGTAACGTTTGAACTGACGCGGATTCCGGCTGTAGAGGTCGAAGCTAAAACCCAAGTATTCGCAGCAAATGCTCGTGAGCAAAGCTTTTTAAATGAGCACGCACTGTCTGACATTCTAAGCACGTTACGCGAGCGTGGGCAGCAATATCCTGCTGTTGGTCGCCGAATGGCTGATGGAACCATTGAAGTTCTTGATGGTAGCCGTCGTCGTATGTCGTGTATTTTGGCTGAAAAAGAGTTCCTTGTTTACGTTGCGGATGACATTAATGCGGAACATGCGAAGTTTTTGTCTGATGTAGCGAATGCTCATAAGCCGCTTTCTCTGTATGAGAAGGGTAAAGAGATGCAAGCTAAGCTGGATAGTGGTGAAGCTGAAGACCAAAAAGCACTGGCAAAGATGTTCCAATGTAGTGAAGCTCTTGTGAGCGGCGCTCTTAAAGCAGCGGCGTTACCTCTAGAGTTATTGCAAGCTTACCCTAATGTGGTTGAACTGGGACGCCCCACTATTGTTAAACTGCATAAGCAATTTAATGAGCTAAACGACAAGCAACGTTCTGCATTGTTAAACAAGTGCCACGAAGAAGAAGGTTTTGTTTGGCAGCGTTGTCAGTCACAAGGTGTTGCTCGAATCACAAAAGAAGTGACCGAAACTTTAGAAGAGTGGATTCACGATTTGGTTCCACCTAAACGTGCTGTCAGCAACAATGTCGATTTGATAAAGGGGCGAGTGAGTTATGCTCGTAAAGGCAATAACTTGACCTTGAACCTGAAGAAAATTGATGATGCTTTGATGACGGATATTCTCGAGTTTTTAGAAAGTAAAATCGACTAATAAAAATCCCGCGAATTTCGCGGGATTTTTTTATGTATGTTAAAAACAGGATTAGTTTCTTAGACGCTGCCAGTATTTCTCGTAAATCGCTAGTGCTTCTGGACCTACGTCGTTAATGAATTCACCGTTCGCGATATCTTCGTCCGTTGGGAAGATAGTGGTGTTATTTCTTAGCTCATCCGGTAGCAGTGCACGGCCAGTCGTTGTTGCCGAAGCGTAGCCTAAGCTGTTAACGATTTCAGCTTGGTTATCTGCTTGATACATGAAGTTAATAAACTTGTGCGCCAACGCTTTGTGTTCACTTCCTGACGGGATAGTGAAGTTATCCATCCACAATACAGAGCCCTCTTTAGGGAACACAAATTTAAGTTCTGGCATATCCGCTTGGCCTTGATATGCGTTACCGTTCCATTGCATACCTACAGAGGCTTCACCAGACACGTAAGGAACGTGGGGTGCATCTGAGTTGTACAGTAGAACGTTATCTTTAAGTTCAACAAGAGACTGATACGCTTTTTCGATCTCTTTTTCGTTCTTGGTATTGATACTGTAACCGTTCAGTTTTAGCGCCATACCAAACACGTCGCGAATATCGTCAATCAGCATCACTTGTTGAGCGTACTTTTTATCCCACAAGTCAGTCCAACGAGTCACTCCTTCAGGAATCACCGCTGAGTTGTAGCTCATACCTGTTACACCGAAAATATATGGTAGAGAGTATTTGTTCTCTGGATCATGAGCTTGACCCAGTAGCGCTGGCAGAGCATCTTTCATATTTGGAATTTGGTTATGATCTAGTTCTGCAAGCAAGCCTTCACGGCCCATCTTCTCAATAAAATAAGCCGATGCGAAAACAACGTCATACCCTGTACCTTTAAGAAGCTTGAGTTTGGTATACATTGACTCATTGTTCTCAAATGTTGAGTAGTTAACTGTTACGCCTTCTTGCTCTTCAAATTTTTTGAGCGAAGCTTCAGGCAGATAGCCGCCCCACGCATAAACGTTTAGCGTCTGCATCTCTGCACTTACTTGAGCAGATCCAATTGTTGCAGCTAATACCAATCCTTTGATGAAAGTCTTCATTAATAATCTAGTCCTGACAGCCAGTACCATACTGGGGTTCAAAGGAATAATTAGGCAAATTGTTAGCTCAATAAAGCAAATATAATTTATCGTCAGGGAAAATTTTTTTGACCTTAAATAGTTAGAGCCAACAAGGCGTTATATACATGCCTGAACAGAGCTTATTGTCTATTATTGGGCTGTGTTACCATACGATTACTTTCACTGATTGCGTAAAGTTATGTCTTCTGAAACCACTCAATTTGTACCTTATTTATTGTCATTACGTCAGCTTGCTCTCAAGCACCAATATCGCTTTGGTGTGCTTTTGCAAGGAGCGCAAGAATGGAATCAGTCGTTGATTCAACATTGGCTGAAAGATTCAAATAACAATACCGCTTTCCAAGTTGGTGGTGATGCTTTTGAAGGTGTGCGGTATGTTCCGTTTAATAAAGGCCAACAATTGTTGGGGCAAGAGTGCGATCTTCTTATTTGTGATTTATCCAAAGGATGGGATGCAAACAGTTTTAGCGCTGCATTAGGTACGCTTATCGGTGGCGGAATCTTGCTTGTGTTAGGTGCAAACTCTTTTTCTGCAAACTATGCTGACGTATGGCTAAAAAAAGCTTTAGACAATTTGATTGTTATGTCTCCGGACATTCAACCTTCCCTACCCTCAGTTTCTGCTGAAGAGCATAGTATTGATTATTCTCAGCAGCAGCTAGCGGTAGACAACATCGTCAAAGTGGTTACAGGGCATAGAAAACGCCCACTGATTTTGACTGCAGACCGAGGCCGAGGTAAAAGCAGTGCGTTAGGTATGGCAGCTGCAAAGCTGATGTCAGAACGCAATATTTCTATAGTGGTTACCGCTCCAACTCTTGCCTCTGTAAGCCCTGTTTTTCATTTTGCACAGAAATTGTTGGTGGGCTCATCTGGTCAGAAAGGATTGGTTGAATACGAGCGTTCTAGTCTACGTTTTATTGCACCAGACGAGTTATTAAGAAATGGAGCTGATTGTGATTTGCTCTTGGTTGATGAAGCCGCTGCTTTACCTTTACCAATGTTGGAAGAGATGGTGAACCGTTATCATCGTGCTGCATTTTCATCAACTATTCATGGATACGAAGGTTGTGGGCGAGGCTTCTCTTTAAAGTTTCAGTCGTGGCTAAAGGATGTTCGCCCAGAAATGAAGCTACAAAACATGACTCAACCAATCCGTTGGAGCCAAGGCGATCCGCTGGAAGCATGGCATCGAACGAGCTTTTTACTCGATTTTGAATTCCAACCTATCAGTGATGCGGTTAACATTGAAAATCTTCAATTTAGTCATGTCACACAGAAGAGCCTTTTAGATAATCCTTCATTACTCCATAGTATTTTTAGCTTGCTAGTTAATGCTCATTATCAGACGTCACCGAATGATTTATTTCATTTATTGGGTGATGAAAAAATGTCTGTGTACACTGCAACGGAAAAGAATGTTTTGATGGGATGCATTCTATCTGTGGAAGAGGGGGCATTGGACAAAGCTTTGATTGAAGATATCCAACTTGGGAAAAGAAGACCTAAAGGACACTTGTCTCCGGTCACTATTGCTAACCAACTTGGTATAGCTGAAGCGGCGGTTCAAAGCAGTCAACGAATTATGCGTATTGCGGTTCACCCTGATGTGCAGAATCAAAATATTGGTTCTGAGTTGGTAAAACACTTTGCTTTGCAAAGTGTCAGTGATTACCTTTCGACGAGTTTCGGTGCCTCCTCTGCACTTGTGAATTTCTGGCGAAAATGCGGTTTTCAAACCATCAAAGTTGGGTCACAGCGAGATCAAGCAAGTGGTTGTTACTCTGTTCTTATGGTGAAAGGAAAAAACATCCATTGGCTAGATCTGGCTAAGCAGAGGCACGCACAGCATTTCGATTTTGAGTTATCTGATTCGCTCCAGTCGATGGAGCCTGATTTAGTTAAAAAGTTACTAAGCGAAAACCTATATCCCTATACTCTACCGCCAATCGCTCTTGTTCACGATTATGCGCTTGGTGGCTCAAATTATGAAAGTGTCGCGGTTTGGTTACGGTCATTCGCTTTGTCGATAGGAGAGGTACAAGTAAATGCTCTTTCGGATCTGCTTATATCGAAAGTTGTTCAGCGATTATCTTGGATGGAATGTGCTGAGCGTCATCAATTAACAGGAAGAAAGCAAGTTGAAGCGAATATCAGAAAAGAGTTACTTATTCTAATCGAAGATTTACAGTGTAAACTGGGACGGTAGTCTTAAGTGTTGAGTGTTTTACACTGTAAATTTACGTTATCCAACTGATTGTTAAGGATTTAAATTAAAAGAAGGATTTAATCCATCAATCAGCATTGCCTGTTCTACAGGCATTGGTTTTGCAATCAAATAACCTTGATATGAACCAACATTGAGTTGCGAAAACGCTTCAACCATCTCTCGATTTTCAATACCTTCGATGGTCATTTCCATCTGCTTGTTTTCACATAAAGTTGATAAAAATTGAAGGTACCCAAAAGCTTCGTTTTCAATGATAGATTGATTGGCAAGTTCTCGATCGACTTTTAACATTTTGAACGGTAGCTTGAAGATAGAAGTAATTGAGCTGTATCCAGAACCAAAATCGTCCATAGCCAAAGGAAACCCCATGGAATTTAACTCATAGAGTCCTTCCAAAACTTGCTGGTTGTTGTCGATAAGAACTGATTCCGTGAGCTCCAAAACTAAGTTTTCAGGCTTGGCTCTTTTATCATGAGTTAACTTCAACAGTTTTTCTGGAAATGTCTCTTTCAGCAATTGGAGTGCTGAAATGTTAACGTGCACTTTTAAACTACAGTTCCAAGCCTGATTGTATTGCACGATAAATTCGGCTGACTTAGAAAATATCTTTTTACCGACTAATGAAATAAGGCCGAGAGCCTCTGCAACGGGAATGAATTCATCTGGACGTATAAAGCCAAATTGTTCTGTTTCCCAACGAGCTAACGCTTCAAAGGATTTCAGTTTACCACTTCTTGCATCAACGATAGGCTGTAGGTGTATTGTTATTTCATCATTTTCAATCGCTTGCTTTATATGGTTTTCCACATAAAAGTATTTGTCTACTTCTGGCTTTATTTGGTCGTTATAAATCACCCAGTTTTGCTTGGATTTTTCAATTGCATATTCACACGTCTGATAAGTAGAATTAATGATTTCTTCTGATGAAAGCTCGCATTCTCGGCAAACGTAAATACCTAGATAGGCATCACCAAAGTAGGAAACGTTGCTGCGCGCGATTGTTTTGAACTGGTGGATAAATTCGTTGGCTAATATCCCAAGTGCTTTGTCGGATAGGTCTTCCGCGATAAGTACGGAAAATGTATCCAAACTGCTTCTGTAACACTGGCTTTCATAACGACTAAATATGTGGAAACATTCTAACAAACTCGATATGAAATCGGTCAGGATAAATTCGCTGTACTGGCTGACATAAGATTTAATGCCCGACACATGAATTGTTACCATGGTAATGCTGGAGGTACGCTTCGATAAATCTAACATGAGCTTATCTTTGTTTGGAAGGCCTGTTAGTTTATCAAAATAAGCCAATTGCCAGATCGACTCTTCCAGATTCTTTTGTTCGGTGACATCTTTATGGTTACCCACCATATATTCGCCAAAATCATCCACTTGGTTGATTCCAGTACCTTCGATCCAGATGTAATCGCCATCTTTCTTTTTTACGCGGTATTGGGTAATTACGCAGTTGTCATCACCTACAGCTTTAACATGGGTAGTCACATTATTGCTGAAGGGTTTTCTATCATCTGGGTGTATTAACTGAATCCAGTTATCGAGAGTGGTTTGGCAGTCAATGTTGAATTGTTCATAAAAACGTTGATTGTAGAAGGAGACTTGCCCGTCAGGCATCATCATCCATAAACCTTCTACGGCTGAATTAAACATGTTGTTAAAACGTTTTTGGATCAATTCATCCATATCAAGGAATATCCTTTCTCTCGCTGAATGCTTACGTTTACAGTACGGTAAACGTACATGATACATGTGTTACATGATTTATATCAATTACATTAATATCATTAATGTGGTCGGGTTAGCTGATATTGTGCGATGAATCCGGTTGTTGCTAGTTTCAGCACTTATAGATAAGGTGGCTCAAGTATTGCTTGTGTAAATGAGTACAGCCTCTGCAATTTACACTGTAAAGGCGTGTATGGGAGGCGTATGACTTTTTGGGTGATATACGCCTTAGTTTGAATATATGGATGTTTGGTATACGTCTCAGTTTCGATACACTGGAAATCAACGTTATGTGTACCGTAAAGGTTTAGTTGTATGTGGAAGGATGTCATTACACTCACGAACGATAAAACTCGTGTAGTCGCTAAATTAACGGATGGTAAATTCGACAAGAATGAGGCCACTCAAGAAAGTTTAGCGAGTGCGCTACAACATCTTGATGCTTCTAAATTCTATCTAATGGAAGAGGAAGTAACACGTTTCGTCAATTGTGCCAGCGAAGGCAAAGGTGAAGCGTACGAAGGTATTGTTATCGCGGAAATGCGTAACGCAAGCGTATTAGTGGTACTTAGCGAACATGACATGATTGCAAGCATGGTTGTTACAGGTGCATACGGTGGCCGTGGACTTCAAAGTGGTGAAATCATCCAAGCCTTGGCGGACGCGAATGTAATAAAAGGCATCAACAAAGCCGCATTGAAGAAAGTCTTCGTTGTCAGTAATAAGTTGGCAGGCGGTGAGACGTTTACTCAACCTGTCGCGCAAGGAAAAGAGGCGATAAACGGTAAAGACGCTAAGTTTTTACCGTTGGTCGAAGATGTCAATAAACGTGTGTTAGCGCCTCAAACCGTAAAAGGTCAAGACAAAATAGATATGCGTGATTTGGGTGAAACCATTACAGTTAGTGAAAACGATCCTGTAATGCGCCGTCAACCTGCGACTAAAGGTGAACCAGGATTCACCGTTCAAGGCAAAATTCTACTTCCTAAGCCGGGTGTTGATGCTGCTCTGGTGGCAGGTAACGGTACTCATATTAGTCCTACTAATCCTAATCTACTACTGGCATCAATTAACGGCATGCCTGTATTTAGAAACAAAACCATCGACGTCGAAAACGCGATTTGTCTGAACAACGTGAGTGTCGCAACTGGGCATGTGAAGTTTAAGGGTAATGTGGTTATCACTGGAGATATCGAACCCGGTATGATTGTACGTGCAACGGGCTCAGTGACGGTCGGTGGTTTCATTGAATCAGCCGATGTTCAGGCGCAGGGTAATATTGAAGTTGGTAAAGGAATCATTGGTCATACAGCGACCGAGGGTGAAGAAAAGAGTTGTACTGTTAAATCTGGAAGTACTATAAAGGCGAACTATTCACAATACGCAGAACTGCAGGCCGGAGAAGATATTCATCTTGCCGTTCACAGTATGGGGAATGTTATTCGCTGCGCTAAAGACCTAATCGTTCTTGATGAGAAAGAGACTCAGGGTACATTAAGTGGAGGTACAGCCAAAGTTGGCGGGAAAGTTGTGTGCCTTAATTTAGGCGTAGAAGGGGATACCGTTACTCACCTCGAAGCTTTTGCCAATTTTAACCGTTTTAAAGAACGTATTGCCAGCCACAAAGACCAATACAAACAAGCTCAAGAAGGTACGATGGATGCAATTCGTAGAGAGCTGGAGTTCAAGAAGCGTCCTAAAGCAGAGCGTACGGAAGAAGAAGAGCTCGAAATTAACGAGATAAAAGAGAAAGCTAATGAACGCTTAGAGAAGGTTAAGAACTCACTTGATTTGCTGAATGAAGAGTTCGAGCTAGCTATGGCAGCGAATACAGTTGAAGCCAAAAGCAAAGTGTTTACTCATGTTACGGTTCAGTTTGGTGAAGAGAAAGTAGTAACTAAACGAGTTCGTGGCCCATCGATATTTTCATTCAATCAATATGAAATTCAAGTGTCTTCGAAACTGGAAGGTGAAGACGTTGGCGTTTAAATCTTGATCTAAAAATGAAATAAGGCTGAAAACGACAAAGGGGAGCATTCGCTCCCCTTTGTCGTTGGACTGATATCAAACTACTCTTAATTCACTGCGCGTATCTTGCCGTGTTTAAGATCGCTCAGTACCATGGATTTTGGTCCATCTGCAATGATGGTGCCTTTCTCCATGACAATTACACGGTCAACTACATCCAGCATTGATGTTTTATGGGTTATTAGAATCAAAGTTTCACTAGGGGTAAGCTGTTTCATTTGATTCTTAATGTGCATTTCAGAGCGATTATCCATTGCACTGGTTGGTTCATCCATAAGTAATACAGGAGGGCGACCTAATAGTGCTCTAGCTATTGAAACCGCTTGTCGTTGACCACCTGATAGTAATAAACCACCCTCACCAACTTGACGCTCTAACCCCGCGGGATCTTGTTGGGTAAATACGGTAACGCCAGCTCTGTTAGCGGCGTCCATAACTTCTCTGTCGTCCACCAGCGGGCGTCCTAGAGTAATGTTATCTCTGATAGTGCCGTAAAACAGAACGCTCTCTTGAGGCACGCAGCCAATATTACGACGGATATCTATGTGATGAAGCTGGGCAATATCGGTATCGTCAATGCGTACATGACCTTCAGTTGGTTGGTACAAGCCCATGATTAAACGCTCAAGGGTTGTTTTACCTGAGCCTATACGACCGATAATCGCCACTTTCTCACCCGGATTAATGGTCAGGCTCAAATCGCGAATTGAGGCAATTGGCGAATCTGGATAATGGAACGTCACCTTATCCAGTTCGATTTTTCCTTGAATCATCGGACGGTGAATATAGCGTTTGCCTTCTTCTTGCTCATCTGGCATTGCCATTACTTGCTCAATGATTTTCAAAGACGCTTTTGCTTGGTTGTAACGGGTCGATAATAGAGATAGCTGAACCATAGGGCCAATAGCGCGGCCGCTTAGCATCGTTGCCGCAATAAGACCACCCATCGTAAGGTTCCCTTGCGCTATTAGGTAGACACCCAAAATAATCATTCCAACGCTCGATGCTTGTTGAACCAAACCTGCTGTGCTTTGAATACCATCTGTAATTCGGCGGCTTTTAATATTCCAGTTTGCCATATGGGAAATGGCTTCTTCCCAACGATGTTGGAACTGACCTTGTGCACCAAACAGCTTTACAGTTTCTAGGCCAGCTAAGCTCTCTATCAGGTTCGCGTATTTTTGAGATGCAAGGCGAGAGCCTTCTTCTATCGCTCGGCGAAGAGGAGCTTGAATGAGCAGAGAATAAATGATCAGAATACACACACCGATAATCGGTACGTAAACCAGATCACCAGCCATTAACCAAATAATGATCAGGAATAGAATCGAAAACGGCAGATCAATCAGCGAAGAAATGGTCGCTGAAGTGAAGAACTCCCTTATGGACTCAAATTCTTGTAGATGGCGAGCAAATGCACCAACTGATGGAGGGCGAGACTCCATTCGAATCCCCATTACTTTACTGAACAGTTTTGAGGAGATGAGGATGTCCGATTTCTTACCAGCAACATCAATAAAGTAGTTGCGAAGCATCTTCAATGTGAAGTCGAACAGGAAGATGATAAACACGCCACTGGCTAAAACCCACAAGGTCTCAAAGGCGAGGTTAGGCAGTACCTTGTCATACACTAAACGGGTAAACATCGGCGCTGCAATAGCAAACAGGTTTGTCAAAAGAGAGGCGAATATGACATCACGATAAATGCGCTTTGATTGCCAAATTGTGCCCCAGAACCAGTGTCCTTCACGAGTTTTTAGAATTTCAGGTGAACGTTCATCGTAACGAAACTGCTTTTTCACCATGAAGTAGCGGCCGATAAAGCGGGCATTCAACTCTTCTAACGGGTAAGCAATAGGCACCATGCCGGACTCTGCAGTAACAATCTCGGCTTCTTGTTTCTCTTCGTTAATACTGTTGAGAACACAAGCTTCATTTCCCCGCAGCAGGAGAATGACAGGGAAAACTAAGCGAGGGATTTCTTTCAGAGTCGAACGGTTTTCTTTGGCGATAAGCCCCGCACGCTCTGCAGCGCGGGGGAAAAGAAATGGAGTCAGCTTGCCATCTGTCAGCGGTAATCCATTGATTAACGCATCAGGTGAATTCGCCAATCCATAATAACGACTCACATAGACCAGTGAATTAAGTAGCGTATCTTGCATTAAACTGACCTTTATCCTTATTTATCAACGATGAAACCTTGGAATACTTCAATAAAGTGTTCCGATAGGAAATCCAACTGAGCCTGAGTTTCAACGCGAGAAGCGATGGTCTTAATACCTAGGTTATGCGCAGTTCTTGAAATAGAGGTTAAAGTGAACTTTTGCTTCTCATCGTCTAAGTGGTGAGTAAACAGATAATCCAGTTTCACGTATTTAGGTCTAAATTCGTTGATGTAATCCAAAGATTGGAAATTACGACCATAGTTATCGACACCAAATTCAGCACCCGCAGAGCGAATCGCGTTGCAGAACAGCGCAGTATGGTGTGGCGCATTGATAAAACAGCTTTCTGGTATCTCAAAGTGGAGCAGGGCGCAAACCTCTTTATGTTTGGCCAGTTTTTGCGTGATCCAGCGGATAAAGCTTGGCTGTTCAATACTGCTTTGAGCGATGTTGATCGCCAGTGGCGCATTAAACTCGTTCGCCTCTAGCTTCTCAATCATTTTATCAATGACGTATTCATCGAACTGGTGGCTCGCATTTAACTGTTCAAGAGCAAACAGATATTGGTTGGCGGTATAGCGCTGTTCGCCGTTATCAATCGCAGAGAATACTTCTCGGTGGAAAGTTTCACCCCAACCATCATTCGCCGCCTGAAAGCGGTATTGGAACCAGTCGTTGTGCATGGCTTCTTCAACCAGTGCTTTCCACTGTTGTTTACCCATAATGACTTGGTCTGATTCCGCTTTGATAAAGCCATATTTCACTTCCGCGTTGGCCTTAGAAGCTGCGACAGCGTTATCTAGCAACGAAAGTATCTGTGTTGAATTTTTCTTGCTCTGGTTATGCACAATGCCCAGATAGACTTTCTCTTGAGTCATGCCTGTAGGGTCTGCACTGATATCCTGAACACAGCCGAAGATACTCTCAGCAACCATTTTTAGTTCGCCTTCGTCCATGTTCGGCAGAATGAAACCAAACTCGTCGGTAGAGATACGGGCAATGGTGGTGTTTGGTGCGGAAAGCGTGACTTTTAGATGTTCAGCTAAGTTACCAATCATGCCGTCTCCGGCTTCGTAACCCTTATCATCGTACAACTCTTTAATAAATTGAGCCTGAAGAATGGCAACGCCACCGATTGCACTTTCTGCCAACCAGTTATTAAGTTGGTTCATGTAGTACGCACGGTTACCTAAATGAGAAACAGGGTCGATGTAAGCACGCTCACGAAGTTGTTGTGCTTCTTGTGCTTGCGCTTTGAAAGACTTTTCAACTTGTGCCGACATGCTGTTAATGCCTTCCACCACAGAAATAAGATCTTTGGTTTTTGGCAGTGGAAGTGGATCGCCAAAATAGTTGCGAGCAACTTGTTCCATCTTATTGACGATCATTTGTAATGGACGAAGTGCGCGTTTGACGATGACTGATATTGCAACTAAACCCGCAAAGAAGATCGCGCCGAATGCAATACTTAGGCGAATAAGTGCATTCCATAACTGTGAATAAGCTTCACCAGGGTGGCTGATGATTTCTACTTCTGCTAGTTGCATCCAACCACTGGTAACCACACGTTGGTCGTGAATCGGTTGAAATAAATTTAAGTTCGTAAACCAAACAGGTACCGAACTTGGCTTTATAGGGTAGGCTCGTTCAATCTGCTGGTCATCATCGAGAAATTTCAACCTAACTAACGAGTAGGTACTTCCATCAAACAGAGCATTAATAACAGACTCAACCGCGACGGTGTCTTTCTTCTCAAGGTAAGGTGCGAGAGCTAAACCAACGGTATTGATCGTATTACTCACCTCAGAGCGTTGTTGTTGCTCTAAGTTGTCACGAGTCGTGTTAAATTCGATAACGAATACCGAAGCTAACAACAGAACAAATACAGTGATCATCCCTGCGACCAGTTGTTTATATAGTGTCATAGTACCTACTCATCGTAACTGATTAGTGGTTTATTCAGTTTAAGAGAGCGCTCGCGAGCGCGTAAATCATTCCAAAGGCTAAGACGTGAAGAGTCACCAGCAAGCTGACCGTTCTTAGATTTCATTAGCCACAAGTTTTTACCGTTGAAACTGTATATAGGTAATAAGTCTCTACGAGTTGAAGCTGGTTTTATTTCGCCGTTGATGTTGTCCAAAATCAACGGTTCTGCATTCGGTGTTGAGTAGTAGGCAAGAACCATGTGGAACTGGTTAAGTTCGATGGCCTTAACGTACACGAGGCGCAGTTTGATATCCGAAACGCCAAGTTCAAGCAGGGAGAAATACTTCGCAATGGTGAAGTCTTCACAGTCACCTGCATTACTGCCGAGAAATTCCAATGGTGTTGCCCAGTAATCGTTTTTGCCCCATAGCTGGATATCGTTAACGAAATAGAGCTGGTTAAAAAAACGGTTCACCTGAGTGAGCTGTTCTCTTTCTGACAAGCCTTTATAACGGGTCATTTCTGAACGCCAAGTCGCCACACGTTTACCCGCTCTTTGACCATAGGTCGCAGAGACAGCATCAATCCACTGTTGCTCCTGTTTACTGAGAGCCAGTGATATGGATGAGGTCATTAGGATAAGCGTTGCAGCTAGCCAGCGCTTCATTGCGTATCCCAATCACTGTTGTTCAAATGGGTCAGTTCGTGCTTGAGCATTCAGTATTATTCCCGCAAGGCGTTTGTCTTTGCTCTAAGAATTGGTTCAAGTAGGTACTCCATCACTGTTCTTTTTCCGGTAATAATGTCTATCGAAGCGGTCATACCCGGAATAATGGGTAGGTTTTCATCGTGACCAAACGACGTCTCAGTGGTACGCACTCGAACCAAATAGAAACTGTTGCCTTCTTCATCTTGTGAGGTGTCGGCGCTGATATGTTCTAGCGTGCCTTCTAAACCACCGTATTTAGTAAAATCGTAAGCGCTGAATTTCACAATAGCGTGTAAATCTGGGCGTAAGAATGCGATATCTTGGGGAGCTATTTGTGCCTCAACAAGCAGTGTGTCTTCAGTAGGAACAATTTCGACGATATCCATGCCTGGCTGAATTACACCACCCACGGTATTCACATTCAGGGTTTTCACTGTACCAGTGACAGGAGAAATAACGACAGTTCTATTTACGCGATCCTCTAATCCCACCGCAGACTCTGTCATTGAAGAGAGCTTATCCTGAACTTGGTTGAGTTCTTGCTGTTGCTGAGAACGGAATTTTTGAGCGGTATCTATCCGGCTCAGCATCGCTTCGCGAATGTTTGATCTCAATACGGGTACTTTTAATTCACTAGAAGTGAGTTCACGACGAGTGTCATTCACCTGACGTTGCAATTTGAGAAGCTCAATTCGTGGCACCACACCTTCATCGGCTAAAGGTTTGGTGATTTCCAGTTCTTTGTTTGCAAAGTCATAGCTTTGGCGAAGGTTTTTGATTCTAGCCTGAATCTCAATTAACTCTTGTTGCTTCTGTTTAACCTGTTGTGTCATCACCGAAATCTGGTTTCTTAAATTATCCAAATCTTGTTGATATTCTGCACGCTGACGAGCCACCAGCTGAGGTTGTGTGTCCTTGAGCAGGGGAGGGAAGGCGAGTTTGTTGTAATCAATGCGAACACTGTTTTCCCAATTGTTTTCAGAAAAATCTTCGTCGATGGTGACACTAGAAAGTGTCGCGGAGAGCTGTAGCACGTTTGCAGTTAAATTGGCTACCTGTTGCTCACGCTCACGGAAATCCGAACGGAAGCGAGTGTCGTCAATTAGGATCAGCTGTTGACCTTTTTGAACTTGTTCACCTTCGCGAACCAAAATCTGCTTAACCAAACCACCTTCCAAGTTTTGGATGACTTGAACTTGAGAAGAAGGAACCACTTTTCCTTGGCCACGGGTGACTTGATCGATTTCAGCCCAAGATGCCCATGCGGAAGCTGCGATAAAGAAAGCGATCATCACCCAAAGCATGACCCTAGCACTACTCGGAGTGTTTAGAAGCAGTGCCGCTGTTTGGTCGTCGACATACTCAAGTTCTGTCGCGGAGAGCTTATTGTAACTACTCTTGCTCATGGTGTTCCTTGATGTTGCGGTTCGTAGCTAATTGCTTATTGATTTACCTATAAGAATAAATGTTAATTATGGAATACGTATAGCTATTTCCATTTAATTTTTGAATTCATTCGTTTTTTCGATGGATTTGTTGAATTGTTAGCTTGTCTATTTGGTCTACGAGTTGTTTTTCTTAACTTTAGTTAAGATCATAATTTCTAGCCGTTATTATTTATCTACTGGTGAATTGCTTGAGTTCTGCAACAGTTCAGAGGACAATCGGCAAAAAATTACGAGGAGTAGAAATGGATCTTTCAGATATTCGCCGTGAGTACATCCGAGGTGGTTTGAGACGTAAGGATTTGCTTGCCGATCCCATTGACCAGTTTAACTTATGGTTACAACAAGCGATTGATGCAAAATTGACTGACCCTACCGCGATGACAGTTGCGACAGTTGATCAAAATGGTCAGCCTTTTCAACGTATTGTTCTGCTGAAGAACCTAGATAAAAATGGTTTTGTTTTCTACACCAACTTGGGAAGCAGAAAAGCGCAGCACATTGAACACAACAACAAAGTCAGTATCCATTTCCCTTGGCACCCTTTAGAAAGACAAGTTCATATTACAGGCACTGCAGAAAAGCTGACTGCATTAGAAAATATGAAATACTTCACTTCTCGTCCAAAAGACAGCCAAATTGCGGCTATCGCTAGCCATCAAAGTAGTCGTATTTCAGCTCGCGGTATTCTCGAAGGTAAATATTTAGAACTGAAACAGAAGTTCGCTAACGGAGAAATTCCAGTGCCGAGTTTCTGGGGTGGATATCGAATCAGACCTGAAAGCATTGAGTTTTGGCAGGGTGGGGAACATCGTTTACACGACCGTTTCTTGTTCAGCAAAGCAAACGATGAGTGGACGGTTGACCGTTTAGCACCGTAACTATTTTTTTGTTTTCGCTAAAAGAAATTGAGCAACAAATGTGACAAAGGGGGAATACATTCCCCCTTTGTCACATTTGTTGCTCGTATATCACTTATTCGAGCTCACGTAGGATACGGAAACCCAGATAGTTGGCGGCAGTGGAAGGGCCTATAAATAGCTGTTTATCTGCTTTTGCCATCTCAGGTGAGAAGATCCAAGCACCACCTTTCGCCATGCCTCTTTCATCGTTGGTCCATTCCCACACGTTACCCACCATGTCATAGAAGCCTAAACGGTTTGGTTCAAATGCTCTCACTGGAGACGTGCTCTTATTGGACCACTGAGTACCACCCCAACCTGTATTCGCCTTACCTGACCCAAAGTTATCGCCCCACCAGTAGCCATTCTGGCTGCCTGAGCGAGCGGCTATTTCCCACTCATCTTCACTTGGTAAACGGTATTTGAAACCCGTTTGTTGAGAAAGCCAACGTGTGTAGGCAACAGCATCATTTTTGCTGATACAGACGGCAGGTGAGTGAGCCGATTGTTTGAAGCCCGGATTACGCCAATAACTTTCGGCTACAGGAGTCACTTCAGAATTGTCGACGGTAATACAGATGTTTTTAAGCTCTGCATCTGTTTGGTAGCTGGTTTGATTCACGAATGTCTCAAACTGACCGACAGTTATTGGTGTCGCACTCAATGCGAAAGCATGATCAAGGCGAATTTGTCTTGAAGCTTGATCACCTAGCAGATATTCACCTTTTATCATGGTGATCATCTCAGGGGCTTTTGCATTGCCCTTCAATGAATCTGCAAACTTATGACCCGGTTTCAAAACGTTTTCATATTCGTTCAGGACTGCTCGTAGTGTCTGATCTGCGGTGACTTCAATTTCACTGTTGAAAGAGCGATAGCCTTCTTTTTCAATGATGATGTGATGTTTACCAACGGGCATCAGCACTTCTACAGGTGTACTACCATATTGAACGCCATCAACGATGACTCTGTCCGCATATTGATTTGAACGTACAGAAAGGCTTACCCAGGCTACTTCTTTTTGCTTCTCACCCGTCTGATTGCCTTCACCCGGAGCAAAACAGTATTGGGAATTTAAGTTAAGAAGTTTACAAGGAGCGTTTTCTGCAGGACGAGCATCAAGCTGAGCTGAAATCACAGTGCGAAATTTGCTGCCATCTGAGAAGCCAGATTCAACAACAGAGTGCTTTAGAACATGAATATTGAGAGAAACGTCAGAAAGGTATTGTTTGACGATTGCTGATTCGCTGGTCTCATCCACAAGCCAGTTCTGGAATTGTTTAACTGCTTTTTGAAGTCCGAGTTCGTTTGTTTGGTTGCTACATTGAGCTAATGTCATGTCCGCGTTACAGGTGTTGGTAAAGCTGACTTTTTGTTCGCCGGTGCGTTTTAATTCTTCACGTAAACGTTCCACACGAGCGCGAAGTTTGTTTTGCTCTAAACCTGCTATGTTTTGTTCAATAATGCCTTGCGCAGATTGTTTCTGAGCAAGAGCTGTTTGCAGTTCTTGCAGCTTTTGTTCAGCTTCTAAGCGAGACTTTTGGTTCTGCTTCACTTCAGACCACGCATCTTGATACGCCTGTTGCGAAGGCATTATGTCAAGATCTGGTTCATCGATCATTTTGAGATAGTCACGCTCCAAATTTGCTTTCGCTGTTTTTAGCTTCGCATCGAGTTTGACTGTCAGTTGATTAAGACGATCCAATTCTTGTTGTTGATTGTCGAAAGCAGTCTGATCAGACTGGGTTGCCTTTTTTGCATCCTGCAACTCTGAATGTTTACTGAACAGCGCGTCATCAATGGCCATTACAGAGGAAGGCGTTCCTTCTGCCAACGTCGATGTCGCCATTAAGCAAGGTGAGAGTGCTATTAGAAGAGCGGATAAACCTTGTCGCATTGTTGTCTACTTCAGTTAAGTTTTAAAAAATGTTTTGGCTATTCTAAACGAAAACGCCATTTTGTCAGAAGCTATCTTTCAATAACTTGGTAACAAAATGGCGTTTTAACATAGCCTTATTTATCAGCTTTGTGAATCATCACAGAAAAATTACTGTATTCCGTCGCTTAGCCGTTTTTGTTTGGTCTCAGTTTTACCCAGATAGAATCGTTGCCATTCACAGTGATAACACGGTTGTATGTTTCAAAACCGTCTTTAGACACAGTGACTTGATGACGACCCGCTGGTAGAACGATTTCTACAGGAGTACTACCATAGTTAATACCATTGATGGTCACAGAATCGTTATATTGGTCTGAACGAACAGTGACATTTGCCCACTGTTTATCGTTCTTCTTGTTTGCATTCTCGTCAGCTGCGCCTTGTAGGCAATAGCGAGTAGAAACATTCAACAACTTACACGCTGCCACTGCTTCAGGTTTTGCTTGTAACTGAGCTTGCATTTGAGTGGTGTAATCGTTGTTGCCTTCAAAACCGCTCTTGATGATTTGGCTTTCTTGAACGTGAATATTGAGTTCAACACCGTTGGTGTTTTGCTTAACAAGTGTTGATTCAGTCACACCGTCCAGTAACTTAGCTCGAAACGTTTTAACCGCTTTTTGCTTAGTTAGGTATTTGCCTTGGTTAGCACACTCGCCAAGCGTCATCGTTGTAGAACAGGCAGTTTTGTAGCTTGTTTCTAAAACACTGCTTTCACGAAGTTCAGCTTCAAGGCGCTTCACGCGTGCTTCAATACGGCTTTCTTCCAAGTTAGTAAATTCAGTTTTTAAGCGAGCTTGTTTCTGCTTAATCTGAGACAAACGCATTTCGCTTTCTGTCACAGCCTGTTCATTGGCTAACTTTTCAGACTGATTCTGTTTTACCGCAGCCCAAGTTTCTTGATATTTCTTTTGGAAGGTAATCAGATCAGTTTCAGGATCATCTAATAGACGTGAGTATTGTTTATCTAGAGCTGATTTTGCTCTATTACGCTTCGCATCTAATTCATCAGCTTCACGTTGGAGGCGTTCTTCTTCATTTTTCAATTGTTGAAGCTTGGCACCTTCCGCTTCATAGTCTGAAGAAATCGTGTCAATTTCATTTTGTTTGATACTTATCTTCTCATCGATGCTCGCCACAGGATCAGCCTGTGTTACTTGTTCTGCGTTCACCGATGCAGTTACCCAAAGAGGGCTTAGCGCAAGCAATAGCGCTGGGATGCGATATTTGATCATAGGTCCCTGCAACAATTTAACATTTAACCACTGATAATAGTGGGAAAGACAATCTTTTGACAGCTTTTAAATAAGCCGACTCATAATGCAAACTCTGTAGCTTTTTTAGCTTCAAAGCACTAAAACTTACTGAAACCTGCTACTAGGTCTCTGATTTTGTAAATCTTATAAATGTGCATTTCCCATTTTGAGCAGATTCATAAAATATGCAAGCACCGATTTCCGATTCACAGCGCTGTTTTCCGATTGAATACACATTGACCGTAATTTATGTGCACTTGATCATTGTTCCGACTAGATGAATACCCTCCATTTCATCACTATAAATTATCGCATATGCTCATGGTTGTTTATTGGTGGTTAAATACTGTACAGCATTATCACTGTGGGAAAATTTGGTATAAAATTAGCGTCTATTTTAAAGAATGACCTGGTCTTGAGTGAGCAAAGTATGACAACTTCTGCCTATACAGAGCAAAGAGCCAAAGTTTTGTCGCCTCGCCCGGCGCAGTTAATTACTTTGCCTGCATATATGGATTGCCATGATCACAACTACACGCAAATTGTTATTGGCCTAAAGGGGCAAGCGGAGTTTGAAGTGTGCGGCAGCGGTAATGTTGTCGGGCCAGGGCAGGGATGTGTTGTAACCTCTGGAACAGATCACGCTTTTGGCGGCATTGTTGGTCAGTCAGATATCTTGGTGCTGAACTTGCCACTTCCTTCTGACGAAGACCCTCTAGCCTTGCAGAAGATAAATGATCTCGCTCGCAATGACGTGTATTTTCAACTCGACGGCCAAATTCAAAAACTGATTCAACTATTAGTGTTGGAAATGCAATCTTCTCCCGATGATTTACTTTTGAGTCGGGCTTGTAGCGATACAGTAACAGCATTATTGCAGAGACATATATCCAGTTTTTCTAGTCATAGAAAAGACTCGCGCTTTGATTTAGAAGCGGTTGACCGCTATATTGAGCAGCATTTAAGCCGTCGAATTTCTGTCGCGCAGTTAGCGGGCAGCGTATTCCTTGGAGAAAGCCAATTTCATTGCTTGTTTAAAGAACAGCTTGGTATTACACCACATCAGTATGTGTTGGGTAAGCGTGTTGATATGGCGAAATCTCTCATTGAACAGGGTCGTTTAAATTTAGGACAAATAGCAGAACTGACAGGGTTCTCAAACCAAAGTACCTTTACTCACACTTTCTCTCGTTTGCAGGGGATTTCACCTTCGCAATTCAAAAAAAGCTGTCGCAAATAAGCTTCAAAATTAAGAAATCACGCCACAATTTTGTTTTTTCCTACGCTCGCTGACATTGGCTCATAGCGATCTTCACTATTTCTAGCCTTAAATAATGATAATTATTCTTCTTTAAAGTGCGATGTCGCCATTTTTAGGTTACTTATTTGCAATGTCTGGTAAAAAACTAGCATATTATCTTGTGAAAAATGATGTGATTCTGTTTTTGCTTTGTTAATAAACCAAGTTTTTGGCAAAAAGCTCGGAGTTTTTGACAAGTAATCCTCGTGCGCTCAAAATACACTGCTGCCATTGTAGGAAGCCCGTATTGGATAAACGGGTATGAGATTGAGGAAAACGCGTGTTTACAGCAACTGATGTGTTGAAAGCCGAATTTGTCGAGCAGCCGCTAAACAAATTGTGGTCGCAGATCTCTCCACTTTATATGGTGGACGAATCCCAATGGCTAAAAGAACTTTTACCCCTAGCAACGCCGACGGAAAATGAGAAGTCTGCGATAGCGGTTAAAACAACCGAATTGATTGAGACGATTCGCAAAGACAAGCAGTCGATCCAAATGATTGATGCGCTTCTGCTTGAGTACAGTTTAGATACTCAAGAAGGTATCTTGCTGATGTGTCTCGCCGAAGCTCTAATGCGTATTCCAGACACGGAAACGGCAGATGCCTTCATTAAAGACCGTCTTGGCGTTGCAGACTGGAAATCACACCTTAAGAATTCAGATTCTGTATTTGTTAACGCTTCGACTTGGGGCTTAATGTTTACAGGTAAAGTGATTGGTCTTTCTGACGCTGAGAGTACCAGTCCTATCCAAGCAGTTAACCGTTTAGTGAACAAGTTGACTGAGCCTGTGATTCGTAAAGCAATGCATCAAGCGATGAAGATCATGGGACACCAGTTTGTTCTTGGTCGTAACATTGCTGAAGCGCAAAAGAATGGCCGTAAGATGCGAGACAAAGGTTTTACCTACTCATTTGATATGTTAGGTGAAGCGGCGCTAACTACTGCTGATGCGAAAAAGTATTGCCAAGACTACTTAACAGCCATTGAAGCTGTAGGGCGCGACAAATATGGTTTAGACACCAGCCCAGCTCCATCTATTTCTATCAAACTTTCTGCACTACATCCTCGTTACGAAGTGGCAAACCGCGATCGAGTAATGAGTGAGTTGTACCAAACGTTGATGCAATTGCTTGAAAAAGCGATAGAGCTTGATGTTGCTATCACGATTGATGCGGAAGAAGCAGATCGTTTAGAGCTATCTCTTGAGCTGTTTGAAAAAATTTACCGCAGTGAACTTGTAAAAGGCTGGGGCAAGTTTGGTCTTGTAATCCAAGCTTACTCGAAACGTGCTCTGCCAGTTTTGGTTTGGTTAACAGCGCTTGCAAAAGATCAGGGTGACCTGATTCCTGTTCGTCTTGTAAAAGGTGCATACTGGGATAGTGAGATTAAGTGGTCTCAACAAGCGGGTTACACTGGCTACCCTGTATACACTCGTAAAGAATCTACCGATGTTTCTTATTTGGCGTGTGCGCGTTTCTTACTAAGTGAATCCGTTCGTGGCAACCTGTTCCCGCAATTTGCTAGCCACAACGCGCAAACGGTCACTTCTATTGCTGTGATGGCAACACACAAAGATTTCGAATTCCAACGTCTGCATGGCATGGGTGACGCACTGTATAACCATGTAATGAAAGCGTATAAGCAATCGGTGCGTATTTATGCTCCTGTAGGCAGCCATAAAGATCTGTTGCCTTACCTTGTTCGTCGTCTCCTCGAGAATGGTGCAAACAGCTCGTTTGTTCACCGTCTGGTTGATGCGCGCTGCCCGATTTCATCTTTGATTCAGCATCCGGTCGATATGCTGCTTGAGTTTGATACCTTCAACAATACTCAAATTCCATTGCCGCCAGCGATCTTCTCTGAGCGCCGTAATTCTTATGGTGTGAACATAGATATCGAAAGCGAAGCTAAACCATTTGAAAAGCAAGTTGAATCATTTTCTGGTTATCAGTGGAAGGCTGCGCCAATCATCAACGGACACTCTTTGTTCGAAAGCATGATCAAGGAAGATGTAAAACCTGAGCTTGTTACAGCGCCTTATGATCGTCGTATCGAAGTGGGGCAAGTCTACTTCGCATCCCATGATCATGTTTCCGAAGCTATCGAGTCCGCACAAGCGGCCTTTGCAAGCTGGAACCAAGAGCCTGCATCTGTTCGTAGTGAAAAGTTAGAGAAGCTTGCTGATCTGTTAGAAGCGAATCTGGCTGAGTTAGTCGCAATCTGTCATCACGAAGCGGGTAAAACCATTCATGACAGCATTGATGAAGTTCGTGAAGCGGTTGATTTCTGTCGTTACTACGCCAAACAAGTGGATTGCTTAGGCGAATTCACAGTGGATGGCTTTGATGGAGAGAAGCGTACGGTACAACGTGAAGGTCGTGGTGTATTCGTTTGTATCAGTCCTTGGAACTTCCCTTTGGCAATTTTCCTAGGTCAGATCTCTGCTGCACTAGTTGCTGGTAACACTGTGGTTGCAAAACCAGCAGAGCAAACCAGTTTAATCGCTGTTCGCGCGGTTGAATTGATGCTTGAAGCGGGTTTCCCTGCCGGAGTTATTCAACTACTTCCGGGTAAAGGTTCAGAAATTGGTAGTGTGCTTACTTCTCACCCAAGTATCGTGGGCGTGGCGTTTACAGGCTCTACCGCAACAGCGCAACGTATTAACCAAACACTGGCAGAGCGCGATGCTGATCCTGTTCCGTTTATCGCGGAAACAGGTGGTCAGAACGCAATGATCGTAGATAGTACAGCGCTACCTGAGCAAGTGGTTCGTGACGTTCTTCGCTCAGCGTTTGCTTCTGCGGGTCAACGCTGTTCAGCGCTACGTGTTCTTTTCGTTCAGCAAGATATTGCAGACCGCATTACCACGCTTATTCAAGGTGCAATGCAAGAGCTGTCGATTGGTCTTCCTTATTTGCATACTACTGATGTTGGTCCTGTGATTGATGCGAAAGCAAAACAAACACTGCTTGAGCATATTGACCACATGACAAAGACGCAGAAGAAAGTTGCTGAGCTTAGTCTAGGTGAAGATTGCCAACACGGTGATTTTGTTGCACCGACAGCGTTTGAGATTGCAGACATTTCATGTTTGACAGAAGAAAAATTTGGTCCGGTACTGCACATTGTTCGCTTCAAAGCGAGTGAACTGGCGGATGTGGTGAATCAAATTAACCAGACAGGTTTTGGTCTGACTATGGGTATCCATAGCCGCAACGAAACGACCTATCGCTGGATTGAAAAACATGCGCGTGTTGGTAACTGCTACATCAACCGCGACCAAGTTGGTGCTGTGGTTGGTGTTCAGCCGTTTGGTGGTCAAGGGCTATCGGGCACAGGTCCGAAAGCAGGTGGTCCACACTATTTATACCGTTTTTCTCAGGTTCAATACCGTTAATCGACTAAGCGAAGGAGACCAAACATGGTTCATCAAGTAACTCGTTTTTCTGACGCTTTTTCGGCTTGGGAAAACTGGAATTTAACAAGTTTTGATTCTAAGTGTGAGTGTTTACTTTCATTGAAATCAAATTTAGAGAGCACTTCTCCGCAACTTGCGAGAGTGATTTCTTACCATCTTCAACAGGCAGCGACATTGTTGGCGCATACGCACCAACTAGTTGGCCCTACCGGAGAAACGAACGAGCTGTATACGGCAGGTCGTGGTGTAGCACTGATCATTCAAGATGATGACAGTGCTGCTGCGAAAAAAGCCGTTATAGCTCAGTTAACAGCTGCATTAGTTGCGGGTAACAGCGCAGTTTATTGCAGTGATGATGCTGAATTGTTTTCAGCACTAAAGTCTGCTTTCGAGCAGTCAACTCTACCCGCTAACGTTCTGCAATTTGCGACATTCGATGCTCATCAACAGTTGATCGAATCGGATGTTCGCGCTGTGGGCTATGTTGGTAAAACGTCGGTTGAGCGTCGTCTTAACCGCGAACTGGCAAAACGCACAGGTGCTATCGTTAGCTTAGTATCAGAAACGGATTTGGATGCCCTTCCTGTGGCACACGATCCACACTTATCACTGCGCTTTATTACCGAACGTACTCGTACAATTAATATTACGGCAGTGGGTGGTAACGCGACCTTGCTAGAGCTTGGAAGCGAATCTCACTAGGTCTGATGACATTAAAAGATCTTCAGACCTTGGATCTTTTATCTCTCCTCCTCCCTTTGAGGGAGGGGGCATGGAAGATAATTCATATTTAGAGGACTCAACACAATGGAAAATAGCTTTGCTATTACGACCACCTTTATCGTCTACCTCATTTTGATGTTGGCGATTGGTGTTTACGCATATCAGCGAACGAAAAGTTCATCGGATTATTTCCTCGGTGGCCGATCTTTAGGCCCATGGCCTGCAGCGCTTTCTGCTGGTGCATCTGATATGAGCGGATGGTTGTTACTTGGTTTACCTGGTTACGCCTACGCTGCTGGCTTCGAAGCTTTTTGGTTAGCTGGTGGCCTTTTAGTAGGTACTTGGGCAAACTGGTTATTGGTTGCAAAACGTCTACGTACGTACAGCGTAACGACGGATGCACTTACATTGCCTGAATTCTTGTCGCGTCGCTTTAATGACAAATCTAAGCTAATTCAAACAATTTCAGCTTTCTTTATCCTTCTATTCTTCCTTTTCTACACCAGTTCAGGCCTAGTGGCTGGTGGTAAATTGTTTGAAACTGTATTTGGTATTGATTACACCATCGCGGTAGTTATCGGAACAATCTGTGTGGTTTCTTACACACTATTTGGTGGCTTCCTGGCTGTATCTTGGACTGACTTAGTTCAAGGTCTTTTAATGGCAGCCGCTCTTCTTATCGTGCCTTTCGCTGCGCTTGACGGTGGTTTCGGTAAGCTGGATGCAGAACTAACGGCAATTAACCCTGAACTTCTTACTCTTTGGAATGGCATTGACGGCAAACCACTGTCTGCTATCGCGATCATTTCTCTGGTTGCATGGGGTCTGGGTTACTTTGGTCAGCCACATATTTTGGCTCGTTTCAAAGCTTCACGTTCAAACAAAGATCTAACTACTGCACGCCGTATTGCTGTTTTGTGGACGGGTCTGTCGATGTTTGGCGCATTGTTAGTGGGCTTCGTTGGTCTTGTATACGTAACTAACCACGGTACTATGCAACTTGAAGATGGCGAGAAAATCTTCATGCTATTAGTAAACGCAATGTTCCACCCAGTTATTGCTGGTATTCTTTTAGCGGCAATTCTTGCAGCAATCATGAGTACTGCGGACTCTCAGTTACTGGTTTCTTCTTCTGCACTGGCTGAAGATTTCTACAAGCAAGTATTTAAAACTGACGCAAGCTCTGAAGAGATCGTACGTGTAGGTCGCCTAGCGGTGATCATTCTATCGGTTATTGCTCTTATCTTGGCGATGACACCAGATAGCTCAGTGCTCGGTCTTGTATCTTATGCTTGGGCTGGTTTCGGTGCGGCATTTGGTCCAGCACTTATCTTAAGCTTGTACTGGTCTCGCATGAACCGAAATGGTGCTCTGGCTGGTATCATCGTTGGTGGTGTAACTATCGTAGTCTGGAAACAACTGTCTGGTGGTTGGTACGACGTATACGAAATTGTTCCGGGAATAATCTTATCTACAATCGCGATTGTGGTTGTGAGCCTACTGACAGGTGAACCTGAACAAGCTGTGAAGTCTCAGCACCAAACATATAAGAAGCAATTGATTGACCTAGACTAGGTTAAAAGTTCACTGTTTCTCTGAAAACCCCACACTGTGGGGTTTTTTTATCTATATCAAGACCGTTTGTTAGCAGAATTTACTTGGAGTGTATGTAGGATGTTTTAGATCCTTGTCACACATCTAAATGAAATATTTGAGTGTTTGCTCGAAAGTGATTAAATAAGCACCGAGTTATCATTTTAGTCAATAAGAGAGGATCCTGTTATGCCAGAAGCGTTTTGTAACTGTTGCCGTAAAACCACACAGCATAAAGTTGTTATGAGACGTTGCTCTACGGAATCGGAATCTGGTTGGCAGGCTGTACATGCTTTTCTTTCAAAGCTTTTTAACGGCGAGCATTACTACCCGATGGAACAGCAAATGTTCTGCCGTGAGTGCAATCATAAGCTGGTAGTAACAAGTAACAAATATCCGGGTTCTAATACCGTTAAGGTGTAGCCTTCTATCGCATACTACAAATGAAACTAAGAATTTTCTTCTTAATAAAGGGCATCATCTGATGCCCTTTATTTTTGATTGTGACTATGCTCACAACACATAATGATGAGGTTCATCCTGCCCTTATTAGTCAGTATTGTATGGCGCAATGAGTCTTGAAAAAGTATTGAGCTATGAATCTAGACCGTGTGGATCAACAAATCCTGCGCATATTACATACTAAAGGCAGACTGCCAGTGGTTGAACTGGCCAAGTTAGTGAACCTTACTACGTCACCTTGTTCTGACCGAGTTAAGCGACTAGAAAAAGAAGGCTACATCAAAGGCTACCACGCTGAGTTAAATCCAGAAAAGTTAGGCTTAGATGTTCAGGTGTTTATTCATATTCGTTTAGACCAAACGTGCTTTTCTATTTTTGAACGCTTTGCTCGTGCAGTAGAAGATATCCCTGAAATTGAATCTTGCTATTCTTTGTCAGGTGACTTCGATACCATGATTAAAGTTCGCGTCAAAGACATGAAAGCTTACCAAGCGTTTATGTCCGGACGATTAGGTACACTGCCGGGAGTGATTCAGACAAGAAGTGAATTTGTGATTGAAGAACACAAGACAAGCTTTGGCATAAACCCTGAGCTTCTTTCCACGTTATAAAGTTGTCTGGTAGGAGATAATATGAATCGAGTATCCGCTGTAGAAGCTCAGTGGCAAAAATTGCAAGTGACTGAGCTAGAAGTACTGCATGCGCAATACAGCCGTCTTCGTCTTCAATACGCTAATGACCCGTCACCCAGTTTGGAACAGAGACTGCAACGCCTTTCTGCGTTGAAAGCTGCGTTGTTAAAAGAGAAAAAAGCGCTAGTAGAAGCTCTCAGTGAAGACTTCGGTTTCCGTCCGCACTTTGACAGTACTTTCTGTGATGTACTGCCTGTCATTAATCAAATTAAGTACACCCAAAAGCATCTCAAAAAGTGGATGAAGCCATCGCGCCGTCATGCGGGGTTATTGGTTTTACCATCGAAAGTGCAAGTGCACTATCAACCCTTAGGTGTAGTCGGAATCGTGGTCCCTTGGAACTTCCCAGCAATGCTGAGTTTGTCTCCGCTTGTTACTGCTATCGCGGCTGGTAACCAAGCGATGATTAAGTTCAGTGAATACACGCCAGCAACCAACAAAGTACTGACACGAATTATCGGCTCGTTGGGTGATATTGCTGTGTGTATTGAAGGGGATTTAACTATAGCAACAGCATTCAGTTCTTTGCCTTTCGATCATCTGCTTTTCACTGGCTCAACACCGGTGGGCAAAATCGTAGCGCAATCTGCAGCGAAAAATTTAACCCCTGTCACTCTAGAACTTGGAGGGAAATCGCCAGCAATTATTGCACCGGATGCAGACTTGGTTCGTAGCATTGACAACATCATGCAAGGCAAAGCGATTAACTCGGGGCAAATATGTATTGCTCCAGATTACGTGATGTTGCCCGCCGACAAGGTTGATCAATTTATCGAGTTGTATCTGAAGCGTTTTGCTAAACGTTTTATCAACAAACACGGCGTATTGGATTGCGCAGGTATCATCAATCAAGCGCAGTTAGAACGTCTACAAAGTTATCTCGACGATGCCAAACAGAAAGGTGCGCAGATTTACACTGTAAAACAGTCGGTTGAATTGAAAGCAACGCAGATGGCGCCAAGTCTAGTCACCAATGTCACTGATGATATGTGGCTGATGCAGAATGAAATCTTCGGCCCAATTTTGCCTGTGATTGGCTATAAAACCATTGAAGAGGCAATTGAGAGAGTGAACTCCCACGCTCGTCCGTTAGCACTCTATCTCATGACTGATGACAACGATATTGCTGAATATGTTCTCAAGCACACGCACAGTGGCGGAGTGTGTATTAATGATACTTTGATGCATGTTGCAGCCGATTCCGCGCCATTTGGCGGTATTGGTGATTCAGGTATGGGGCATTATCACGGCATTGAAGGCTTCAAGACCTTTACGCATGCTAAAACGGTGGTGCGTTCGTGGAGTAAGTTACCTCGCAGTTCATGGATATTGAGCCATCGTAAATCGATTCTGTATTTGCTTAATCGTTTCTTAATTCGCTAGTTCTACGATCTAGTCCTACCAACCTCATTTATAAAGGCGCTTATGCGCCTTTAGTCATTTTTATCGATTCTAAATAGTAAGTTCGCTAACCAATCATTCTCACCGTTAACCCCTCCTACAATCAGCCGACAAAGGCTTGTTGCAAAGCTGACAATGTTTGATTGTTGCTTCTAGTACCCAAATTAACTATATGAAAATTCGCTGATTTTCTGATGGTACAGATCTCGCAATAACGACCGTGAGTCTAATTTAACAAGGAGATAGACCATGGCAATTCGTCAATGTGCAATTTACGGAAAAGGCGGCATCGGCAAGTCCACTACCACTCAGAACTTAGTGGCAGCGTTGGCTGAAGCAGGTAAGAAAGTAATGATTATCGGTTGTGACCCGAAAGCGGATTCAACTCGTCTAATCCTGCATTCAAAAGCACAAAACACCATCATGGAAATGGCAGCGGAAGCCGGTACGGTTGAAGACATCGAACTAGAAGATGTATTGAAAGTTGGTTATGGCGATGTTCGTTGTGTGGAATCAGGCGGTCCAGAGCCAGGCGTGGGTTGTGCAGGTCGTGGTGTTATCACAGCAATCAACTTCCTCGAAGAAGAGGGTGCGTATGAAGAAGACTTAGATTTCGTTTTCTACGACGTATTGGGTGACGTTGTGTGTGGTGGTTTCGCGATGCCAATTCGTGAGAACAAAGCGCAAGAAATCTACATCGTGTGTTCTGGCGAAATGATGGCAATGTACGCTGCAAACAACATCTCTAAAGGTATCTGCAAATATGCAGCGACAGGTAGTGTGCGTTTAGCGGGGCTGATTTGTAACTCTCGTAACACAGACCGTGAAGATGAGCTCATCATGGCATTGGCAGACAAAATAGGTACTCAGATGATTCACTTTGTACCTCGTGACAACATCGTACAACGTGCAGAAATCCGTCGTATGACGGTTATCGAATACGACCCAACTTGCAGACAAGCGGACGAGTATCGTGCTCTTGCAAGCAAGATCATCAACAACCAAAAGTTTGTTATACCAACTCCTGTGACCATGGATGAGCTGGAAGAGCTACTGATGGAGTTCGGCATCCTTGAAGAAGAAGACGAAACCATTATTGGTAAAACAGCAGCAGAGCTTACAGCGTAAGTTAAGCACTGATTCTTCTATTTGGTTAAAGACAATGAGGATTCACTTATGTCTATGAACAAAGAACAAAAACAGGCTCTGATAGACGAAGTTTTGGATGTCTATCCTGAGAAAGCGCGTGAAGATCGCAAGAAGCATATTGCGATCAGTGATAGCTCTGCTGAAGGCACTTGTATCACTTCAAACCGCAAAACACTGCCTGGTGTGATGACGGTTCGTGGTTGTGCGTACGCAGGTTCAAAAGGGGTAGTGTGGGGACCTGTGAAAGATATGATTCACATTTCTCACGGTCCGATCGGTTGTGGTCAGTACTCTCGTGCGGGTCGCCGTAACTACTACTCAGGTACAACGGGTGTTGACTCTTTTGGTACGTTGAACTTTACCACTGACTTCCAAGAGCGTGACATCGTATTCGGTGGCGACAAAAAACTCTCTGCTGCTATTGATGAGATTGAGTCATTGTTCCCGCTGTCTAAAGGTATCTCGATTCAATCAGAGTGTCCGGTGGGTCTAATTGGTGACGATATCGAAGCAGTTGCAAAAGTTAAAGGCGCTGAAATTGGTAAAACCATCGTTCCTGTTCGTTGTGAAGGTTTCCGCGGCGTGTCCCAATCATTGGGTCACCACATCGCGAACGACACTATTCGCGACTATGTGTTGGACGCCGCACAAGAGAGCACTGTCGAATCCACACCTTACGATGTGGCAATCATCGGTGACTACAACATCGGTGGCGATGCTTGGTCTTCTCGCATCATCCTCGAAGATATGGGGCTGCGCGTTGTGGCTCAATGGTCAGGCGACGGCACATTACCTGAGATGAAAAACACACCAAAAGTTGCGTTAAACCTTGTTCACTGTTATCGCTCAATGAATTACATCGTGCGTTACATGGAAGAGAAAAACGGCATTCCTTGGGTGGAGTACAACCTATTCGGTCCAACCAAAATCGAAGAGTCTATGCGTAAAATTGCCGCATTCTTTGACGATAAAATTAAGCAGCAGACTGAAGATGTGATCGCGAAATATCGTCAGCAATGGCAAGCGGTGATTGATAAATATCGCCCACGCCTAGAAGGCAAGACTGTGATGCTTTATGTCGGTGGTTTACGTCCTCGTCACATCATTGGTGCGTACGAAGATTTGGGTATGGAAATTGTGGGTGCAGGTTATGAGTTTGCTCATAACGATGACTATGTGAAAACCACGCCAGATGTCAAAGATTCAACCTTGCTTTTCGATGATGCCAGTGCCTATGAGTTGGAAGAGTTCGTGAAACGCTTGAACCCAGATTTAATCGGTTCTGGTGTGAAAGAGAAATATGTCTTCCAGAAAATGGGTTACCCGTTCCGCCAAATGCACAGCTGGGATTATTCCGGCCCTTATCACGGTGTCGATGGTTTCGCTATCTTCGCTCGTGACATGGATTTAACGCTGAACAACCCATGCTGGAAGAGCATGAAAGCACCTTGGTTGGAAGAAGCATCAGACGAAGCTCTAGCTAAATCTGCTTAAAGTGAGTTGGAAAGGATTTCCAATTAATGTAACCCGAACCGGTGTTCACAGATTAGTGGCACGGTAGGAGAATACTCATGACTCAAAAAGTTGAAGACATTAAAACTGGTTATGCGCTATTTCAGCAACCAGAGTATCAAGAGTTGATGGCGAACAAGCGCGCGACTTTTGAAAATGCCGTTGATGCTAAGAAGGTTCGCGAAACCTTTGAATGGACAACAACGAAAGAATACCAAGAGATTAACTTTGCTCGTAAACACATTACGATTGACCCTGCTAAAGCGTGTCAGCCGCTCGGTAGCGTTTTGTGTTCTCTCGGTTTCGAAAAAACACTTCCTTACGTGCACGGTTCACAAGGTTGTGTGGCTTACTTCCGTTCTTATTTCAACCGCCACTTTAAAGAACCCGTTGCGTGTGTTTCTGACTCAATGACAGAAGACGCAGCGGTCTTTGGTGGTCAGGAGAATATGTTTGACGGACTTAAAAACGCCTACGCCTTGTACAAACCCGAAATGATAGCTGTCTCTACCACTTGTATGGCGGAAGTTATCGGTGACGACTTAAACGCCTTCATCAATAACGCCAAACATAATGAACATATTCCAGCGGATTTACCGGTTCCATTTGCGCACACACCTTCGTTTGTGGGTAGCCATGTTACTGGCTGGGACAACATGTTCGAAGGCATTCTGCGCTATTTCACTATCAATGGAATGGAAGGGAAAGTGGCTGGAAGCAATGGCAAAATTAACATTGTTCCGGGGTTCGAAACCTATCTTGGTAACTACCGCGTCATTCGTCGTATGTTGGACGAAATGAAGGTGGAATACTCTTTCCTTTGTGATCCATCAGAAGTATTGGATACCCCTGCAGATGGTGAATACCGTATGTATTCAGGCGGTACGCCAATCGAAGAAGTTAAAGATGCGCCGAATTCAAAAGCAACTTTCTTACTTCAACCTGATCAACTTGTGAAAACCAAGAAATTCATTGAAGGTACTTGGAAACAAGACGTGCCAGCACTGAACATCCCTATGGGGTTGGAGTGGACAGATAATTTCATCATGAAAGTATCTGAAGTCACAGGCAAACCTATTCCTGAGTCAATCACCAAAGAGCGTGGTCGTCTTGTGGATATGATGACGGATTCCCACACTTGGCTGCACGGCGTGACAGTTTCACTGTACGGTGATCCTGACTACCTATTGGGTATGTGTAAGTTCCTAACCGAGCTTGGTTGCGAAATTAAGCATGTGCTTTGTAACAACGGTGCGAAGCGTTGGCGCAAACAAATGGAAGCTCAGCTTGCTGAAACGCCATATGGTCAAAACGCGGAAGTGTTCATGGGTAAAGACTTATGGCATTTACGTTCACTGATGTTTACTGACAAACCGGATCTTTTGATTGGTAACTCATACGGTAAATTCATCGAACGTGATACCAAAGCGAAAGGTCCTGAGTTTGAAGTTCCATTAGTTCGTATCGGTTTCCCAATTTTCGATCGCCATCATCTTCATCGCCAATCTACTCTTGGCTACGAAGGTGCAATGACCATGTTAACCACTTTGGTGAATGAGGTTCTGGCGAAGCTGGATCGCGAAACAAGTGACCTAGGTAAAACGGATCTTGGGTTTGACTTAGTTCGTTAATGTATATGGCCGGCGGAGTATTCTGTCGGCCTTTCTTTATCAGCCTAACAGAGGGAAAGGTTATGGCGAATGTAATGATTCAGTACAACGAAAATGGCGCACTTTCACTTTATCTACCCAAAAAAGACTTGGAAGAGGTGATCACTTACTTTGAATTTGACAGCGACAACAAATGGGGTGGTGAAGTGCGTTTAGCAAACGGGGCGATTTATCACATTGACCCTATGGCAACAAAACCTAAGTTGCCTATCACGGTAAAAGCCAAACGACTACAAGCCGCTTGATTGAGGAGGACGATATGATGATGGACAATACCATTTCCGACCAAGCGGCGATACGCATTGCTTTAGCGTCTAAGTCGTTGCCCAATATCGAACTGCGCTCGCTATTGGGGCTGTTGATTCAGCACCTTGGTGAGCCTCTGACCGAAACGAAGTTAGTCGGTTTGTCTCCGAAGGCTTTTCGTTTAATGGTTGGTTCGTTAGGTTCAGGACCGACTCGCAAAAACGTTTCCAACGCTTTGCATGTGCTTTGTAATCCAGACATCAGTGATGTTTCTGCCCCAGAAGTCGTTTCGCAAACGCCTATCTCTGGACCAAAACTGTGCGTGGCGTTGACATCCAACCAAGGTGAGATGGTCAATGGGCATTACGGTTCGTGTTTGCGTGTTCTGATTTATGAAGTGAGTGCTACTCAGCATCAACTGGTTGATGTGCGTGAAATGCCGACCGAGAAAAAAGGAGAGGAGCGCGCCATTGCGATGCTGGATAGAATTCGCGATTGCCATATGTTGTTTACCCTCTCAATTGGCGGTCCTGCTGCTGCGCGCGTTACTCGTGCCAACATCCATCCTATCAAGAAAACTGCGCCTGCAGAGGCTTCTGCCGTGTTGAAGGATCTCTCGCAAGTGATTGCAACCAATCCACCACCTTGGGTGAAACGAATCCTTGGTTTCAAAAAGGATGTCGTTGAGTGTGGAGAATTGGAGCTGGAGGAGAGCTATGAGTGATGTAGTTATAGAGGCATCTGCACCCATGCAGCTTGCGCAACTTTCTCCCGTAGTATTGTCGGACATCGTTGCCAAGCTTGAGGCGCAGTCCGACATCAATCAGCAAACGTTGGATAGCTTGAAACTAAGCTATCCTGAGCTGCGTTTTACCCTTTGTTTTGAACAGGAGATGGGTTCACGTGAAGCCTATCTTGAAGCGAAACACTTTGATCTTCATTTAGTCTCACATAGCTTGTCGGGTTGCAGTTCATTGACCTTTGATTTGGCTGCATGCAGCGGTCTTGTGATTGCGATTCGCGATGAGTAAAACCAAACTATTAGCTTTAAAAAACACTTGCTGCTTTTACGGCTAATCAGCACTAATCCTATCTATTTAAAGCGCCTCTTAGCATGCGAAGAGTGCGCTCACTCAATTATAAAAAGCCATAGATTAGAAATAGTTAATTGTGACAGAAATACCTGTTCGTTAATTATTCATTCATTCTCACTTAAGCTCTTACCATTGATTCGGCTTGATTGTGCAGAATTTATCGCTCGCCGAGCTCAAATATCAAATAGCAGCTAGATGACTCTAACCCAATCATTATTTTTGCAAGTCAACCTAGAGCATCGGTGACGCTGGAACCCCACTCATACCAATATCTTTCATATACTTCTCTGGTAGTTTTTTTAGTGCCGCTTTTAGCGCATTAAAGCACAATGGGTCGATGGCTGTTCCAAGGTTTTCTTCCATGATTTCTAAAGTTTTTGGAATTGGAATAGCACCTCGATAAGGGCGTTCAGCCGTAATGGCATCAAAAATATCTGCTGTGGTAATAATCCGTGTCATCATCGAGATTTCGTCTGCAACCAGTTTATCGGGATAGCCTGTTCCATCTAACTTTTCATGATGAGCAGCTACCATTTTGGCGAATTGTTTTAGAGGGGATATCTTTTCAATTATCTCTCTGGTAAACACCGCGTGATTTTGTATTTTTGCCCACTCGTCATCATCCAATTTTCCTGGTTTATCCAAGATCGTGTTACTTACTCCTAATTTGCCTAGATCATGTAAGAGCGCTGCACGTTTCAGCCATAGTCGATCCTCTTTGTCTAACTTGAGTTCTTCGGCTATGAGCGTACTAAAAATAGCCACTCTGGAACTGTGACCAGAGGTAAAAGGGCTTTTGGCATCAATGATTTTGCCGAAAGCAGTCACGATTCGATCGAAATAGTCATCATCTAATGGAATCATCGCTTGGGCGGGTGACATAGAGAGTACAAAAGGGACTATGGATGGGGCATTAAGTGCCTTAATGAAATCAGGATTGTCTTTCAACTGCTTAGAGATGGTCACTAAGTTAGGATCCAGCCAGTTTCCGGAACGACTTTCTAGTTCAGAAAATGCAATATTCAAATCATGTTCACGTTGAAAAACATCCATCACTTGAGCGAGAAGGGCAATTCTTGAAAATAGTGGGATTTGATCATGCATCAACCCATCAGGACGACCTGAACCGTCCCAGTGCTCATCCAAATGTTGTATACCTTTAGCTACGTTTTCACTGAACAAGAGTTCACGAGCAACTTCTGCCCCTTTTGTACAACGTGTTTGAATCAGTTCTTGAGCGTAATCTGTACCATTTTTCAAAATATCAATCGTGGTAGAGATACGCTTCTGCCAATGTTCTCCCGAGCCTGCATTTTTTAATACGAAATTAATCGCACTCGTCAGGCTAGTACCGACAGTTTTATAACGTTGTTTAAATATAAGATCATCGGTGGCGTAGAGTTCACAAATACGGGCTGCATTGCTGCTGCAGCCAGCATCCTTGAGAAGTAACGTAAAATACAGATCATGGATTTCTGTTGATGAGAGGTTCATTCGCTCACCAATATGCATTCCAATCCAGCAGCAACGCATACTGTGCTCTGGGGGTTGCCCCTCTGTCATATCTAACGCTACTGTCAGTGAAGAAACCAGCTCGGCCAGAGGCATATTGAGGTTCGAACCTTGTAATAACATCGCACTCTACTTATTAATATTTAAACAAAAAGTATAGTGAAATCTAGCACAATCACCTAATCACAAATAAACAATACAGATGCTGTAGTGGCTTAGTCGCATTGTCACAATTTAAGATGTTTGCCATATATTTTTTCTCATCGGAAATCACCAGATCTAATTTAATTTCTAGAGGATTCCTGTCCTAAAGCATGCCTGCAGACTGTGATAGCAAGACCGATCATCACAACTGACAAAATTTGCGTATCAACCGATTTTCTTTTTTGTCGCACCTTCTGTTTGGCTTTGTCCGTTTTGCGACAATTGCAGGTTCCAGATTATAAATAAACAATATTTATCAATAGTTTATTTTTGGCTTTCTAATTGCAGTTCCACTGGTTAATACGACATTCACTGATTGAATGTCACAACATCGTTCGATGTAAACCGTGGAGGCACCATGAAGCAGTCCGAAATCAAGCTATTACAAGATGAACCTGCCTGTGAGCATAACTCAGGCAGTAAGAGTGGTTGCAGCCGCTCCAAACCGGGTGCTACGGCTGGTGGCTGTACTTTTGACGGTGCGCAAATCAGTTTGTTACCGATTGCCGATGTTGGACATATTGTCCACGGCCCAATTGGTTGTGCGGGTAACAGTTGGAACAACAGAGGCACCCGTGCTACTGGTACCAATCTGTTTCGCTATGGCTTCACGACGGATCTCAACGAACAAGACGTCATTATGGGCAGGGCAGAGAAACGTCTGCTTCACGCCATTAAACAACTGATCGAAAAACATGCTCCCCCTGCGGTGTTTGTCTATATGACTTGTGTACCTGCGTTAGAAGGCAACGACATTGAAACCATTTGTCAGTTGGCGAAAGAGCGCTGGAATATTCCGGTCATCCCTGTGGATGCTGCTGGTTTTTATGGCAACAAAAATCTGGGTAACCGCATTGCGGGCAATGTGATGTTTGAGCGAGTTATAGGCAGTGCAGAGCCACCGCCAAAGCCTCTAATGAAGCATGATCCTTCTCGCCAAGTGCATGACATCGTCTTGATTGGCGAATACAACATTGCAGGCGAGTTTTGGCATGTCTCTCCGTTGTTTGAACAACTGGGTCTGCGAGTATTGTGCTGCTTGGCTGGAGATACTCAGTTTCATCAAATTCAAACCATGCATCGTGCTGATGCGGCGATGGTGGTTTGCGCTCGTGCGCAAGTTAACGTGGCTCGCAAGTTGGAAGAAAAGTGGAACATCCCATGGTTTGAAGGCAGCTTTTACGGCATTGAAGATACCTCTTGCGCACTGCGCTCCTTTGCTCGCTTAATCAAAGATGAGCGCCTAATTGAAGATGCGGAGGCTTTGATTACCCGTGAAGAAGCTCAAACCCGTGAAGCGTTAAAGCCTTATGTTGAACGTCTCAAAGGTAAAAAGGCGCTGCTCTATACTGGCGGAGTTAAATCTTGGTCTGTTGTGAGTGCACTAAAAGAACTTGGCGTTGAATGTGTCGCGACAGGCACGCGTAAATCCACTCAGTCAGACAAGAAACGCATTATGGACATTATGGGGGAAGAGGCTTTGATGCTCGATGAAGGTGGCGCTTCACTGCTTCTTGATACCTATCACCGTTACAACGCTGACATCATGATAGCTGGTGGGCGAAACATGTACACAGCACTCAAAGCACGCTTGCCATTCTTAGACATCAACCAAGAGCGCGAACACGCCTATGCGGGATACAAAGGCATGCTGACTCTGGCACAAGAGCTATGTCGGACTTTGGAATCACCGATTTGGTCGAAAGCCCGCAGTGAAGCGCCTTGGTCACTGCAAGGCTGCTCCACCCCATCTTTAGCAAACGCAAAGTAAGGAGACAGGCATGGGTAACGTGAGAAAAACGAATTCGCCTTTGGTGTCACAACCGCTCAAAACCAGCCCAGCAACAGGTGCGACTTTAGCTTCATTGGGTTTTCATCGTGCCATTCCACTCATGCACGGTGCTCAAGGCTGTAGTGCTTTTGCCAAAGTTTATCTGATTCAACACTTGCGAGAGCCTATTCCTCTGCAAAATACAGCCATTGACCAAGTCTCAGCAGTGATGGGTGGAGATGATAACCTCAGCGAAGCTTTGCAGCTGTTATGTGAGAAACAGAATCCAGAACTGATTGCAGTAATGACGACAGGGCTTACCGAGATGCAAGGTTGTGATGTGTTTCGGGTGATTGCCGATTTTAAACATAACCATCCCGAGTTTGTGAGTACTCGTATTGTCTCAATGAGCACGCCAGATTTCGTCGGTTCGATGCAAACTGGCTACTGTGAAGCGGTAAGAAGCGTCGTGAAGCAGCTTGTACAGCCGCCGACACTGCGTCCTCGTCAACGTCAGCAAGTTAATGTGCTCTGCTCTTTAGGCATGACGGCTGCTGACATTGAAACCATCAAACAGTATGTGGAAGCTTTTGGTCTTGATGCGGTTATCGTTCCCGATTTATCCCTGTCACTTGATGGACATTTGGACGAAGCGGAATACAACGCAACCAGCACAGGTGGTACCTCTGTAATGGAAGTAGAGCTGATGTCGGACAGTGTTATGACACTGGTACTGGGTGATGGTTTGGTTGATCTTGCCCAATGGCTCAAGCAGCGTTTTGACATTCCCTATCAGTCTTTTGGAATGGGTATGAGCATAGATATGATTGATGATCTGGTCATGACTCTCTCTCGAATCAGCGGGCAAGATGTTCCGACTTGGATGACGCGCGCCAGACAACGGGTCCAAGACGCAATGTTAGATACCCACTTTCTGCTCAGTCGAGAAGAGTATGTGATTGCGCTAGAGCCCGACCTTGCCAAAGGTTACGCCGAATTGCTTCTCTCTGTTGGTGGCCGAATTTCTCAACTGATCACCACGATTGATGCGCCTCATCTATCGGATATCGATGCGGATGACATTGTGATTGGCGACCTCTCTGCGATTGATCTGAACAACTTACATCTGAAAGCAGTGATCAGTAACACTCATGCTGCGCAGATGTGTGAGCCTCGTGTTCCGGTTTTGCGTGCTGGTTATCCTTGCCACGATCAGTACGGGAATATGGACATACGTCAGTTTGGCTATGAGGGGATTCGTGAGCGCCTGTTTGCATTAGCCAATTTGCTATTACGTAATCACAAAGATGAAGTCCCTGTTCATATCAGCGCTTACCGCTTTGAAGCTCATGAAGTCATGCAAAACGAGATGACTGGATTTGATTCTAAGGAGGCGCGATGAACATAAGCAAACGCAGATTGCACGTCGAACCCAGCCCAGATTCCAGCAGCTTCAAAGTGAAAGTTGCCTTTGCAACCCATGATAGACAGACCGTAGATCAGCATTTCGGTAGCTCGTTAGGCATGCTGATCTACGGCATTTGCGAACATGATTGGCACTTGCTAGAAGCGATTGAATATTCGGTATCGGATCGTGTCCACGACAAGCTTCCAAGCCGGATCAATGATCTTGCGGATTGTTCTGCGGTGTTTTGTAACGCATGTGGCGCAGCCGCGATAAGGCAGTTGATTGAGCAAAACATTCAGCCAATCAAAGTGCATCCAGGTTATGAGATTCATCAGCTACTGTCCGAAGTTCTACAAGAGTTACAGCAGGGACCTTCAGGCTGGTTGGCTCGTGCAATGAAACAAAGAGAAGAATCGGAAACGACTGAGGACAGCCAGCAACGTTTGTCACAGTTGATGGATGAAGAGTGGTAGCTGTCGTGACCAGTTTGAACGTTACAAATGGCACGATTATGCATGAAATGGATTGTTTAAATATCAACAAGGAAGAGAACTGTGAGCAATAGAGTAGGTTATACCCAAGGCGGTGAGGAATGGGTGCCGCAATTCATTCAAGCAATCGACAAACAGAACTGTATCGGCTGTGGCCGTTGTTACAAGGTGTGTTCAAGAGATGTATTTGATTTGGTTGAAAATGAAGACATCGACGAAGACGACGATTACTTTGATGACGATGAAGTGATGATGGTCATGACGCTGAAAAATTCGGCAGATTGCATCGGCTGCGAAGCCTGTTCAAAAGTGTGTCCGAAGAACTGTCAGAGCTTTGCGCCTGCCAGCGCCTAAGTTTTCATCAACACTATGATATATATTTAATTTTTCTGGGGTAAGAATAGTTGTCCTTTCCCCTTTGTTTGTTCATTTCTTATTCAATCACAACCCTAGCGTATATGCACCAAGTTGGATTTCGATCACGATTTAAAATTCATCTCGTTTTTAAATGTAACAATATGACATTCGGTGAAAACCATTGGTCACATTTTTTAAGTGTTCCGTCGATATCCCCTAATATATTAAGGACAAAAGTATGGCATTGATTTATATTTTCTAGCCTTAAAGTTTAGGTGAGATTGCTAGTTGCTCTTATGGATATGTCAGTTGAAGATGCAAGAGTTAATTTGCGTCAGGCTTTGTTGGGTGTTGCTCAGGCATTAGACGCCATTGATCATGAAGTTCCTTACCACGGCTACAACGTGGCATATATTGCCTATCGATGTGCGGTTTTTATGGGGTGGGATGAAGAACAGGCTCAGTTAGCTTTTTCAATAGGGCTAATGCATGATTGTGGTGGTACACAATCGACTAATCTTTTACCTCTGTTTCCACATTGTTTAACTGGCAGTTTTTCCCGTCATTGTGAAAAAGGCTATATGCTGCTGAAAGAGTGTCAGCCTTTGTCCTGTTTCGCTACGCCAATTTTATATCATCATACGCCTTGGCAAGAGCTGAAAAATCTCCCGTTATCTGACACCGACAAGCAACTGGCTTCTCTGATCTTTTTAGCCAACCGTTTAGATCATCTCTACCGTCATCACAAGAAAGATAAATTTGGCAATCTTTCCGCAGTAGAGAAAAAAGCGATTTGTAATGAGCTGATCCATCATGCCGATACTGTGTTTGAACCGAATATGGTTCAGCATATGACAGAGCTGGTGGATAAAGATGATTTCTGGTTTTCCATGAAACCAAAGTACATTGAGGAAATGTATTTTCGCATGGCTCCTGTACCGTTTTTTTCCGGCCGAATTGATCTGGATGGCACTATCGCGATAGCAGAGTTTTTCGCAAAAATTGTTGATGCAAAAAGCACTTTCACTTTTCAACATTCACTTAAAGTTGCTCAGCTAGCGCAATATATCTCTAAACAGCTCGGGTATTCTCCTAAGGTGCAGAAGATGTTGTATCTGACGGGGCTAGTGCACGATATTGGTAAGCTTTATACGCCGGATCCTGTATTGCACAAAGCAGGTAAGCTGACTTCCGAAGAGTATACCTGCATTAAGAGCCATGCCACGGACACTCGTTTTATCCTGCAAGCTATTTTCCGCTCTCAGCGTATTCTTGAATGGGCATCCAATCATCATGAGCGTTTGGATGGTTCGGGTTATCCGTTAGGCAAAATGGCTGATCAACTTGATAGGCCAAGCCGGATTATTGCCGTTTCGGACGTATTTCAAGCGCTCACTCAGTCACGGCCTTACCGAGCGGGAATGCCGTTGGAAGAAGCTTTGGGAATCGTTCGTTCTCTCGTTGATAATAATCAGTTAGATAGAGAAATTTTTGAGTGTCTGGAACAGCATTCTCATGAGTGTTATCAGCTCTCTATTGGCGAACAGGACGAAATTATCGATTATGTGCCGGCTTTAACCGTTGGTGAAAAGTGATCGAACCAAAGTTTAACGGCTAGCCATTGTTCTACTATATTTTCATTAGGGTTGTAGTATTCAACTAAAACACTAGAAACGAGTTGCGTATGATGAGTCCAGTGAAAATAGAATGGCATGTTAATTTAAGACAGACATTCTTTTGTATCGCCAGAGCGTTAGATTCAATTGGTATTGATGATATCAATCACGGTCATCGTGTAGGCTACATGGCCTACGCTTGCGCGAAAGCGATGGAATGGAGTGAAGAAGAGTGCCAGTTGGTGTTCTCACTTGGTTTAATTCATGACTGTGGTGTTGCACAAAAAAGCGATTTTTATAATTTGCTCGAAAACATGCAACCTGACAATGTTCGCCAGCACTGTTTACGCGGATACGAGCTTCTTTCTCAGTGCCCCCCATTAGCGTTTTTCGCAGACGCTATCCTGTACCACCATACCCCTTGGGAAGAACTTAAGAACATTGATATCTCAGACAGAGATAAGCGGTTTGCCGCGCTGATATTTCTGGCCGACCGGGTCGATTATCTTAAAGAACTCTATCCAAGAGATGAGTTCAGCAACGTGACTCAGGAAGCTCGTAATGAAGTGTGTCTTGAAATTGGACGGCTCAGTGGCACCCTGTTTGAGAGGGATCTGGTACGTCAAATGCAAAACTTGCTAAGCAAAGAATTTATCTGGTTCTCAATGGAGTATCATCACATTGAAGCTCTTAGCCAAAACCTACCTTCGACTCCTTTTTTCGAACAGAAGCTAGAAGTGGGGGATATTGTGGCTATCGCGATGTTGATGGCAAATATCGTCGATGCGAAGAGCCAGTTCACTTTTTATCACTCTCAGAAAGTGGCCGAGATTTGTCACAGCTTGGCTCGGCAGTTGGGATTGAATTCTGAAATGCAAAAAGCGCTGTATTTAACCGGATTAGTACACGATATTGGCAAGCTACACACGCCAGAGGACATCCTACATAAACCGGGTAAACTCAATGAGAGTGAATATTTGTGTATTCAGCGTCACTCAACGGATTCTGGCTATACATTGCAAATGATGTTTGGTCAGTCTGCTGTCTGTGAATGGGCGGCCAATCACCATGAACGATTAGATGGTTCGGGATATCCGAAAGGTTTGCAAGGCGCAGAAATTGATTTGCCTTCACGTATTATTGCAGTGGCAGATGTGTTTCAGGCATTAACTCAAGCGCGCCCTTACCGAGGAAGAATGACGCTCGAAGAAGTAATGCAAATTATGTCTCACGAAGTGAGTTGCGGGCGACTGGACAGCAAGGTGTTTGATGTTCTGGTGAAGAATGAGAAAGAGTATTACGAGCTCTCTATTCAAGAGAGCTCGCCAGGTTGGGTTAATGCCCCTTAACGTATTCTTTAAAGCGTGCTTTCGTTTCTGCGTCAGCTTTGTTGTACCAGAAGTGCAGCATTTCTTCCGTTGTAGAATCTGCGGCTATTGGTTGGGTGATAGCCATTGAGGTAGCATTTTTATCGGCAATAGAAGCTACAGCTCCAGTTTGGTTGTATTCCTTGGTTTCTTGATAGAAATTACGGCCAAGCTGCATACCTTCTTTGACTAAACGATCTTGGTCAATGCTGATTGCTGAAGTACTTTTATCCACCAAAGACCATTCAAAAGACTTAATCTTTTCTTGCGCCATTTTGGCATCGCGATACTCAGGCAATGAGAAAACCAATTCTTTATCTTGTGCAGTAAATTTGGCGATCACGACATCGCTCGCTACGCCAACACGGTCATCCCCTTCAGTAAAATAAGGTTCAAAACGAAAGACGATCTGGTTTTGCCCATCTTCCAGTTCAAGGCTTTTAGTTGAAGAGAACAGACTTCCAGACGTGTTTGGTTTTGCACCATTTACAACCAGCAAATCAATAGAGCTAGGAACTTCGATCGTTACTTTAGCGGCTACAGATGCGCTGAAAGCGAGGGCGAGAATATACGAGAGTGGTTTGATTAATTTCATTTTGTTTATCCTTGAAGCCAACTTGCAGAAATACGCAAACTACTTGCAGTAACAGCAAACCCAAAAACAAGGAACACCGTTGGCGTCGCTGCACATTCAAATAGGAAGGTTATAGAGGGTGCCGATAGATGGCGGGAAATGCAAGCCGTCATCTGTAAGTAACATAGGAATTGCGATTGATGCTAAATCTGTATTTATTTTGCAACATTCTCACTCAGTGAGAATGTAATGCTTTAATTTGGGTAAGATTCTCGATATATAAGAATTTGAGTTTGAGGCGTTTAATTATAAAGGCTAAAACAGTCCCATGAATGAAATAAAACTGTCTTCCAATCAGGTAAACGAAAAGTCACTTCAGTTGTTGATGCAAGTGGCGGTAAATAATGAGCCTGTCTCAGCTAAAACGCTGAGCGAACAATTGCAAGTCCCGTTGAGTAGTCTTTACCGACACTTAAAACTGTTGAAAGAGTGGAGCTTGATTGAGGAAAGTCCATACGACAAAACCTTGATCATCGGTCCGGCAGCATTGTTATTAATGCATAGCTACGAGACCAGCCAACACAATTTAGACGAAGTTGACGCTGTACTCACTCGATTGCAAAAACAGACAGGAGAAATGGCTGCATTCATGGTGCCTGTAGGTTATCGAGCACTGTGTGTCATCCAGAAAGAAAGTATGCAGGCGCTCCGATGCAGCTACGTCCAGGGTCAAAGTCAACCCCTGCTTCGTGGCGCCTCATCCAAAGCTATGCTGGCTTTTATGCCAACTCAGCGTTGTGAAAAGATATTGCGACACTTCGGGCAAGAAGAGCAATTGGACAAGTGGCAAGTTGAGTTGGAGAAAATTCGGCAACGAGGATATGCCGTGAGTACTTCTGAGATTGATCCGGGCGTTTCTGGGATCAGTGCTCCGGTAATGAAAGGAAGCAAATTGATTGGCGCGATTACAGTTATGGCTCCAGCCCATCGCGTTGACGCTAATAAACAGCGAATCATTTTGCATGTGTTACAGGCCGCTCGCGCGTTGCCACCAGAGAGGTAATCATCATGTTGAGTTTATTCAAACGTTACCGTATGAACCGCAGTTCGGTGCATACATTCTCTCCGTTCACTTTTCTAACCGTTTGTGAACGTGTTAAGCCTATGACACAGGTAGAGTTTGAATTTGCTCAGCAGAGTTTGGAATTGTCTTCAGAGTGGCTTTACAAACAGCAATCTAATCTTAACTACAGTGATGCTGGCCATTTCGTGGTTCAAGATCATCAGGATGTCGCTTATCAAGAGCTGCTCAGCCGACACTTTGCTTTGTGCTCTGTGCCTGTGGCTTTGGCAAACTGTCATGAGCTGATCCTCAAAGCGATGCCAGTACTGGCGTTGGATAACGAAGAGATTGGCGTGATTCATATTGGTCACGGATTTGAATTGAAGCAATCGCTTGAGCCAACCTTGGGCTCCGCGTTTCACTTTATGTTGTCGCGTTTTCACAATACCCGAGCTTTCTTTATTGGCGCTGATCTCAAGCGTACAGCGTCTCAAGTTTTAGAGTATGCCGAAGATCTCGGTTGTGATTGGCTAAGCTCCGACGAATGCAGTTTTCGTCATCGTACCCAGTTGAAAAACCAGCTTAACCACTTTATGGATCACTGCGATCAACTGGTGGTGAATATCGATTTGGCGTCATTGGTGCCAAGTACAGGGTTGTCCGATGATGAAGTGCTCGATAATCAGATGGTTCTGCGTATTTTAAGACATGCGATTTTGTCTAAAAAAGTGAAGATGGTTCAGTTGGTCGGTTCTAAGGATAAGTTGATCTACTCAAAACAAACCAAAGAGATTGTTGATGAGCTTTGTTCGCTCTCTCCGGACATTATTCATGCTGCTTAATTAGCAATTGCAACATTAGCAACTGAAACGGCAGATGAAAAAAAACCACTCTAGTGAAAGAGTGGTTTTTGCTTTTTAGAGCCAGTTGATGGAGGTTGTTTCCACACTAAGTATAGACACAGATTATTCTTTCAAAGCGACTTTCGATATCTTTTTATTAGTTAATCCTAATTTTTCTAACCTTACCGCTGAAACCTTGAACTCCGGTATTTTGGCATAGGGGTCTCTTGCTTCAGATGTCAGTCTGTTCGCTGGTGCTTCCGCAAAATGGAACGGAACAAAGACCACACCTTCTTGCATTCGTTTGGTGACAAAAGCTGGCGCTTCGATAATGCCTCGGCGAGAGCATAGGCGTACCATTTCACTGTTTTTGATACCCAGTTTTTCTGCATCCTGAACGCTAATCATGATTCTTGGTCCTGCGAGTTTGTCCAGCCCTTGGGTTTTACGAGTCATGGTTCCAGTATGGAACTGTTCCAGCAAACGTCCTGTAGTCAAAATTAGCGGGTATTTCACGTCTGGCATTTCAGCAGCATAGATGAAAGGTACTGCTACCATCTCACCACGACCACGTTTGAATGTGCTTTGGTGCATGATGCGTGTACCGTTTGGTGCTTGGTCGTTACACGGCCATTGCACACCTTGGCTGCCCACTTTCTCCCATGTGATGCCTGCGTATTGTGGTGTCACTTCGCATATCTCAGCATTGATTTGCTCAATATTTTGATAGTGCCAGTTGCCACCCATTGCATTCGCTATCTGAGTGATGATCCACCAATCCTGTTTCGCTTCACCCGGTGATTTAATCGCAGGTGAAAGCGCCTGAACACGTCGCTCGGTATTGGTAAAGTGCCCGCGTTTTTCTGCAAAAGACGCTGAAGGCAGCACCACGTCGGCAAGCTCAGCAGTTTCCGATAAGAAGATATCTTGCACCACCAGAAAATCGAGCGCTTTAAGCGCTTCAATCACATGGGCTTGGTTCGGATCACTGAGTACAGGGTTTTCACCCATCACGTACAAACCGCGAAGTTCTTTACGATGCGCGGCATCAATCATCTCTGTTAGGGTTAATCCATCTTCAGTGGATAGGTGTTCAGCTTGCCATGCTTTAGCAAATTTGGTTTGTACCAGCGGGCTCAACACTTTCTGATAACCTGGGTAATCCGTTGGCAAGGCTCCCATATCACAAGCGCCTTGAACGTTGGATTGACCGCGCAGTGGATTGATACCGCCACCTTCAACGCCGATGTTGCCACACAGCATTTGTAAGTTGGCGATGGAGCGAACGTTATCGTGCCCTGTGGTGTGCTGGGTAATTCCCATAGCGTAATAGACGGCGGTCACTTTGGCTGTACCGATCATCTCTGCCATTTGCTTAATGTCTTGTGCTTTGACACCTGTGACGAGTTCAACTTTTTCCGGTAAATAAGCATCGGACATCACTTCCATCATCAAGTCTTCAAAGCCGTCAACACGCTCGCGAATGTAATCTTTGTCATACCAAGCATTCTGGATGATCTGCTGCATGATACCGTTGAGTAGCATTACATCGGTACCCGGACGCTGTTGAACATGCAGGGTTGCAACATCTGCCATGCCGATACGTTTTGGGTCTGCCACAATCAGTTTCGCACCGAGGCTTACCGCTTGTTTGAGGTGTGAGGCAATGATTGGGTGCGCCGAGGTGGTATCTGAACCGATCACAAAGATCACATCCGAGTGTTGAATGCTGGCGATATCGTTGGTCATGGCACCGCTACCAATTGACGCTTCCAACCCAGTAACCGTAGATGCATGGCAAAGCCTTGCGCAGTGATCGACGTTATTGGTGCCAAATTCGCGACGAATCAGCTTCTGGAACAGATAGTTATCTTGGTTGGTAGTTTTCGCGGATGAGAAGCCACCGAGCGCATTACTACCGTGTTCCTGTTTAATCTCAGTAAAGCGTTTAGCAATAGTTTCAATCGCATTTTCCCAAGAAGTGGGTACTAACTTACCATTTTGACGAATTAAAGGCTGAGTTAGGCGTTCTGGGCTATGAATGAAGTCAAAGCCAAAACGGCCTTTCACACACAGCATACCTTGGTTAACTGGCGAGTTTCTATCGCCTTCGACATAACGAACTTTGTTGTCTTTTTCATCCACATACAGCACGACATTACAACCGACACCGCAGTAGGTGCAGACGGTTTTTAGTGGTTTGAGTATTTCTACTCTGGAATAAGATTTGTCGCGTTTGTCTGCAAGTGCGCCAGTTGGGCAAACCTGAACACAGGCACCACACTGCACGCAGCTTGAACTGCCCATTGATTCACCATTAGCGAAATGAGGACGCAGTGAACCTTGTGTAAACTGGAGGACGCCATGTTGTGTGTCTTCTTGGCAAGTTTGTACGCACAGGCCACAACTGATGCAACGGTTCGCATCAAACACAATGAACTCACTGCTTTTGTCCACTGGGAAACGATGTTTACCCGATGCACAATCGACTTCTTCTGTTTTGACTTGATACTCACTGGCGTAATCGCGTAGATCGCACTGGGTGCTTGCTTGGCAGCCGCATTCTAAGCAGCGTTGAGCTTCTTGCATTGAAGCTTCGATACCTGCATCCAGTTCTACTTCGTTGAAGCTGGTGGTTGATTCTGATTCTGGCAAATGCGGGAATTGGATTCTGCGTTTCACCGCCTCTAAACGATATTCGAGTTGCTTAACTCGGCTGAGTGATGGTTCTTTTCTGCTTCTGAATTGATGAGGTTTAGGCGCAATACCACCGAGCAGCAGTTTTTCTGCAATGGCTTCTGCGGCGAGTTTTCCGTCGGCTATGGCTTCGATCGCAGTGGCTGGTCCGCGTCTGAAATCACCAATTGAAAATACATTTCGCGCATGGTGCATGGTCTCTTCGGTGACATCAGCTGTACCGCGACGAGTTAGTGGCAGGTCAGCACCTGCAATGATCACCGTATCTGAGCGTTGTGAAATGGCTGAGATGACAGTATCAAATTTCATCTCGACAATCTCACCCGTTGGAATCGGTTGTCTGCGGCCGGATGAGTCTGGTTTACCTAGCATCATCTTTTCGAGTTTTACCGCCCGCACATGTCCGTTTTTATCGGCGAGGTTTTCTACTGGATTGGCTAGAAACTGGAATGCCACACCTTCGTTTTTGGCTTCTTCAATTTCATACTCTTCCGCTGGCATCTCTGCCATGGTGCGACGATAAATCAGCGTTACTTTAGCACCAAGTCGCAATGCGGTACGGGCGCAGTCGATGGCGGTATTACCACCACCGATAATCGCCACTCGCTTACCTGTTTTCAGTTTTCGTTCTGTTGCAGCATCTTTGAGGTAATCGACGCCCAGATAACAGCCTGCTAACTCACTGCCGGGATAGGGACTGCTCACTGCCAGACTAGCCCCAATCGCAAGGCAAACTGCGTCGTAATCGTGTTCCAGTTGTGCCAGCGTGTAATTCTCACCGATCTTCTGATTGCAGTGAATTTGCATGCCCGTTTGGGTGAGCAGTTCAATTTCTTTGTCGAGCACATCTTTTGGTAAGCGATATTCAGGAATACCGTAGCGTAACCAGCCGCCTGCTTTCGGCATCTCTTCATACACAGTGGTCGCAAAACCCAATAAGCTCAGATAGTAGCCGCACGCTAATCCTCCGGGACCTGCGCCGACAATTGCCACTTTCTTGCCATTACTTGGCTGAATTTCTGCTTGATAAGGCGTTGCTTCCAGATCAATGTCTGCGGCATGACGTTTTAAATGGCGTATGGCGACAGGTTCATCGACGACACTACGACGACATTCCGCTTCACAAAAAGCTGGGCACACACGACCAATGGAGGCAGGAAGTGGCAAGTGCTTTTTAATGACTTCGATAGCTTTTTGAGGTTCGCCTTGGGCGATGTGGTGCAAGTAAGTTTGAATATCCACATGGGCAGGGCACGCGATTTGGCAAGGCGCTTCACAGTCGGAATTGTGGTCAGACAGAATACGTTTCAGAGCCTGATGACGAAGTTGCTGCAAAGCTTCTGAGTGAGTTTGAATGCGCATATTCGGTGTCAGTTCTTGTTCACAAGAACGAACAATACCGACTCCGTCAATGTCGACCACGCAGAGTCCGCAAGGTTGTTTTTGTTGCTGATGACTGGCCGCGCACAGGCTAGGGACTTCAATCCCAGTAGATTGAATAAATTGAAATACGGTTTTCCCTGCCTCATAGGCATAGGAAACACCATTGATAACCACGTTCATAATACCCTCATTAACTCCCATAGGAGGAAGTTGGCCTGTTAATGGAATAAGGTCAGGCCCTTGGTTTCTGTTCTCATTGTCGTGTCGTTTCTTTTTCCGCTTGCTCTGTGGTCATTGGTTTAGGATGACGGTGCAGAGTTTCTACTGATTTTTTTTCTGATTAGCATTGCTATAAACAATCGTAGAAAGCTTTCTAATGACTGGGCGTTACGGGTTTGTGGTTAGTAAATAAGTCTCCATTCCCATAGATGATTCATAGATAAACAACTATGTAATGGAAACAAATAAACGTTGCTCATGCCGCAACAACTTCAGTAACAGAAAATAACGGTAATAAAAATGTGGTTACTGCTGTTGAGTATAAGGAATAGAAAAGAAATGTGAACGGATAGGGCTCTCAAATTTTTATGCTGCTGTCATTAGTTAGAAACATTACATTCACCTTTTAGTCACATTTGAAAGATAAGCTCCTGAATCTTAGAAATCTAAGTTGCAATGATGCAATAACTATAACTAGTAAAGTCAAGGAGTCTCCAATGTGGAATCGTGATGAGCAAGATTCTCAGTTCAGTGAAATGATCGAAGCGAGATTGTCTCGCCGTGGTTTCCTAACTGGAACAGCAGCAGTGAGTGCGGGTGCTTTTTTAGCGCTTAATCCAGTGGCAAAAGCGGTGGCAGCAAAACCGACATCGTCACTATTGAATTTTGAGCCAGTGCCAGCCTCAACCGCTGATATGGTTGTTGTTCCTAAAGGCTACAAAGCAACACCGCTCATTTCGTGGGGTGACCCAATTTTCCCCAATGCTCCTGACTTTGATCCGAGTGGAAAACAAGAGTCTGCCGCTCAGGCGCTTCAATTTGGTGATAACACTGATGGTATGAGTTTGTTCCCGATCAGCGATGATCGCGCAGTTCTAGCAATCAATAACGAATACACCAACTATGAGTATTTGTTTGATCACCAAGGCAAGAATATGACTGCTGACGATGTGCTGAAAGCACAGGCGGCAGTAGGTAACACCATTGTCGAAATCGTACGTAAAAATGGTCAGTGGATGATTGACCGTAACGGCAAACGTAACCGCCGTATTACCGCCAATACACAAATGAAGATGACGGGTCCGGCAGCAGGTCATGAACTGCTAAAAACGGCAGCCGATCCATCGGGCACTATGCCAAAAGGGACGTTTAACAACTGTGCAAACGGTCAAACGCCTTGGGGTACTTACCTAACGTGTGAAGAGAACTTCAACAGCTTCTTTGGTGCAAATACCGAAGGCAGTGTTAATGCCGACCAAAAACGTTACGGCATTTCTGCTAAGCCAAGTGATTACCAATGGCATAAATTCGACGAACGTTTTGACGTAACGAAGAACCCGAACGAGCCAAACCGCCACGGCTGGGTAGTGGAAATTGACCCGAATGATCCGAACTCAACGCCTCTTAAGCGTTCTGCTCTTGGTCGTTTCAAACATGAAAATGCCGCGTTAACCATTAACAAAGACAACCACGTTGTGGTGTATTTAGGTGACGACGAGCGTGGTGAGCATCTGTACCGATTTGTATCGAAGAACAAATACCAGAAAGGTAATGATGCAGCGAACCGCAATTTGCTTGAAGAAGGCACCTTGTATGTTGCTCAGTTCGATATGGAAGACAAAGCGCTGAAAGGTCAAGGTCGTTGGCTAGAACTGACTTTCGGCAAAAACGGCTTAACGCCTGAAAACGGATTTAACAGCCAAGCGGAAGTGTTGATTTTTGCTCGTCGCGCTGCAACACAAGTGGGTGCCACGACTATGGATCGCCCTGAATGGGTAGCGGTACATCCAAATAATGAATACGTATTCTGTACTCTGACCAACAACAAGAACCGTGGTAAAGAAGGTCAGCCTGTGGGTGGTCCGAACCCGCGTGAGAAAAACAACTACGGCCAGATTGTTCGTTGGATGCCGGTAAAAGGTGACCACACTGCAGAGATGTTTGCATGGGATCTATACCTGATTGCGGGTAACCCAACAGTAAACCAAGGTAACTTGTACGCAGGTAGTGAAAACATCAATGCCAACAATATGTTCAACAGCCCTGATGGTATTGGTTTTGATAAAGCAGGTCGTCTGTGGATTCAAACCGATGGTAACTATTCAAACAAGGGCGAGTTTGCAGGGCAGGGTAATAACCAGATGTTGTGTGGCGACCCAATCACTGGCGAAATCCACCGCTTCTTAACTGGGCCTGTGGCTTGTGAAATTACAGGGTTAACCTTCTCTCCAGACCAGAAAACCATGTTTATTGGCGTTCAGCATCCGGGTGAAGAGTTACAAGCGTCGAACTTCCCTGCTGGTGGTTCTTCTAAGCCTCGTTCAACCATCATGATGATTACTCGTGAAGATGGCGGCGTCATCGGTGCTTAAAGCGTAGTGAATGAACGAAGTTGTGACTGATATTGATAAGTAAACCCAGCGTGCCAAGGAAGGCACGCTGGAGCCCCATGGATGGGTCTATGCGTGTTTATGTTCAATACAGTCATCATTGAGGTGTAGACATGTTATGCGATAAAGGTAGACACAAGGCCAATCACACCACCGAAGATACCGCCCCAAACAACTAGCCAGCCAAGGTGTTCTTTAATCATTTTCTGCACCATCTCTTTGACCAGCTGAGGCGTTAACTCGCTTAAGCGTTGGTCAATAATGCCCTCAATGTTGGTTTTGATTTCATCTAACATTGCCGGTGATTCTAGCTGCTCTTTAAGGGCATTTTTTACCGATTCACTCTGACTGATTTCCACCATAGATTCTTGCATCTTCTCTACGAATGGCTGCTTCATTGGCTGAAGTGCCTCGGTACCGCCAAACATTGCCAACATGCCGCCAAATTGAGAGTTCGCGATAACATCCACTAACTTGTCAAAGCTTGGGTTGAAGTCGACTTTGGCGATAATCGGCGTTAAGTCGAGCGGTTGTTTGCCACTGAGCTCTTGATTCAGGAAGCGGTCAATATTGGTGTCAGTAAAAAACTGCTCCATCATCAAGGTCTTAATTGCATTTTTGAATGCTTCAAATCGCGCTGGAATCACCCCTGAACCATATAAACCGGGTACTTTCTCAAATAACATATGGATAGCTAGCCAGTTGGTAATTGCGCCTGAAAAAGCGAACAAACCCGCGTACAGAGCAAACTGATTCTGAGTGGTATAACCCACAGCCAATAGCACAAGAGAGATAAGGTTGGTGATAAGACTTTTATTCATGATTGATGAAATTCATTTTGTTGAAACAGAAGTTGGCGGAATTTTATGAGAAATTCGCCACAGTGAAAAGAGAAGAGCCAACCTTTATAGGATGGCTCCTGTATAGTTGGCTCTTTATCTTTAGTTGTTATTCGCTATTTTGTTTTGATTAGTGAGACTGCTTATTCAGGCTACGTTCTCTTCTTCAAGGTCATCACAACCGATAAAACCGCCAGTCTGATGAGCCCAAAGATGGGCGTAGATGCCGTCCTGCTCGATAAGTTCATGGTGCGTACCTTGTTCAATGATCTTGCCACCATCTAAAACAATAAGCCTGTCCATCGCGGCAATCGTTGATAGACGGTGGGCAATCGCAATCACCGTTTTACCGTGCATCAGCTCAAGCAAACTTTCCTGAATGGCAGCTTCCACTTCTGAATCTAGTGCAGAAGTTGCTTCGTCTAAAACCAGCAGTGGCGCATCTTTGAGTAATACTCGTGAAATAGCGATACGCTGACGTTGACCACCCGACAGTTTCACACCGCGCTCGCCCACTTGAGCATCGTAGCCTGAGTTGCCATGTGGGTCGGTCAGGTCAGTAATAAACTCATGAGCATGCGCTTGTTTGGTTGCTTTGAGCAGATCTTCTTCGGTTGCATCCGGTCTGCTGTACAAGATGTTGTCGCGAATTGAACGGTGCAACAATGACGTATCTTGCGTCACCATACCAATAGCGCTACGCAGTGAATCTTGAGTGACTTTAGAAATATTCTGGCCATCAATCTTAATCTCTCCGCTCTCCACATCATGGAAGCGCAGAAGCAGATTCACTAAGGTTGATTTACCCGCACCAGAACGTCCCACCAAGCCGACTTTTTCGCCTGCTTTGATATGCAGATTAAGGTGATCAATTACACCTTTGTTCTCGCCGTAGTGGAAGCTGACATCGTTAAACTCAATTGCACCTTGAGAAACGACCAGATCTTTGGCGTCTTTATCATCTTGGATATCAATTGGTTTAGACAGCATCTGCATGCCATCAACCACAGTACCCATGTTTTCAAACAGGCCGCCAACTTCCCACATGATCCATTTCGACATACCGTTTATACGCAGTGCCAGTGCAATCGCAATCGCAATTGAGCCTACTGATATTGCACTTTGCATCCACAAGTAGATAGACATAGCGGAAATCACAAACACCAGAACGTAGTTTGCAAGCTCAACACAAATGTTAAAGCCTGTAACTAAACGCATTTGTCGATATACGGTATCGAGGAAACTGCCCATGCCTTCTTCTGCGTATTCAGTTTCACGTTTACTGTGTGAAAACAGCTTTACGGTAGCGATGTTGGTGTAGCTGTCGACAATGCGCCCTGTCATTTGTGAACGAGCATCGGCTTGCTCTGAAGAGACGCTTTTAAGCTGTGGTACAAAATGAAGTTGAATAGAGACATACGCGACTAGCCAAATTAGCATCGGCAGCATTAAGCGCCAGTCTGCCTGAGCCAGCATGACGACCATCGCGGTAAAATAAACTGCGACGTAGACAAAAACATCCAACGTTTTCATCACGGTTTCGCGGATCGCCAGCGAGGTTTGCATTACCTTGGTCGCTATACGGCCAGAAAACTCGTCCTGATAAAAAGATAAGCTCTGTTTCAGCAGGTAACGGTGTGCCAACCAACGTATCGACATCGGATAGTTGCCCAGCATGGTCTGATGTATCACCAACGAATAGAAGCCGATCAATATAGGCATCACAACCAAGATAAGCACGGATAAACCCATCAGAGTATCTTTATTGTCCGCCAAAAATGTTTCTGGGTTGCTACCTGATAACCAATCGACTAATTGCCCCATAAAGCCAAACAGTGAGACTTCAATGATGGCGATTGTGGTACTCATTAACGCCAATAAAATCAGCGGTTTTTCAAAGCCTTTTGTGTAATGCAGGCAGAATGCTAAGAGTGTATTGGGTGGCCTGTCTGGCTCCTTTTGAGGAAACGCTTCGGTGAAGCTTTCAAATTTCTTATACATTGAAGATCCTTATTGTTATTCATTCACCACATCACAAATAGGCAGAAGTCGTTGTGATGCGAAAGCGGGATAATTTTTTCGTTGCTTACTGTGCCGACAACGAAAATATGCAATTGAATGCTTTATGTTCAGCAGTATATCTCTAAACCGAGGTTATTCAGAGTACAAATATCCGCCAGTATAAAACGCTGCGGCTTGTTCGGTATTCATTCATTAAATTGAATGCACCATGCACTTGTTGCATAAAAAGTGCATATATGCCGCTTAGTTAAAAAGTGGTCAGTAATATTTACTGCTGTTAATTGAAACGGCAGTAAATGAGAAGGTTTGCTTGCATTTGTTAGCCAAAATTCAGTGAAAGTTATTATAACAAACTGTTTACAATCCAAAACATTGCTGAACAAACGGATGTGTTTCAACCATGCTACAAGCGCAAAATTTATCCCAACGTCACTCAGATGTTGTGCAGAATGCCAACTGTGTTGTTATGGTCCCGCCAAAAGAGTTTAAGTTCAATGCGGAGACGGCTCAAGACAACGAATTTCAGAATCAATCTTCCTTGTCTGATGAACAAGTCACTCAACATGTCATGGCTGAATTCAATCAAATGGTCACCAAGCTACGCCAAGAAGGTGTTCAAGTAGTTGTGTTTGATTATCCGTTGGGCGATGTGGCAACACCGGATGCGGTATTCCCTAATAATTGGTTCAGTACCACTGTTGATGGCGCTTTCTATACCTTTCCAATGGCATGCACTAATCGCCAGTATGAGGTTCGTTCAGGTGAGTTGATTGAGCAACTTTCTTTTGCTGGTCGCACCATCGTACGCCAAGATTCGCTGGTGGAATACCAAAAGCAACATGCGTATCTGGAAAGCACTGGCGTTATGGTGATCGATCATATCAACCGTACCATTTATGCCGCACTTTCCCTGCGTTGTGATCGTGAAGTTCTTGAAGATTATGCTCAACGCATTGGCTACGAGCGTGTGGTTTCTTTCCAAACGGCTTTGCCTTCAGGGCAACCGATTTATCACACCAATGTGATGATGGCGATTGGAGAAAGCTTCTGCGTAATTTGTGATGAAGTGATCCCCGAATACGAGCGTCGCTTTGTGCTGAAGTCGCTGGCAAAAGATAAACAGGTGATTTCCATTTCACTGGAGCAGATGAATCAGTTTTGCGGCAATATTTTGCAACTAGAAACGGTAAATGGTGACAAGGTTATTGCGATGTCTCGATCTGCATTTGAGGCATTTTCTCCGGCGCAACGAACTCAGCTTTCCAGCCACGGTAAACTGCTGCCATTCAATGTTGAAACGATTGAAAACATCGGTGGAGGAAGCGTTCGTTGCATGTTAGGGGAAGTGTTTCTGCCAGCCCGTAGTCATACCCTCTAAGTTAGACATTCGCTAGTCGTCTCTATATTGGGTAACGATATCGGTAGCTTGGTCTATGTTTTCGATCAGAGCGTTAACGCATACAGGATCAAGCTTGCCAATTTCTACCATTGATTGCAGTTCTTTGATTGAATCTTCAATCGACATAGGCTCTTTGTAAGGGCGTTTGCTGGTTAGTGCATCGAATATGTCAGCTACGGTGACAATTCGCGCTTCTATCGGTATTTCGTCACCGATCAGACCTTTCGGATAACCTGTTCCATTTAAGTATTCATGGTGGCCTGCCACAATGTTGAGCATTAATTGTGAATCGCTGAGATGGGAGAGTTGATAGTCATCCAGAACCTTAGAGATGATTTTTATCCCTTTATCGACATGACCTTTCATAATTTCAAACTCTTCTTCAGTGAGCTTGCCGGGTTTGAGCAGTATTTTGTCGGGAATTCCTATCTTGCCAATATCGTGCAATGGACTAAACAAATAGAGATGCTCAATAAACTCATCGGTGAACTGAAATTGATCGGCGATCGATTTCGCTATCATGCGTGACAAGAGCGCCATTCGGTTAAGATGCATGCCGGTTTCGAAATCTCGCAGGTGAGCGAAGTCTCTCGCAGCCTGAGCGGTGGCCAACAATGCCTGAACCGTTGATATCTCACTGACGATAGTTAGAGTAATCAGTTTGGTTAGCAGTACCAAATCTCTTTGAACTTGCTCGTCAAAGTAACCTTCTATTTGGCTGTCAATGAAGATAAAACCAATGAAATGATTATCTGTCATCATTGGTATGGTGAAAGAGGAGCGATATTTCTGTTCGAGAAGCCAATCAGAATGGGCGGTCCCTGTGCCAATCTCATTTTCAATTTTGTCGATAACTCGGCACAAACCACTCTCTCTAAGCTTCTGCAACTGATAGCTTTTACTCAGCGGAAACTCATAACGACTAATAGCGTGCCCGGAGTTAGTACTGTTAATAAAGGTTTTCAGTAGATCGGTTTGCGGGTCATAAAGGGCGCAGGCAATGCGACACACGCCCGGTGAGTGTTCTAGTATCCGGTCATGTAGATCTTTAAGCCTGTCCGTCAACGAGTGTTCTATATTGTTTAAAGGGTTGTGTAATATGCTAGCCATTTCTAAGCCCAACCTTGTTTGCCAGATAAACTAATTATAAATGGCATTATCTGAAGCGTTTCTAAATCTCAACTATTGGCCTAGTTTCGTGAGTCCGAGCACAAACTATTGCTAGTTTCTAAAAGAGCTACATTGGATTCATATCTGTTTATAATGACGCATCGTTTTTTAAGACCGAAGTAAAGGGCTCTCAATGACCAAAACTTTTTATATGATGCGCCATGGTGAGACGCTGTTTAATGTGAGAAGAAAAATCCAAGGTTGGTGTGATTCACCGCTAACTGAAAAGGGGATTCGTCAGGCAGAACTTGCCGCCAAGTTTTTTGACAATATTGAACTCGACCGCCTCTACAGTTCTTCTACTGAACGCGCCAGTGATACCGCTGAAATCGTGACCCGCAACAGAATGCCTTTAACCCGCCTGAAAGGGTTGAAAGAGATGAACTTCGGTAGTTATGAAGGTGAGAGTGAAGATCTGCATCCAAGTTACGAAGCTCGTGAAACACACTATTTGCAGTTTGGTGGCGAGTCTCGTCAGCAATTGAAAGATCGTGTGCTGAAAACTTGCATTGAAATCATGGAGCAAGAAGATAACAACACGGTTCTAGCGGTGTCGCATTCAGGTGCATGTAAACACTTTTTGTCCCTATGGCACGACTTAGATGATGTGCTGAAAGGACCAATCCCGAACTGCTGCGTAATCAAGTATGAGTATGAAAACAAAACCTTTAAGTTGGTGGAAATATTCGATATAACCAAAAACTTCAAGGAATAGTATTCATTCACATATAAGACGGACAATTAAGATATGGACATCATTATCGATAGCCTTAAAGGCGGAGAAGTTATAGGACTCCTGGAAGAGCATTTAGCTGACATGTACGCCACTTCTCCACCTGAAAGTGTGCACGCGCTCGATGTAAACGCGCTTAAATCCCCCGAGATCACTTTCTTTAGCGGCTGGCGAGATGGGCAGTTAATGGGGTGCGTGGCGATCAAACAACTGGACGAATCACACGCTGAGCTGAAGTCGATGCGCACCTCACGTCACGCCAGAAAATCAGGGGTAGCAACTCGGCTACTGCAACATGCTTTGAACGTATCAACGGAACGTGGGTATCAACGTGTAAGCCTAGAAACAGGCTCGGAAGAGTACTTTCTTGCGGCACGAAACCTTTATGAGAAGTTTGGTTTTAATTACTGCGAACCGTTTGCAGACTACAAACCCGATCCGAACAGTAAGTTCATGACTGTTGAGCTAAGGTAGCCAATGCATTAGAACAGAGAGAAGACACGGAAGTTGTTTTGGTAAGGCTCAAAGCTCAAAGCAGCCTAAGCTAGTTCTCAAAGTTGATGCTTTCTACGTAATAAAATAATTCCACCCCGATCACAAAATCACCAAAAAAGTGCGATTGGTCACATTTTTGTGCAGGCCTGTTAAGTTCACTTAAGTGTAAATCTATTGATATCAATAAGTTAACAGTTGGCACTGCTTATGCAATTCTTTTCTATAGACAGGTATGCAGGAGATCAGTGACATGGAAATGATTGGCAATAACTTTATTCTTGGTTTGGTCGGTGAAGTTTCTACATTAGTTTCAAAAGGTTCACGTCGTAGTTTGCTGAAGCATCAGGCTTCAGTTACCAAGTTACTGGATATGATTGATATGGTCAGACAGCATCGATCTTTCACTCACCAGTTTCTGTTTAATCATCAACAAGAGGTTGTAGACAAAATCGCAGCGCTTGATGAGGAGATGACGAAAGCAATCACCAAACTAGCCAGTGACCGTTACGTTGGCAATTCTATTGAAAGAATCGCACTGAAAAACAAGCTGTCCCAGTTAACCAGTAGCTACAAGGAACGTTCGATTTCAAACAATTTGGTGGCGCACGGCAAGGTGATTCGCCAACTGATTTTTCAGATCGATAGCCAGATTCTTATTTCTCTTGATAAAGCCGACAAGCTGGAGTTAGCAGGAGAATACAATGATCAGTGGCAAGCGGTGATGTCTGGTATTGAAGCGTTGACTCAGTATCGATTAAGCATCATGGCAATGAACATGAACTTAAAACCGGCACTACTGGCAAAACAAGCGAATGTTCTCTATTCCAAACTGGTAAAAGTAAGTGACGTGTATTCGGATTACCATCCAGATTTGAATGAGTGTATGACACAGCTGGAAAGATATTTGACCGAGCATAAACATACAGAAGAGTATCAGGCGAAGTTGTTTGATTTGAGTTCAGAGATTTCAGCAGCCTTGGTTGATGTTTATGAAGCGATCATTGAAAAAACCTTCGCTAAAGCCATAAGCGGTGGACATGTCGCTGAATGATTAGCAAGATAAAAACGGGAGAGCTTTTGGCTCTCCCGTTCTGTTCTCTGCGATAGTTAATATTTACGGTCACATGCTGTGAGATTGCTATTGGATCATTAACATCGATGAATTTGAAGGATCTAGGATTTGCATTTCTTCTTCGGTTGGTAATGAAGAATCGCCATTGAAGATGGCAGTTGCAGTATTTCTCCTTCGGCATGGCCTGGCTGAATATGAGACAAGTTGGTGTCACAGACAATTTTCCAGTCCTGACCTCGATCATGGGGCAGTTTAAACCTTGCCGGAGCATTGGTTTGGTTGATCAAATACAACATCTCTTGCTCATCTTCACCAATCCCCATGTGCAGAGCAACCGCACTGACTCTGTTCCAATCATCATGTTCCATCAGTTCACCGTCTACTCGTCGCCAGAAGATACGGTTAAAGTTACGTTCGTCACCACTGAAGGCTCGAATGAATGGAACCATATAGGTTTGACGAGCAGCAACCATTTTAGCTATCCACTCTTTGAAGATACCTTTACGTTCTGAATTTTCCCAGTTTATCCAACTGATTTCGTTATCCTGACAATACGCATTGTTATTGCCCTTCTGAGTGTGGGAGAGCACATCTGCGGTGAGAATATGTGGTATACCAAACGCAAACAGCAGGCTTGCCATGAAGTTACGCTTTTGGCGCTCACGGGTTGCCTGAATCACAAGGTTATCCGTTTCGCCTTCTTCACCATAGTTATCAGAACGGTTATCACCATGGCCATCACGGTTCTGTTCACCGTTGGCTTCATTGTGTTTGTGCTTGTATGACACCAAGTCTTGAAGCGTATAGCCATCATGATAAGTAATGTAGTTGACGGTTAGTTTATATGGCCAGTTCGCTGCACTGTAGAGATCCCGTGAGCCCATCAGTCGCGTCGCAAACTCTTTCAGATAGCCCTGATCGCCACGCCAAAAGCTGCGGGTAATGTCGCGCAGTTTGTCATTGGTTTCGTTCCAGCCAAAAGGGAAATTGCCCACTTGGTAGCCGTTAGGACCAATATCCCAAGGCTCGGCAATCAATTTTACTTCTCGCAGTATTGGATCTTGAGCTACGGCTTTGAAGAACGCAGCGTCTTTGCTGAAATCATCTCCTCGACGACCTAGTGTTGCGGCTAAGTCAAAACGGAAGCCATCGATTTTGTACTCGTTTACCCAGTAACGCAGAGTATCCATTACAAGGTTTAATGAAGGCTGATAAGAGAGGTCAACAGTGTTGCCACATCCAGTGAAATTGGCGTAATGAGGACCGTGTCTCAGGTAATAATTGGGGTCTAGTGCTTTGAGGTTAAATATTGGACCATCTTGTCCGCCTTCCGCGGTGTGGTTGTACACTACATCGAGAATGACTTGGATGCCTTGCTTATGCAGTTCACGTACGACGGTTTTGAATTCGGTTACCGCGTCTTTAACAGCGTAGCGAGGGTCAGGAGCCATAAACACATAAGGGTTGTAGCCCCAATAGTTCACTTTGCCCATATCCAACAAATGAGGTTCGTGCATACAAGCTGCAATCGGAAGCAGTTGCAAGGTGTTGATATGTTGCTCACGATAAAACTGCAACATCGGCTCACTGATTAAGCCCAAATAGGTTCCACGAACAGCACCATCCACATTCGGGTGAAGTTGTGTTAGCCCTTTTACGTGCGTTTCAAACAGCACCATTTCATCACGAGAAATTGCAGGTTTGTGTGAGTCTTGCCAGTCGAAGTCATCGCTTATGACGATACACTTCGCTAGCTCAAAGCTGTCCTCTTCAGAGAATGGAGGAGTATAAGTAAGTGGAGCATCGAGGGCTTTTGCATAAGGGTCTGACACGTACAATAAACTGTTGTCGTCTGCATGCGAGATAAAACCATACCGTTGTCCCGCTTTAATACCCGCCATGTAGGTGTGCTTTATTCCAGCATACTCTCCTTCCAAAGAGTGCGTTTCGTAACTGCCATCAGAATTGAATAAGGCAAGGACCAAATCATCGTTGGCAGGCGCATAGATAGAAAAGTTGCATCCATTTGGGTCAAGCGTTGCACCTAAAGGATACGGACGAGAAGCTGTAGTAGTCATCGTAAGTTACGTTCTTATAGTTAGAGTTAAGTTACCCACTTAATTAAGTAAAAAGCTTTGTGACTATTAGGTCAAGCGCTGCTTAATAAAATATATTTTGTAATTTCATTACATTTTTATGAACAATTTATCGTCAAATAGTGATCTAATGCATTTTGTATTCCAATAACCTGAAAGGTTTCGATCACTACTCCCCCTAAATTGCGTGATCAACGTTTCAAAAACACCATACCTGAAAAAAACTCCTCCCTAATCATCCCCCTCAAATTAATTTAGGGTGGAGGAAGTCATCCCTATACGACTTGATTAACCTAAATAGCGTTGAAACAACTGGGGACTTGTCCCGTCTTACCTCTTTTTATTTTGGCCGGATTTCTGCCTTTTCGGCTCCAAGTAGAAAGAGAACTAAGGAACTAAAAATAAAATCCTATTTGGAGTTAAAAATGAAAAAAGTAAGTGTAATTGCTGCCGCAGTGGCAACAGCTCTTTTCGCTGGCCAAGCTTTAGCTGAAAACGAAGTAGCACTAGATGTAACTTCTGGTGAAGGTGCAATGAACGTAGAGGTTAAAAACCCAACAGAAGTTATTGCAGATGGTTGGGAAGTTCACGGTTACGCTTCTATGAACTTCCGTATGGTTGATGGTGAAACTGTAGATACTGAGTTTGGTAAGCCAGACTATAAAACTGCAGGTACTCACGGTAAGAGCACTAACCAAGTAGAATTCTCAATTAAGAAGCACACTGAACACCAAAATGGCGTTTGGTCTAACTTCAACGTACGTACTGAGTACGGCAACGGTAACTCTTATGCTTACAGCTCTTCTGGTAGTCAAAAACAAAATGACGACGCGCAGTTTGAAGTTAAAGAAACATTCGTAGAAATCGGTGGTTTTGACTTCCTAGGTCAAGATACGTCAATCTGGGGTGGTCAACGCTTCCTAAACCGTGCTGCAGGCCTGCTTTCTGGTGAGTTCTGGAAACAATCCTCAGGTGTAGGTGCTGGTGTTCAGTCTAAACTAGCAGGGAATACTGCAGGTTTCGCTGTCGTTGTAGCAGACCCAGATGCAGGTTCTAATCTTGGAAGCAAAATTGACTGTAAACAGGATGATGGAACTATTTCAACAGTACCTTCAGAGTGTAAAGTTGTTTCAAATAGTGCCGCAGAGCGTTCGACCTTAACTTCGTATGACTTTTACTATTATGGTGTTGATGTCGGCTTTGGTAGCTTAGACTTTGATTTCAAATACATGGAGCAAGCGAACAAGGACAGCAACGCAGAAGATGGCTTCGGCGCTGCAATTACCTTGAACTCTAGCTACTATGGCCTAGATGGTTGGACTCAAACAGCTATCGCATACGGCAAAGGTGTTGCTCAAAACCGTGGTGTGAACTTCGGTGGCTGGTCTGGCGGCGACGAAAACCAAGAATCAATTTTCTTCACTTCTTACGGTGTGCTTAACATCTCTGAAAACTGGCAAATGGGTTCTGAAATGACGTACTTCGCTGCGTTAGATGAACTATTTACTGCGAAAGACCTAAAACGTTATATTGTTGCTGTTCGTCCTTCTTACAAAGTGAACGACAACCTACGTCTAGAAATGACAGGTTCTTACGCACATGAAGAAGGTGCTGACGGTTACTGGGGTCGTTCTGGCGATGCAGTAGAAAGCGATATTCTAAACCTAGAAGTTGCTGCTGCGTTTACAGTGAATGCTGACTACTTTGGTCGTCCACAAATTAAACCTTACGTAAGCTACATTTCTGCTGATGATGAAGCGAGTGCTTCACAAATCGGTATCAAAGATGGTAAGAGTGAAACTGTTATCGGTGTTCATACTGAAATCTGGTTCTAACCCGATACCATTAGCGAAGGCAGCCTAGGCTGCCTTTTTGCGCAATCACTAGAGAGATAAAATAATGACAAGAACAAAAACCTTACTTGCTGTTTCCTTAGGTGCTCTACTTACTGGTTGTGCGACTCAGTCCCAGACTCAATTGCACATCGATCCCCCGACGAATACTGAAATTTGCTGTTCAAGCTATGCGCAATTCCCTTTTGCACAGCTTGGTGACAACGCGAATATTAAATTTGATATCGATTTGGCTTCTCCTGTGGGTAGTTTTCCAACTGGAAACAGTCATTTTGCGGCTTTTCGCTTTAGCGACCGTTCACAAGACCTCTTGCTGACATTGTCTAGTCAGTTTGTGAACGATTCCGTATTTGCTCCAGAAGTCATATTGCTCAACGAAGCATTTCAACCCGCAGCTCAATATTCATTAGAAGAATTCCAGACTAAAGCGGCGGACGCTTTTAGCCGTACTCAATACGTTACTCGCTTCAGAGTTGATGCGGCGAAAACGCCATACATGATCGTTTACACGTCTGCTGAGACTTTAGGTCAACGAATTACCGTTGATCACCCAGCAAAGGTTAGATCTAAAGAATTCGGCGAAGCTATGCCAATGGTTGTGGATCCAACCTACACTTATCAACTTGGTGGAACACTAGGATTAGAGGTGGAAACACTGAAACTTCGTCCGTTTAAAGCGAACCCGCAAACGGCAGTTGCAGAACCAGTAAAAGCGAAAGCTGTTGTGATTGAAGCTCAGCCAGAGACAAAAACGTTCTACCTAAACGCAATTCAAAAGGCAGTGGCAGACAATGACATTCCTAAAGCCCTAAGCCTACTTGATGAAGCCAAAGCTCTTGGTATTGAAGATGCTCAAGAAGTGTTTGTGAAAGCGGTGAACGCCAAATAATTCAATTATGGATTCGATTTGAAAACAAAGGAGCAGTAATGCTCCTTTGTCTGTTTTATCGCTACAGTTTTGTTCTATCGCTGCAGTTTTACGGCAAACGATTCAAACGGAAGCAGTGTCAGTTCTCCGTTGAGGTTATCTCTTGGCGGGTAGTTACTAATCAGGTGTTCAACACTGTCTAGCCCTGCAACTTCAGATAGTGAGAGAGTTTGAGGCTCTTTGCTGAAGTTATTTACTACCAGAATTCTATCGTCTTCATCTTCACGTAAATAGGCAAACACGGCCTCATGAGATTCGCATACAGGCGTGAAGTGACCGTACACAATCACAGGCATAGTTTTTCGTAGCTGAATTAACGATTGGTAGTGATAGAAAATGGATTCACTGTCTGCGAGCGCTTGTGCAACGTTGATGTCCACATAGTTTGGGTTCACTTTGAGCCAAGGCTTAACAGTGCTGAAGCCCGCATATTCTTGATCATTCCACTGCATCGGAGTGCGGGCATTGTCGCGGCTGTTTTCATGCAGCGCCGCCATCATCTCTTCATGGGATACACCCGCTTCGGTACGTACTTTATAGAAGTTCAGAGTCTCAATATCTTGGTACTCATCCAGTGAATTGAACTCTACATTGGTCATACCCAGCTCTTCACCCTGATAGATGTAAGGCGTTCCTTTTAAGAAATGCAGTGTTGTTGCCAGCATCTTGGCTGATTCGACACGATATTCACCGTCGTCGCCATATTTGGACACTGCGCGCGGTAAATCATGGTTATTCCAAAACAGTGAGTTCCAGCCTTGGTTTTCTAGCTCGACTTGCCACTTGGTTAAAACCTGTTTGAACTCGCTGAGTTTTAACGGAATCGGCTGCCATTTGTCGCCATCTTTCCAACTAAGCGTGATGTGTTCAAACTGAAACACCATCGACAACTCATTGCGTTCTGGGGCGCTGTAGAGTTTTGCAATTTCCGGTGTCGCACCCCAAGTTTCACCTACGGTGAGAAGATCTTTATCGCCAAAAGTTGCTCTATTCATTTGCTGTAATAGGGAGTGCAAACGTGGGCCATTACCCGTAATTTTTTTGTCGATCTCTTTTCCGATAAGGTCAATAACATCAAGGCGGAAACCACCAATACCTTGTTCTATCCACCAGTTCATCATGTCGTGAACCGCTTGCTGAACTTTCGGGTTTTCCCAGTTCAGGTCTGGCTGGCGTTTAGAGAACAGATGGAAGTAATACTGCTCTGTGGTCGCATCCCACTCCCACGCGCCACCACCAAAAATGGAGCCCAAATCGTTGGGCGGTGAACCGTCAGCATTGGCATCGCGCCATATATAGAAATCACGATATGGGCTGTTTTTGGATGATTTCGCTGAAATAAACCACGGATGTTCATCTGAGGTGTGGTTTACGACTAAATCCATCACCACTTTTATATTTCGTCTGTTTGCTTCATCAAGTAGGCATTTCATGTCTTCCATGGTTCCGAACTCAGCAGCGATAGCCTGATAGTCTGAAATGTCATAGCCGTTGTCATCCATAGGTGACTGATAAACGGGCGACAGCCAGAGTACGTTCACACCCAAATTATTCAGATAATCGAGTTTGCTGATGATGCCCGGCAGGTCGCCAATACCATCGTGGTTAGAGTCGCAAAAGCTGCGAGGATAAATTTGATAGACAACGGCATCATGCCACCACTGTTTTTGCATAGTACTTTCTCCCAAATTTCAACAAGACTCTAAGCAATATAGTGAGATAGAGGGAAAAAGAACAATTGATTAGATTTACTGTGATATAGAATTTAGCTATATCATGTTGAGTTGATACTGGTTTGCGGTTTTAATGGTCTTCAACAGTAAAAAATCCATTTCTCAAAGTGTGATATCAATAATTATTGGTGGTTGGCTATGCATAAAAACTATCGTTATTTCCTGATGGTGGCTCATTTAGGCAGCATCAAGCAGGCTGCGGAACAACTGCATATTAGTCAGCCTTCACTGACATCTGCAATGCAAAAACTAGAAAGTGATATTGGTGTTTCTTTGTTTCACCGCCGTTCAAAAGGGATGGCGCTGACGGAATACGGCAAAATGCTTAAAGAGCATGTTCAGCAGCAGCAGGAACAGCATAATCAGTTATTGCATCGATTGCATGACATGCATCAGCGAGAAGCCGGTAAGTTGAAGCTGGGCACGGGTGACACATGGTGGGAACTGTTTGTTCGAGAAGCAGTGAGCCAACACCTAAAACAAGCGCCTAAGTCGTCTATTGAACTTGAGTTTGGCAATAACTTGTCGCTCATGCACCACTTAGTTCAAGGGGAAATCGACCTGTTTGTCGGACATGAAATTCGACATTTGCATGAAAGGTGTCGGGTGCAGTTTGTCCCTCTGCTGCAAGATCGCGAAGCCGTTTATGTACGAGGCGATCATCCACTGCTTAAGCGTAACGTGCAGTCAATATCAGAGGTAGATGCGAGCTATCCTCTGATTCGTGTCACGCCGGATCATGCACGGCATAGCGTAGTGCTTGCGGATCATATGAAATCGCAGATGGGCATATCGTCGGATGTTGTGCGTTCCACTTATAACGTGGACTCATTTTCAGCCAGCTTGGATATATTACGCAACAGTGATGCCATTATGCCCTACAGCAGTGAGCTGTCAGCGTGGATGATGCAGAAAGGGTTTAAGACTCTTTTCATTGATGAAAACAAGCTTGGTAACGTTGGTATCTACCACAAACTAGGCTGTGACGATGAAAAGGTGTTATCCATGATAGAAAGGATTCGGCAAAGAGTCTGAGACAGAAAAAGGAGCGAAATCGCTCCTTTGTTCGTTTTAGATACTGCCAGTGTTATCAGCTGAACGTTTTCACTCGTAGCCACTCCTGTTTCAAAATGACTTGAGTGATAGCGACGATTTCATCATTCAGTTTTGAAGGTGATTTCTTCGCTTCAATCGCCACCATGGTTTTGTCTAGCAAGCTTGAAAGCGTTTGAGAATGTTCTTCATCTGGATTAATCAGCAAATGAATTTTCGCATACAGTTTTTCGGTGTCCTGCAAGGCTTTGTTATAGGTACAAGACCACTGATAGAGCTCTTTCATTGCAAACTGTGGATCTTTCATCTCAGTAAGAATGTCTTCAAAGCCATCTTTGATTTTGTGTAAGTCCCAGATTGCATTAGTTGCGGAGACGAAATCTGCAATTTCAGCTCTTAACGATTGAATCCACTGTTGTCTGCTTTCTGCCACGATCTTTGCTTTTTCAAACTCAACGTCAATGGTTGGATTGATATTCGGCATCACGGGGCGTGAAGATTCTTTGGCCAGTGCTGTGGCTTTCTTGATCGCTTTGCGATTGGTAATGAGCACAATGATCGAGGTTAAAATGAAAACCGCGATCAGTATCCAATCAGTATTAAAAGCCATGCCAGCGTCTGAATGCACGGGCTTATTAGCTGACTCTACTGTGGTAGCAACTTGGTTGTCTTGTTTAGTGTTCACAGAATTTTGGTGGTGTGAATCTTTTAGAACCAATACTTCTGCATCCTCAACAGACGGAGTTTTTGTATCCGAACTGGTTCGGTTTTCGCTTTCTGAAACGACAACAATCGATTCTACGGCGTTGGCCTTGGGCGCAGTGCTCTCCACTTTAGCGTCTACCTTGGTTTCTGCTTCAGGTGAAGTGGTCTTGATGTTTTTTGTTGTCACTGGTTCCTCGCGTTTCGCGTTTATCTCAGTTGTTTGCGATTTTGAAACTGCGTTAGGCGCTTCAATCACTGTTGTGGTTGAAACATTAGGCAATGCAGGGGCAACAGGCTCTATGGTTATCAGCTCTTCGGTTGCTGTGGCGTCAGCGGGTTGCTTTACGTCTTCGTTTGGTTTGATTTCATTTTCTACTATGTTGGGTTCTGAGCCATCAACTGGTTGAACGGTTGTCACTAAAGTATCCGTATGCAAAGTGCTCATTGTTTTTCTTACCTCAAAATTTCTCGATGTCACCTTTGCGTGATTGGCTCTCTGTGTTCAATTGTCCCTAGTGTCAGATCAATACCAACTTCCATAGTGGCGCTTAAAAGAGCCGCCTCCGTGAAGTTGCAAACGTGGTAGACATAACGTTACAAGGGAGCCATTTTGCCGAAATATTTCTCAACTGAATGCAGCCATTTGCATTCATGTCCTATCAGAAAACGCTGAAAAATAGGGTAATGCGGCTTTAAACGGGTTGGGGTAAATGTTGAACTGAGCTGAACGGCGTGTCTGGGTTGGCTTATCTAACCAGCCCGTAAAGAAACAAATGAAGAAAAGGGGCATTTCGCCCCTTTTGGCTTTTGGTTGTACACATCAATGAGCTATCAATTAGCAAGATTCAGCTAACTGATAGTAATGCGGTGGTCTTCCACTTGTTGCGTTTCTAGCTTAGGAACAACCACAACCAACACGCCATCCTCAAATTCTGCGTAAATGTCTTTTGGATTTACGTTTTCGCTTAAAGAAAAGCTGCGAACCATCTTTCCTTCATAGCGTTCTTTGTGGATGACTTTGTTCTGATCTGTATTTTCTTCGGTTTTGCTGGTGGAGGCTTCAATTGTTAGCGCACCATTTTTATAGGTGATGATCACATCATCTTTAGCAACTCCCGGTAAATCGGCAATGATTTCAAATGCGGTTTCTTTTTCAATCACATCAACGCGAGGTGAAAAAGCCTCCGCATCAAATCGAGTGCGAATTGATGGGAATGCATGATCAAATACGCGATAGAAATCAGACCATGAATCACGAGGAATTAAGCTCATCATAACCTCCCATTTTCTATCTTTTGCTACCTCACTAATTGTAGTTCTTGTGGCGTCAAGTGAAGGGGAAATTGAAGTTAGATTGATCAAAATCAAGCCCAATTTAAGCGTAAGAAATACGAATTCAAACCAGAATGGCATATCGGAATTTTGTCATCAAATAGCCTTTTTTCTGTAACCCATTTTTAATGTTTGCTGCGTAGGTTATGCCGGTCTTAAAAATAGTGCTCATGGGAAAATTCCAGAGAACTAAGTGGTTAATTAAGCAGGAAATGATGGCAAGAGTAACTCACGATTTTGATGTGTTGATTATTGAACTACTGCAGCAGCAGGGGTTAATCAAGAAAGAAGCGGAAGCTTACTTAAAGAATGAAGTTTACCGTTTAGAGCCGGAAGAGATTCAGAAAATTAAAAACTACGCCAAGCATTTTGGTTTATCAGCCAAAGAGAAACTGATTCAGGAAATACTCGACCTACGCAGGGAAACCTTGTTTAACAAGCTATCTAAGAAGTTTGAGAGAGAACTAGAAATTACGGCTTAGCAAGCTTTGCATTTTGCTTCCTTAATTGGTTTTGAAAATTATTCTCATTAAGATTGAAACTTAAATTAATGTTATGTTATAACAAAACACTTTTGATTCAGTAGAGTTATAATTATGAGAATTTTTACAACAGCACTGTTGGCATTAATGTTTGTTTTTCAAGCAAATGCGAACACTCCTACTTCTAAATCAAACACAGTTACCATCAGTGCTGCGTTTGAATTTGCTAACGTTGACCCATCATCAAGTGGGTATATTTTTACTAGGATGCAGGTCATTGAGACGCTTTTTGATGTGGACAATGCGGGGAATTTGCTCCCAGGTCTGGCGTTAGAAGCGACGCCAAACAATGAGCTAACTGAATGGACAATCACACTGCGTGACGGCGTTCGCTTCCACGATGATTCACTGATGAACGCGGATACAGTGGTGAACAGTTTAAACATTGCGCTGGGAAAATATGGCTCGCTAGGCAAAGTGCCAGTGAAGAACATTTTAGCGCAAGGTGAAAACAAGGTTGTTATCGAACTATCTGAAGCATACAAAAGCCTACCTGCGGTACTTGCCAACTATTCCAATGTAATTTTAAGCCGAGCCTCTTATGCTGAAGATGGCAAAGTGGTGAACTTGATTGGCACAGGCCCATACTCGCTTTTTGAGGTTACGCCGCCGCACAAAATTACCGTTAAGAAATTCGATGGCTATTGGGGTAAGAAAGCGAGTATTGAATACGCCACTTATCTGACTGGTCATCGCGGTGAAAGTCGCGTATTACAAGCCATAAGTGGTCAGGCTGATATTGCACTCCAGCTTCCGCCAGCCAGCATTATGCGTTTAAAAATGAATCCGCAAACCGATGTTCAGTCTTACTCTTTACCGCGTACGCTTGTTTTAAAACTGAACAATGCTCACCCGTACCTCAATTCCGTTAAAGCGCGTCAGGCGTTGAGCCTTGCCATTGATCGCAAAGGCATTGCTAGCGCTGTGCTAGGCACTCCAGATTCAGGAACCGCGCAACTGTTGCCTCGCTCAATGAGTGATTGGTATTTAGAGTCTTTTGCCAATCCTGAAGTTGATATTCAGAAAGCTAAAGCGATGCTTAAAGAACTCGGTTGGACTGAAAACAGCCAAGGTCTGTTGCAGCGAGACGGTAGAACGTTTGAGTTGTCTTTGATTACCTACGCAGACCGTCCAGAGCTGACGAATGTAGCCACAGCACTTCAAGCACAGTGGAAAAAGCTGGGTGTAAAACTGAATGTAAGTATTACAAGTTCAAGTTCGATTCCAGCTGGTCATCAGGATGGTTCTTTAGAAGTGGCATTGATTGCGCGCAACTATGGCGTGATTGCAGACCCTCTGGTGGTATTAAGTAATGACTTCTCTGCGGAAGGTGGGGATTGGGGCGCAATGAATTGGTCAAATCCAGAGTTTAATCAGTTGATTAAGCAGCTTAACTACACATTAGATGCAGACAAGTATCGTGAAAAAGCTCAGAGAGCGGCAACCATTCTTGCTACTGAATTGCCAGTGATCCCTGTTTCCGCTTACACAGAAGAAGTCTCTGTGAACAAACGTCTCAAAGGTTTCCACTTTGATCCATTTGGCCGCAATTTTTATCTTAGCGACTTGGAGTTTTGATTCTCGTGGGGCAGTTAATTTATAACCGCATTTTGCAGCTTTTGGCTGTGGTATTTGGCGTTGGCGCATTGACGTTTGTTCTGATGCGTTCACTTCCGGGGGATATGGCTTTCCGTATTGCCTCTAGTCGCTACGGTCAGGATAACGTCAGTGCGGAAGCGGCCGAATATATTCGCCAAGAGTTGAATTTGAACCAATCGGGGATCTCGTCTTTTTTCTCTTGGTTAATCGATCTTGCGCAGTTTAACTTGGGCAACTCTTTGGTCAGTGGTCAGCCAGTCAGCGATATTGTCAGTCATCAGTTAGGGCATTCCTTAATGCTTGCAGTTGCTGGACTCGCTTTGTCCGTTTTGATTGCATTCCCGCTTGGTCTCGCGAGTGTGAAATGGCAGAAATGGTTTGAGCCTGTCGCTGTTGTTTTTTCAATCGCAGTTCGTGCGCTTCCTGTGTTTGTAATTGGTTTAATTTTCATTCTGATGTTTGCGCTTTATTGGCAATGGTTACCCGTTGCTGGTTTTGACACACCTCAGCATTTGATTCTGCCTACCCTGACTCTAGCGATAGCGTTGGCGGCAACCTCAAACCGGATTGTCGCGAGCTCAACTCGTCAGGTTTTACGTGCGCCTTTTTATCAGTTTTCAATGATGAAAGGGCTATCACCTTTACGAACGTTTCAGCGTCACGGAGTTCGCAATATTTTGCTGCCTGTTGTTGCGTTTATCGGTATCCAATTTATTACCGTGATTGAAGGGATAGTAATGATTGAATCTCTGTTCTCATGGCCGGGGGTTGGACACGGTTTAGCTCATGCGATTTTTGCCCGCGATATTCCTGTTATTCAGGGCACGGCGCTCTGTTTAGGTGTGATGTTTGTAATGTTGAATACAGTTGTTGACCTTCTGTGCTACTGGATAGACCCGCGAATTAAGGAGGAGCAATAACATGCTATCAGCCTTCGATAACAAAAAACTCTATAGCAACAGATCGCGCCTTATCGGTGTGTTGCTGCTGTGTGTGTTGATCTCGATGTCGATGATTGGCTGGGTTATGAACTTCGACCCGGCGGAGCAAAACTTGTCTGCGGTTTTGATGCCGCCGGGTGCCGAATACTGGTTAGGTTCCGATCACTATGGTCGCAATATGTTTGCCCGTTTAAGTGAAGCTCTGCGTCTTTCCCTGAGTCTGGCAATCTTCTGCGTGTTAAGTGCGAGTACCATTGGCTGCATATTGGGTGTGATTGCAGGTTGGTACGGCCGTTGGCTCGACAATGGGCTCAATATTATCGTCAACATACTTCTGGCTATGCCGGGCTTGGTTTTCGTGCTGTTGTTTGCAGCCTTGGTACCCGGTTCTTTTACCGCCATTTATATCGCGATTGCGCTGGTACAGTGGGTAGAGTATTTCCGTGTAAGTCGCTCGTTGACTCAGTCTCTTGCCAATAGCCCTGTAATTCAAAACGCTCTGTTGTTGGGCTTTGGCCGTGTTTACATTTTTCGCCACCATTTATGGCCGACACTACGTTCACCTGTGTTGACTATGGCAGCATTCGGTGCCGCTAACGCCGTGCTTTATATGGCTTCTCTTGGCTTTGTTTATGTGGGCATTCAGCCGCCAACCAGTGAACTCGGACAAATGATTGTTGAGCTTTTTCCATATTACGGTGATGCGCCGTGGTTACTTCTTCAACCTCTAACAATGCTGGCGTTAATTGTATTGGCATTCCATTTGATTGCAGGAGAGAAACGATGAGTGAATTGCTGAGAGTTTCGAATCTGCATATCTCAATGGGTGAGCGCACTCTGTTGGAAAATGTGTCGTTAGCGGTGAATAAAAGTGAACCGCTGGTGATCCTTGGTCAAACAGGGTCAGGTAAAAGCTTGTTGCTTAAGTGGATCATGGCGAGTATTGATTCTGCATTATCGTACACTGGTGAGATTGCTGTTCACGGAGAGGTGATGAATATGGCGCAGCGCCGTACTCTCTGGGGTAAACAAATGGCAATGCTGTCACAAGAGCCAATGTCGACGCTTGACCCTTTGATGATATCGGGTGAGCAAGTGGCAGAAGTGTCGAGATTTGTCCTAGGGCATTCCGCGCCACAAGCTCGTCTCATGGCACAACAAGAACTGGATCGTTATGGTTTAGCGCAGGCTTATCAAAAGCGTGTAGGGCAACTCTCAGGAGGTATGGCACAACGTATGGCGATTTGTGTGTCAACTGCCGCCAATGCTTCCATCATTCTTGTAGACGAGCCAACCAAGGGTTTGGATGTCAGTCGACGTGATGATGTTGTCGACATGCTGCGTGATAAAACCAAAAACGATGGCCTGATTGTAGTAACGCATGATGTTGAAGTTGCGCAGCGTCTAGGCGGACAAATACTGGTTCTGCATTATGGAAAGGTCGTCGAGCAAGGGCAAACACAGCAAGTGCTTGCTCATCCGAAGCAGGAATACACCCAAAAGCTGATTCATTCGACACCGAAAAATTGGCCACAAAGCCCAAGCAAAGATATTGCTCAGGAGCGAATCTTGAGTGTAGAAAACTTGGCAATACAACGCGGCAAACAAAAGTTGTTTGATTCGCTGACGTTTAACGTTCAACAAGGTGAGATTGTCGGCATTGTTGGCGACAGTGGTTGTGGTAAAAGCAGTTTGGGTGATGCGATTTTAGGGCATCTTAAAGTGTCTTCGGGTGAGATTGTTCGTCAAAAAACTCAGGGTAAAGCGAAGTGGCTTAAGTTATATCAAGATCCATTTACTTCGCTTTCTCAGCATCTCACTCTAGGAAAAATGTTGGATGATTTGATTGAACTGCACAAGTTGGATGCCAGTCGCGTTGCACCATTAATGAAAAAACTCGCTTTGCGTGAGCAAGTACTCGCGTGTAACAGCAGTCAAGTATCAGGTGGCGAGCTTCAGCGCTTTTCGATTTTACGTGCTTTACTGATGGAGCCTGTATTCTTATTTGCTGACGAACCGACGTCGCGTTTAGATCCTATTATTGCCAAAGAGGTGACAATGCAATTGGTACAGCTAGCACGTGAGCAAAACTGCAGCTTGCTAATCGTTAGCCATGACCCTGTTTTGATTAATGCGATTACAGATAAAGTCATCAACATTAGTGATTATGCCCCTCAAGCGGTAAGTTTGCAGGAGTGTATTGCTTAGCTTTCATCTCTTCCAAAAAAAGGACAAGAGCAAAAATGCCCTTGTCCTTTTCTATCTTGATTGTGAGTCATTACTTACCGACAAACGCAACGATAACTTTGTCTTCTCCTAGGGTACGAGAAAATACGTAAGGGCTATCTTGTTTCGAAGATACTTGTTTTATCACTTGGTGCTTGCCAGCACCAATGGCTGGGTGACGCTGCCTAAATTGCCCAACAGTTTGCCAGTGTTTCAGTAACCCTTCACGCTCGGCATCGAGTTTCCAAACCATGTCTGAGCGGGTTCCTTGATGGAAATCATCCGCATAAGGGCCTAAGTCTCTTGCGACTTCATCGCCGTAATAAACCTGAACAGCACCCGGGTTTAGCAACAGGGCGTTGGCTGCGTTACGTTGCATTTCAAACGACTTGAAACGGCTGAAAAACAGCTCGGTATCGTGTGAAGACATATAACTCACAGCGTTGAAATCCGCTTCTTGTTGCAGCGTTTTCGCGTTTGCCTGATAAACACTTTCCATCTGGCTAAAGCAGGTTGCACCTTTGTCCATTTTTTTCTGCACATCAAAGTTAATCAGCGCATCGAAGCCGTCATCAAAATACGGGCTGCGATAAGCGCCATGTCCCCAAACTTCGCCCATCATCCAAAATGGTTCGCCTTGCTTGTCATGCGCTTTGCGCCACTGGTTAAGATTATCGCTGGCGGCTTGTTTCAGACGTTTCCACACTTCACTTTCAACGTGTTTCACTGTATCTACACGGTAGCCATCAATTCCAAAGCGTTTCACCCAGTCGCTTTGCCATTCAATCAGATAATCAGACACGGTGAAGTTATCTTGTGCCTTCACTCTTGTTCCGGCGTTGTCCAGCAGCCACTTAGGTGGTTTAACGAATTCAGTCGATTCAGTGCGAAAGTCGGGTAGGCCAGCTAGCGTCATAGTGATATCACCAGAGCCCGGTTTCGGATAACCCGGTAGTCCGGTGCGAACCCAGTCCCCTCCCCACCAGTCTTTCCAGTTGTTGCTGTTGTAATCAATGAACTGATGGAAACTGTGCCAGTTCTCTCCCGCAGAATTTGATGGTGCCCAGTCCGCCCATTTTGCTGGCAGCTGTGAACCGTTAACAACGTTGATTTTATCGATTTGTAAATCAGCCAGTGTCGCGTAACCCGAGTGGTTAATAACCGCATCTAACAGAATTTTTATGCCCCGTTTATGAGCTTCTTCAACCAGTGTTTTTAAATCTTCATCTACACCAAAGTTTTCATCGATTTTGGTGAAATCACGAGTCCAGTATCCGTGGTAGCCATAAAATGGGAATGAGCCACTTTCTCCACCTCCCACGAATCCGTGGATTTGTTCCACAATCGGAGAGAGCCAAATAGCGTCTGTACCTAGGCTTTTGATGTAGTCTAACTTTTCAATCACGCCTTTGAGATCACCACCGTGAAAGGTGCCGACTTCATCTTTACCGTCTTTTTTTCGCCCATAACTGTTGTCGTTACTGGTATCGCCGTTGTTAAAACGGTCGACCATGACGAAATAGATATTGGCATTACGGTAGTTGAATGGCTGAGGCTTGGTTTCAACAGGTTCAAGTAAAATTAAGCCGCCGCTGTTCGCTTGTGGGGTTAATGAAACGGCACCTTGTTTTACTGTCACTACTTTGCCACTGAAAGCATCTCTTAATTGCGTTCCGTTTGTGAAAGTATCACCGACTTTGACAGTGACTTCGCCGCCAGAGTATTTCTCACAGGTAACATTTGGAATCGGTCGCTTGAACTCACTGTTCGCTGTTTTCTTAGGCTGACGAACAAACGTTAGTGTTTGTGCTTTGTCGTCATAGCTAAACGCATAATCGCCAGTGAAGCGAATTTTAAGTGGTAGCGTGGTTGCTCCTGAACAGTTGAGAGCTACAGGAGTATTAAATTTGATGCTTGATGTTTCACCTGCCTGGCAGTTCCCCTCTAACCCAGTCACCGTTAGTGTGTAGTTATCTTTGGTTAACGGAATTACTAACGGGTTTTGGCTGTCTAGTGGGTAGTCACGACTGTTGGTTGTCGTTGCTATGGTTAGGTTTGGCGCCGCGAAGGCACTTGGAATAATGGCACATAAGGCAAGGGTTACAGTTTTTAGTTTCATCGTCACGTCCATATGGGATCTTATAGTCCCTCTAGGTAAACAAACTTTAGGATAAATCGATTAAAGACTAGGCACATCATTCCTCGCCCTACGCCTTAAGAGCTTGAAGTGGTTCACAAAAGAGAATTTGGGGGCGTAGTTCTTCAGGCACTTGTAGAAAGTGATGAAAAGGCTAACACTAAGGACAGGAAAGAGAGGAAATCGTATGTGGAAATGGTTCGTCATCATGTTTTGGAGTGGGGTAGCATTCGCTGCACACCCAAGCTTTTTGCAGCCATTTATCAGCGGTGAGCAGCTTTGGCCCACTCAGCAAGAACTTCGTCAAACCGACACATGGTTAGAGTGCAGTGAAAATATCTATATCACCTCTTGGTGTGGCGATGAGTTTAACTACTATACCTTGAGAGTGTGGCCGGAAGTCACAGGAGACCAAGATGGGGGTATTAAAACACTGACTCTGCATGGCGCTTATTCGACCAATGATTGGAGTCTGCTGCAACTGAACTTGCGAAAAGATGGTTTTCAACTGCAAAGCATCCAACTTGGAGAGCAACAGTTTTCAATCCGTGACCAGTTGAAGACTGAGTCGACCCGAGAAGTTGATAAGGCCTTAGTTTTGTTCATTAATCGCAATGCCCACTCTTTTCCTAAAATCCTTCACTGGCAGAAAAATAACGTTATGGCAAAGCTTGTCACGGACGGAAAAAACGCTGAAGTTCAGTTTACTCGTTCGGAGTAATTGCTGAAGGTTGGCGCTGAAGAAAGTTCGCCATTGAGGTCTCGTCTAAATACCCATCGGCTTTTTTATGCGCTCGCAAATACTGATAGCCAGCAATCACTTGGCGCTGCTGATGTTGCTTTTCCTGACTTAAGGTTTCGCCAGTGACGAACTTGTGCGCAAGACAATAGGCTTCCATATCTACCACTTCTGCTTTGCGATACAGATAACCACATCCAGTTGCTAACCATTCCAGCGAACAGTTAGCGCGAATGGCAATCTGATTCGCCTTTGCTAAGCTAGGTTCACTACCTTTTAGGTATTTTCTTATCAGACCTTCAGATAGATCAACGCGTCGCGCAAACCCGCTGATGCTTTCTTCGCCAATTAATTCTTGTAAACGTGTAGAAAAAGTCACAACTTCGTACTCCAGTTCGAACTTCTATAGTTTATCGGTTGAGACGAGGAATAAACAAGCTTAGGATGAGCCCGTCGGATTAAGGAGTAATATTATGGTTGCAAAAGTGACAATCGCCCCGCAAGGACCAGATTTTTCAGAACTGGTTCAAGGGTATTGGCGAATGGCTGATTGGGGAATGACTCCTCAAGAGCGCCTGACGTTTATTAAACAGCACCTAGAATTAGGTATCACGACTGTTGATCACGCAGACGTTTATGGTAACTACGAATGTGAAGCCTTGTTTGGTGAAGCTTTGGCGTTAGAACCATCTCTTCGTGATCAAATGCAGATCATTACTAAGTGTGATATCAAACTGCGCAGCGAAAAGCACCCAGAACGCAAAATTAATCACTATGACACTAGTTCTGCACACATCTACCAATCGGTGAACAACTCACTCGAGCGTTTAGGTGTCAACGAAATTGACGTTTTGTTGATCCACCGTCTAGATCTCTTGCTTGACGCGGATGAAGTAGCAGAAGCGTTTGCTGAGCTTCACAAAGTCGGTAAGGTGAAACACTTTGGTGTTTCAAACTTCACACCGTCTCAGTTTTCACTGCTTCAATCTCGTTTGGGCAAACCACTGGTTACCAATCAGGTAGAAATTAACCCGCTTAACTTTAATGTTGCTGATGACGGTACATTAGACCAGCTACAAATGCTGCGTACCCGCCCTATGGCATGGTCATGCCTAGGTGGTGGTGAAATCTTTAAAGGTCAGTCAGAGCAAGCTGTTCGCGTACGTAATGTGTTAGAAGAACTGCGTGAAGAGATTGGTGCTGAAAGCATCGACCAAGTGATCTACGCTTGGGTTCGCCGTCTACCTTCTAAGCCACTTGCAATTGTTGGCTCAGGTAAGATTGAACGCGTTCAATCGGCAGTGGCTGCACTGGACTTAGAACTGACTCGTGAGCAATGGTACCGAGTTTGGGTTGCTTCTAAAGGCCACGGTGTGCCATAGAAAGTACTTAAATCAGTATTTTTTGAATCGAAACAGCTCCCTGCCATGAATGTGGCAGGGAGTTTTTTTATAAGTATCCTCTGAGTCATACCGCTCCTGCCTCTTAACTCTTGCTGGATTTATCCCTCTTAAATTAGACAGCCAGTTCACTCATCTGTCTGATTCGTTTTTTGTCGCTTTTGTCGATGTTGTTTGTTCGGAAGCCGACAAACGAAGCGACAAATTGTCGTTTTATCTCTGGTTGTTTTGTGACCTTCTTCAAATTCATATAGTAAATCAACCTGTTAGCAAGGAGGGTGGTCTGGATTAGTAATTGCACTGGATTAGACAATGAAGACGTTATGAAAAAGTTGATGTTGTAACAATACGGTTTCAGTAACGCACCAAACCAACGCAATGGAAGCGGGTGTCGGAAAAACAAGGGAGCGGTTATGTGGGATTATTCAGAGAAAGTTAAAGAACACTTCTTTAACCCAAGAAATGCCAAGTTGGTAACAGAGGCTAACGCACGGGGCGATGTGGGTTCGCTTAGCTGCGGAGACGCTCTAAGTTTGACTCTTAAAGTCGATCCAGAAACAAACATTATTCAGGATGCAGGTTTTCAAACTTTTGGTTGCGGCAGCGCAATCGCCTCTTCTTCTGCATTAACTGAAATGATCATTGGTAAATCCATTGATGATGCGTTGGCGATCACCAACAAAGATATCGCCGACTTTCTTGATGGTTTACCGCCAGAAAAAATGCACTGCTCGGTCATGGGTATGGAAGCACTGCATGCGGCTGTCGCTAACTATCGCGGAGAAACATTGGAAGACGATCACGAAGAAGGAGAGCTGATTTGCAAATGTTTTGCGATCGACGATCTGATGATCAAACGCGTGGTTGCTTCCAATAATCTCACCACACTGGAAGAAGTTGTTAACTACACCAAAGCGGGCGGCGCATGCACCTCTTGCCACGAAAAGATCGAATGGGTATTGGAAGAGTGTTTGGCAGAAAGAGTAACAGCGCTAGCTTCTTCTATAAAGACCAATGTACAACCTGCCATAACAGCAGTTGAGGCAAGTAAAGATTCTGAAAGAGATTTGGCTGTAATCCCTGAAGTCAGTGCGCTGATTGAGAAAATTATCGAGGAAGTTCGCCCTGCTGTACAAGCTGATGGCGGAGATATCCGCTTAGTCGATGTGGAAGATTATGTTGTGTTTGTTTCGCTCACGGGGGCGTGTACTGGCTGCGGTTTATCTGGTCTGACACTGGCAAATGTTGAGCACAAGATCAGCCGAGCATTGGGTGAGTCTTACACTGTTTTTCCGGTACAAGAAGACCCACAAATGAGCGCTAAGAAAGAGGGAACTTACAATGTCTAATATCCAACCAATGACCTATTTAGATAACTTTATTTACCTAGATAACAATGCAACGACGCGAATTGACCCACGAGTATTAGATGTGATGATCCCTTATCTTGATGAGTTTTATGGCAACCCCTCATCCATTCACCGCTTAGGTGCTCGTGTTGGTCAGGCGCTGGAAATTGCGAGGGAGCAAGTTCAGATGCTGCTAGGCGCGCAACACTCTAGCGAAGTCATTTTTACTTCTTGTGCCACAGAGGCCACTACTACCGCCATTTTGTCTGCTTTAGAAGCCAACCCTGAGAGACGCGAGATTGTCACATCGGTCGTTGAGCATCCCGCAACCTTAACACTGTGCCAAAACCTTGAACGCAAAGGTTACAAGGTGCATTGGATAGGCGTCGACGGTAAAGGTAACATTGATTTAGAAGCGTATGCCCAAGCATTGAGTGAAAACGTGGCGATTGTTTCAATGATGTGGGCAAACAACGAAACCGGCACTTTGTTCCCAGTAGAATCAATGGCGATGATGGCGAAAAGTGTCGGCGCACAAATGCATGTTGACGCGGTACAGGTGGCAGGGAAACGCATGATCAACGTGCATGAAACTGAAATTGATATGCTGTCGATTTCTGGTCACAAGTTCCATGCTCCAAAAGGGATTGGTGCTTTGTACTTGCGTCGTGGTACCCGTTTTCGTCCATTACTGCGTGGTGGTCATCAGGAGCGTGGTCGCAGAGCAGGCACTGAAAATGCGGCCTCAGCGATTGCGATGGGTAAAGCGGCAGAGCTGGCTTACCAAGCGATTGGTAGTGAGCTACACCGAATCAAGTTGATGCGAGATCGCTTAGAACAAGGTTTGCTTGCACGCATTCCTAGCACTTTTGTAACAGGCAATCCAAAGCAACGAGTCGCCAACACGACCAATATTGCGGTTGAGTATATCGAGGGTGAAGCGCTGCTTTTAATGATGAACCAAGTGGGTATCGCGGCGTCATCTGGCTCGGCCTGTACTTCCGGTTCGTTAGAACCCTCGCATGTAATGAAAGCGATGAAAATTCCATTCACTGCGGCACATGGTACTTTACGCTTCTCGTTGTCTCGCTTTACCAAAGATGAAGATATCGACTATGTGCTTGAGCAACTGCCGCCAATCGTGCATCGCTTACGCCAGATGTCGCCTTATTGGGATAACGCCGCCAATGCGGGTAACGTTGAAGAGTTTGTTCCAACGTATGCCTGATAGAGGTGTGCGGTGATTAGGGAAGGATTCCCTGTAGTGAGTAAATATCAGTGAGCAAAGGGATGGTGCATGTATGGTTACAGGGATAGCAGAACCCATTCATAGGTCAGTCATTATTAATGACACCACGCTTCGGGATGGTGAGCAGGGACCTGGTGTGGCGTTCACCATAGAAGAAAAAATGCATATTGCCATGTTGCTTGAAATGGCGGGTGTGCCTGAATTGGAAGTGGGCATTCCCGCAATGGGAGCGGAAGAGCAATACGTCATCAGTTCAGTGTGTCACTCCCTTAGTACTGCGCGAACTATGGGCTGGTGTCGGATGCTGGAGCACGATGTTCATTGTGCTTCCGGTCTTGGATTAAATTGGGTTGATCTCTCTATTCCAGTCTCAATTCAGCAGATCCGCAGCAAACTCAATTTGACGCCTAAAGCGTTGTTTGAACGCTGTGAAAGAGTGATTAGCCAAGCGTTAAATGCAGGTTTGAAGGTTTGCGTGGGAATGGAGGATGCTTCGCGTGCAAACGTCGATATGCTTTATCGGGTTGCAGAAGTGGCGGAACGTTGCGGTGCAAAGCGAGTTCGTTTTGCTGACACCAACGGCATCCTCGACCCATTTTCGACTTACCACGCTATCACTCAGTTACATGCTCATACGGATCTCGAGATTGAAATGCATGCACACAATGATCTTGGGCTCGCAACCGCGAACTCATTAGCGGCGATTCGCGCGGGTGCCGCGTCAGTCAATACGACCGTGAACGGGTTAGGTGAGCGAGCGGGCAATGCAGCACTAGAAGAGATTTCCGTTGCGCTTACGGTGTTACAACAGACTCCCTGCAACATTGATTTGCGCCAATTACCGACCATTTGCAACTACGTACATCTGGCCTCAGGTCGGCCACAAACTGCGCAAAAAGCGATCACAGGCGATGTGGTGTTCACCCATGAGTCGGGAATTCACGTTGATGGCTTGTTGAAAGACATCAATAACTACCAAGGTTTTTCCCCCGCGTTGGTCGGCCGTCAACATCATTTCGTGTTGGGCAAACATTCAGGGGTGAACGCCATTATGCGTATTTATCGCGATATGGGCATTGTGCTGACAAAGCTGCAATGCGAGCAGATAAAGCAGCAACTTCGAGTTTGGTCTGAGCAGCGTAAAAGCGTTCCGACCACTGACGATCTGCTCGAGTTTGCCATTCATCACCAGCAAATCGCGTAGGGCTACAGGTATGTATTTAGAGTTAGAGAGTGATTTCACCGAGCAACTGGCGTTGTTGGAAACCGCAGAAGATTTTCTCGACTACTTCGTTGTGGATTACGACTCAGAGTTGGTGGAAAAAAAACACATACCTCTGCTGCGATTGTTTCAGAAACTACTGGCTTGCAAACCTAACGCTGATTACGCCACTTATCAGAAGTCGCTGTGTTTGGCCTATAAGCAGATAAGTATGGGGCATGAGCCAATGATAAACGCTGGTGGATGTGCCAGTTGCGCCTCTGATTGCAGTGAGTCTGGCGAATAGGAGTGAACGAAATGGACATCGAATATGGTTCTGAAACCGTACGTTTTGCGCCTGGAAGAGAAGTGAGAATTGTACGTAATATCCGTAATGACGGCAGCTTTCAGGATTTTGCTAAAGGGGATTTGTTAGTGGAAGCGGGAAGCGTCGGAATAGTGCGTAGTTACGGCTATTTTTTGCAAACTCAGGTGATCTATCAGGTATTTATTCCAACGCAAAATCGGGTGATAGGAGTACGAGATAGCGAAGTGATCGATGCTGAACTGGCTTGGGTTCCTTGTCTGTTTCGTTCATTAGAGAAAGCCAAACTCACTTGCAGTTTGCGTATGTTTGGCAAGCCTCTTGCGCAAAAGGGGGATGTGATTGAAGTACATCGCGCCTACCGAGATCTGGATGATGGGACGGTCAGTTTTGACGTGAAGTTTGGTGACCATTTGGTGAAGTTGGATTCAAGCCGACTTGAGCCTGTCAGGTAATAAGGGAGCAACGCATGGAAGCTTATCAACGCAATTATTTAACCGCCAAAATTGCCACAGATATGTACAAACTCAACCCTGAATGGCTTTCAAGCATGCAAAGGGTAAAAGTGGATGAACAGGTTGAACGTTTGTTTCGGGTGCAAAAAGCTATTCTTGGCAGCAGTGAAGCGAGCCTTGTCTCGGTATCCGCATCCGACATTGAAGACGCTTTCAATAAACTGGTTGAAGGTTATCCCTCCCATAGTGAGTTTAAAACCGCAATGCAGGGTCAGCGATTGACGGAAGGTCAACTCAAGCAAGTATTGAACGAAGAGCTGAAATGCGAAAAGGTGATGACGCTTATCTCGCAAGACATTCCAGAGCTTGAACTAGCGACAGCGATGGAATACTTCAACACCCATCAGCAGGAGTTTTCCCGTGGCAATGTGTGGGAAATGAGCCAAATTCTCATCACGGTTAACGAGGAGTTTTCAGAAAGCCATCGCGATGAAGCTTGGCGTCGTATTCACGATGTGAAAAAGCAGTGTGATTTCACAGCGTTCGGCACTTTGGCTATGAAATATTCTGAATGTCCCAGTGCCATGTCTAACGGCTATTTAGGGTGGTGCGAAGAAACCAAACTCTACCCGCAAATCGCAGCTTGTCTGTTTGAGCTCAAACACGGTGAAGTGAGCGAAGTGATTGAGACCGAACTCGGTTTTCATCTGGTGCGAGTGCATCAATACAAGGGCGCGCGCACTGCAACATTTGAAGAAGCTTATCCGTTTTTGCAAAGAAAGCATGAGCAACGTGCGCGCCAATTTTTGCAAAAGCAGTGGATTAGCCAGTTATTGCACTCTGCGTCATTGTGTCGTTGAACCCGCGTTGTTGATGTTAGATAAGGATAAATAAATGAAAGGGTTTCATCGTTTTTTGCTGCGTTTTATTTTGCATGCATTTGGTTTGGTTGGCCTGATTTTGGGCTCTTTTTCTGTTCAGGCTGAAGATGGCACTTTAGCGGTTGCCAATAATTTTTATGCTCCAATTCAAATGCTGGTGGATGACTTTGCCAAAGTGTCTGGTTTTCAACTGAGTGTCAGCACAGGTTCTACGGGACAGTTGTATGCCCAAATCGTCAATGGCGCGCCGTTTGATCTGTTTCTTGCAGCCGACACTGTCCGCCCAGAAAAGTTAGTCAATCAAGGATTAGGTTTCGAGCCGTTTGTTTATGCGAGAGGCGTATTGGTGCTCTGGTCGAAACAAGCTAACTATGACGTGAAAGAGCATATGTTGTTGGGTGATTATAACCACTTCGCGATCGCCGACCCTAAGCTTGCACCTTATGGCTTGGCGGCTCAACAAGCGCTAACCAAAATGGGTTTATGGGAGAGCATGACGCCGAAAATCGTGATGGGCAAAGGCTTGAATCCTACCTTTCAGTTCCTTTCTACAGGCAACGCGCAATTAGGCATGGTGGCGAAATCTCAAGTGTTTAAAAACGGTCAGTACATTGGCGGATCATACTGGGAAGTTCCTGAATCCGATTACGAGCTGATTGAACAGGCTGCTGTTACGTTGAAATCTGGTGTTGATAAAGCCTCAATCAAAGCTTTTCTTGAATACTATTCCAGCGAACGAGCACAGAAAATTGTCTCTAGCTTTGGTTATTTACAGTAGCCCAAACTCGGTAGGAACGAGAAGAGGTGCTCAGCATGTTGGCCATTGATACTACTGTTATCACAACCACACTTAAACTGGCTTTGGTGGTGATGGTGACACTATTACTGATAGGTGTGCCCGTTGCTTGGTGGTTGTGTCACTCCAAGTCTCGTGTAAAGGGCGCTATAGAAGCCACATTGATGCTGCCTTTGGTTTTACCGCCAACGGTTCTGGGTTTTTATCTTCTGCTGTTGCTTGGCCCTGTAGGATGGGTAGGACGATTGCTTAATCAGTTTGGGGCTGCCCAATTGCCTTTTACTTTTACAGGGATAGCGATTGCCTGCACCCTGCATTCTTTTCCATTTGTTATTCAGCCACTTAAGAATGCATTCGTCGCTATAGGGCGCAGACCTATGGAGGTCGCCGCTACACTTCGATCTTCCCCCATCGATACCTTTTTTAATGTCACTTTGCCTCTTGCTTGGCCTGCCGTGTTGTCGGCTGCGATCATGGGTTTTTGCCATACGCTTGGCGAATTCGGTGTCGTGCTGATGATCGGTGGAAATATTCCGGGGCAAACACGGGTGATGTCGGTTGAAATCTATAACAATGTTGAGGCAATGGAGTACCTGAACGCGCACATTTTGTCTGGTGGGTTGGTGGTCTTCTCTTTCGTCGCGTTGCTGCTGATTCATTGGCTCAACCAGAAACATCAACATAGGCTTGGGTAACGGCCTATGCACATAACCGCTGAGCTAAGGATTCGTTATGCCGACTTTACTCTCGATGCCAACTTAATACTGCCAGCACAAGGGATTACCGTTTTTTTTGGTCAGTCCGGATGTGGAAAAACGAGCTGTTTGCGAGCAATTGCAGGGCTGGAAAAGCTCGAATATGGAAACGTCTCTATCTCTGGAGATGTCTGGCAAAGCAGTGCAACACATCAGTTTGTTCCGACTTACAAGCGTGAGTTGGGGTATGTGTTTCAAGAGGCGGGGTTGTTTCCACATCTCACGGTGGAAGATAACCTTCAGTTTGGTGCCAAAAGAATTTCAGCACACAAACGACACGTAAAATTTGCTGAAATAACAGAACTGTTAGGTATTACGCCATTATTAAAACGCTACCCAGCTCAGCTCTCTGGTGGTGAAAAGCAACGCGTTGCGATAGGAAGAGCGCTTTTAACAAGCCCTAAACTTCTATTGATGGATGAACCACTATCGGCGCTCGATCAACCCCGCAAACAGGAGTTCTTGCCTTATCTTGAACGTTTGCATCGAGAATTAGATTTGCCCATTCTTTACGTCACTCATTCCATGCAAGAACTGGCACGACTCGCTGATCACATTGTGTTGTTTGATAAAGGTTCGATAGTGGCAAGTGGTGACGCGCACAGCATCATGTCAGACCCTAAATTCGATGCCTTGTTTGGCGACGAAATTGGCAGTGTGTTTGATACTCAAGTGGTTGCGATGCATGAAAACCAAATGACCGAATTGGATTGTGACGGCTTAACTATCTGGGCGGTTGGATACATTGCAGAACAGGGTGTCACTTATCGTTGTCGCATTCTGGCATCCGATGTTGGGCTCTCTCTGGAAGAACCTAAGTTTTCCACTGTGCTAAACCGTTTCCGCGCCACTATTATCGATATTCAGACCTCTCTTAGCGAAGATGGGCAGGCTTTGGTCGTTTTAGAGCTGGAAAATCAACAGCGCCTGTTGTCTAAAATTACCCTTAAATCACTGTTTGAGCTGAATCTCTCTCAAGGATTAAAGGTATGGGCGTTGGTGAAATCGGTCGCGCTGTCTTGATGTCTGTTCGACTTGCATTTTGTTTGAACTCCAATAGTGTAGGGTTCATATGGAACATTGAGTAAGAATGCAAAATGGAAACAAAACAGCAATGTAGCCTAAACGCCAAACTGATTAATTTTGAGCCCCAGCACTATCCGTTGCTGATGGAATGGATTGACTCAGATGAGCTGAATTACCTTTGGGGTGGGCCACAATTCGAATACCCGCTAACCGTTGAGCAACTTGAAACGCACTATAGGAAACTGGCGCCATCCCCGTTTTTATTTGGAGTGAATGACGAGATGGTGGGGTTTATTGAGCTATTTAAAGTGTCGGATTGCGAACAAAGGCTATGTCGAGTTTTTATTCACCCGACATGCCGTGGTAAAGGTTATGCGACCACGATGATTGAGTTGGCTATTGCCAAAGCCAAAATATCAGAGGGGCCGCAATCACTCTCTTTAGCGGTTTTCGCTCACAATCAGTCTGCTATCTCTTGCTATGAGAAGCTTGGCTTTAAGCCTTATGAAACGGTCAGTGGCTTACGCTTTTTCAAAGGGAAAAACTGGGATCTGATTAGAATGTCGCAGCGTATATAGCGAAATAGAAAGCTTTACGTTTTAAACCTTGTTGGGTTTGTTGACGGATGCTGTCAATACTGAAAACAGCAAAATAGCTGCGCCTATCCACTGAATATTTGACAGAGTTTCATTTAACCACATCATTGAGAACAATGCGCCGAACAGTGGTTCACTACCCATCAGTAGTGACGCTTTGGTCGGTGAAATCTTCCTCACAGCATAGTTTTGTGCGTAGAACGCAAACAGAGTACAAAACAGAACCAAAAACGCAGTCACAAGCCAGAATTCTCTATCCGTAGGGATGTGATACAAAGGCTCTTGCGCTATCAAGCTTCCAACCAAATAAGCACTTACCGCCACTGCGAAAGCTTGTATGCAGGTTAATGTGGTGTTGGTTATCTGCTTGTTGTCAGTGAGTTTCTTGGTCATGGTCACCATTAAGGCCCTCAAAGCTGCGGCAGTGAGAATGCAGAGATCACCACTGTTAAGTGAAATACCCAAATCTTGATGGTATGTGAGAAGAAGCACGCCAACAGTACTGATCACCGACAGCAACATCAGGCTTTGGCTCGGTTTGTGTTTGCTGAGCAGGCTGTCGACCAAAGCCGTAAATATCACATTCAAACTGATAAGAAAGGCTGCATTCGAGGCGGTCGTTTGCGAAACGCCGTACACTTCGAAAAAGAAAATCAACGCCAAGATAACACCTGTTGGTAGTGCCACTTTCCAGTCCCTGTTTTTGCCTTGCTTAAAATCTTTTAAAGCTAATGGAAGCAGCAGAAAACCCGTCAGCCCGAATCGGATAGCAATAAACATTGAGATACTAGTATAGGCAATGGCTGTTTTGGTTAATCCGTAACTGGTGCCCCAAACAATCGCAACCATCAGCAGCAAAAGCTCTGGCATGGTAACAAACGATGTTCTCGTTTTAATGGCTAAGCTAGACATGGTTCCCTTCCTTCTAAAACAGTTCGAAATTGACTCAATCACTATCCACTAGTACGTTATTCGGAACAATATGAGGATATGCAAAGGATTTTTGCGCTATGAACACGAATAAGCTCATTACCTTATTGCCGGAAATGGCGATATTTGTGGTGGTGATTGAAGAGGGCAGCTTTTCAAAAGCGGCAGATAGGCTGGGTGTTGCACCTTCTTCGGTGAGTCGTTCGATTGCTAAATTGGAAAGTTCTCTCAACAAAAAATTGCTTGAGCGCACGACTCGCAATATGCGTTTAAGTACTTCAGGAGAGCAGATTTACAGTTTGTGTGTCGATATGCTCAAATCTGCTCGCTTGGCGACGGATGCTGCTTATTCGTCACAAGATGAAGTATCTGGAGAGATTCGAATTGCCGCTCCAAGGGCCTTTTCCAGTAAAGTTCTGTCACCCATCATTCTGGATTTTCTCCAGCAATACCCGAAGGTAACGGTGCATTTTATTGTCGAAGACCACTTTATCGATCCGGTAGGGCACGAAGTGGACATGATCATCCACATTACAGAAAAGCCTGTAGAAGGTTTGGTTGCTAAAGTGCTAGGTACAAACCGATTGGTTTTATGTGCAAGTAAAGAATATTTAAATGAGCATGGTTACCCAACTGAGCCTGAAGAGTTGGCAAACCATCAATGCATTCGTTTGGGAGAGTCTACGTTTGACCGCAAGTGGGAGTTCCGCAAAGACCAGACGATTCGCAGTGTATCTGTCGATGGGCGACTGGCGGTGAACCACACCCATATTCGTAAAGATGCTGTACTTCGAGGAATGGGTATTTCGATATTTCCTGAGTTCTCAATCGTTAAACTTGTACGGTCTGGGGCGGTAGTAAAGCTGTTCCCTGAGTGGGAAATACTCAGCCGCTATCAAGGGGAAATTGTGGCGCAATACCCGCAGTCCCGATTCATTCCAAACCAGTTAAAAGTGTTGGTAGATTTTCTGCAGCGTAGGCTAAGTGATTAAAAAACGATAGTTTTGTACTTCAACATTGAGCTTAAGTGCTAGTATGGTTTCTTTTTTCAGGGCTGTATTTCTAATGAGTAGTGAACACTTTAAAGGTAAATACGAAGTTGAGTTGAAGTTCAGAATTGCGTCAAAAGCTGAGTTTCTGGACGCTCTCAAAGCTCTTCCTCATGAAACTATGTTAGAAGACAACACTGAGCGAGACTGGTATTTTGATACGCCTGACAATTCGCTTCAAGCGCAGAACAAAAGTTTATGTATCCGTACAATGGAGCCTTCGGGTATCAAGTTGTGGATAGTCAAAGGCCCTGAAGCAGATCGATGTGAAGCGACCAATATTACCGATGCCGACAACGCGAAGAGCATGCTGAAAAATCTGGGATATCGCGTCAGCTTACAAGCTATGAAAACGCGTAGCATTTACTTTGTCGGCGATTTCCATATTACTGTAGATTCACTGGACGGTATTGGCGACTTCGCTGAATTTGCCACCATGACGGATGATGAAAGTAAGCTCGAAACCTACCGCGTAGAACTGCTGAACTTAGCGAGTCAGTTTGGGCTTACCGAAAGCGACTTGGAGTTCAAGTCTTACAAACAAATGTTTGTGGCTAAGTCGGTGAAATCTTAGAATCACCCTCAGCTAAACTTACCGAGTGATATCTAATGAAGATTGATTTAAGCCTCTTAACCACTGAAAGCCGTAATTCAGCAAGCGCTGAGATTGATACCCTTTCAACAACCGAAATGTTGAAAGTGATCAACCAAGAAGACCAAAAAGTTGCGCTGGCAGTAGAAGCGGTACTTCCTCAGATAGCTCAAGCTGTAGATGCGATTACAGCGGCATTTGCTCAAGGCGGAAGACTGATCTACATGGGCGCGGGTACTTCAGGACGCTTGGGTATTTTGGATGCGAGTGAATGTCCTCCGACTTATGGCACGTCTCCTGATATGGTTGTCGGTCTGATTGCTGGCGGTCATCAAGCGATTCTAAAAGCAGTAGAAAACGCAGAAGACAACCGAGATCTGGCACAAAGTGATTTGAAAAATCTGAACTTAACCAATAAAGATGTAGTGGTTGGTATCGCCGCAAGTGGCCGTACGCCTTATGTATTGGGTGGCTTAGAGTATGCGACACAAGTTGGGGCAACCACGGTTTCTGTGGCGTGTAATCCTGTGTGTGCAATGGCAGACACGGCTCAAATTGCTATTCTTCCGATTGTTGGTGCAGAAGTGGTGACAGGTTCGTCACGCATGAAAGCGGGCACAGCCCAAAAGCTGGTACTAAATATGCTGACAACAGGCGCGATGATTCGCAGCGGTAAAGTGTTTGGTAACCTCATGGTGGATGTTGAAGCAACTAACGCCAAACTCATTCAACGCCAAACTAACATTGTGGTGGAAGCGACAGGCGCATCGAGTGAAGAAGCGGAACAAGCACTCAACGAATGTGATCGTCACTGTAAAACAGCCATTCTAATGATTCTTTCAGGGCTGGATGCCGAACAGGCAGCCACCAAACTTAAGCAGCACAAGGGCTTTATTCGCGCCGCACTTACCGAGAAATAGTCTTGGTGACTTATTCACGTCTATAAAAAAGAAGCGGCTTATGCCGCTTCTTTCTATTTGCACCTTAATATCCCTTCTTCGAAGGGGGAACGTATTACATTGCTAGCTTGAGGATCTCTACCACGTCATCGGGAGTAATGTCACCGTGTTCACCAAGCGCTAACATGTCGTGTTCGATAAGTTTTTGCTTCACCGCTGGAATGGCTGATTCATCCAACCCGTAAGCAGAAAGCGTGGTAGGGTTGCCCATTTGGGTGAAGAACTCTTCTGTTTTTTGAATCGTAAGTTCGATTAGCTCGTCTTCACTACCGGAAGTGATATTTAGAACTCGGTTTGCGTATTGAAGCAGTTTGCCTCTCTTCTGCTCTTTTTTATAGCGCCACAATGAGGGCATTACAATTGCCAGTGTTTGCGCGTGGTCTAAACCGAATAGCGCAGTGAGTTCATGACCAATAGCGTGAGTAGCCCAGTCTGACGGAACGCCATTTTTCAATGTGCCGTTCAAAGCCATTGTCGCTGTCCACATTAGGTTCGCACGCACTTCATAGTCGTTTGGCTTTTCTAGTGCAGTCGGACCATCTTCCAGAATGTTCAGTAGCAAGCTTTCAGCGAAACGGTCAGAGACTTTCGCGTTTACAGGGTAGGTCATGTACTGTTCCATGATGTGAACAAAACTGTCTACCGCGCCATTCGCTATCTGGCGAGCTGGGAGAGAATAGGTCGTTTCTGGATCTAGAATTGAGAACGCAGGGCGAACCAAATCCGATCCGAAAGAGAGCTTATCCTGAGTCGCTGCACGCGTTACCACACTGTTACGGTTCATCTCTGAGCCCGTGGCCGGAAGCGTCAATACGCATCCTAATGGCAGTGCTTTCTTCACGCAGTTACCACCGGTTGTAATGATGTCCCAGTAATCACCTTCATAACAAGCGCCTGCAGCAATAAGCTTGCTTCCGTCAATCACTGAACCGCCACCCACAGCAAGGATCAGGTCTACCTTCTCTTGTTTAGCCAGTTCAATCGCTTTAGTCAGCGTTTCATAATGTGGGTTTGGCTCAATACCGCTGAATTCAAATACGGTGCAATCTTTAAGCGCATCGATGACTTGGTCGTAAACACCGTTTTTCTTAATGCTGCCGCCACCATAGGTTATGAGAACTCGGCTGTTCGGTGCGATTTCTTGTTTTAGAGTCGCAATTTGACCTTTACCAAAGTGGACTTTAGTGGGGTTGAAGTAAGTAAAATTATTCATCTTCTTTGAACTCATTGAACGTGATAATTGAAGCTATTTGCCTGCTAGACAAAATCTCTGGGTATCTGATTATACTCATTGAGTAAGTTTATTGGGTCTTTTTGTCAGTAATTTATGCTTGATTTTTAAGGAGTAGATAAACGACAAACAGAGTAGCAGCATGGGCTGGAGAGTAATAATGTCGGAGAATTTATGGATGATGAAATAAATATATTAAAAATATATGCAAATATCTCTGTCTATTTGACACACAAGGTGTATAGTAGCTGCAGCTCTTAAGCATGAGCTATTAATGAAACATTAAGTACAAGTCTCTTCTCAGTTCTCTTGCGATTTTCTCGTCATATTCCTGCGATAACTTTTCTTCATATTCCATAAAGTAGTTTTTGTTTACGACTTTTAATTAATTTTATCGAGGTATATATATGTCTAACCAAACAACTGGTTCTGTAAAGTGGTTCAACGAAACTAAAGGCTTTGGCTTTATCACTCCTGATAACGGCGGCGCTGATGTATTTGTTCACTTTAACGCTATCGCTGCTGAAGGCTTTAAAACGTTAAACGAAGGTCAAAAAGTTAGCTTCGTAATTGAGAAAGGCAACAAAGGCCCTCAAGCTGCTAACGTATCACCACTATAAGTTTTAAAACTATAAGTTTTAAAGTAGGAGGTGTCGCCATCACCTCCTATTTCTTTCCCAAAGATCCCTTCCCCTTATTTCACTCCACTATCTGAAGTATTTTATGACTAGAAGAACAAGTCGCCAGCTTTACTGGTACCATAGCAAACGCGATAAAAAAACCGCTAAGGATGCATATCCGTTTGTTTAAAATAGATTTTCACTTGCACCAACAAAATGTACAGTGGTCTGCTACGATTCATCAGCTCAATAGCGATGTGTTAAAGCGACACACTTTAATTAAGCTCCAAACATTCGAAGATGATCTTCACTTTTCATTTTGTGAAACAACAAATGAAGGTGAAATATTTTCTAGCCAAGGGCGCCAATTAGGAACATTTTTGGTTCACTAATTATTGAAGAGCAAGAAGAAGCATGAAAAAAAGCAAACAAACTAAGACAAAAGCTAAGAAAAAAATTCAAGAAGAATCAATTGTTGATAAAAAACCATCGTTAAATGATACAAGAAGAAAAATTGAAGATATTTTGTTAGAAAGAGAACAAGAAAAATTGTTCAATCTTTAAATTTGCACATTATTACTGCTTCTTAAATTTGCCGCGTAAGTTGGATGGAATTCTATTGCTAAAACATTTATATGCTTTTAGTTTGAATGCCATCACGATTCCTTAAAAATTGATTTTCATTCTCCGGATTTCAATTTTGACCTATCTAGTACCAAATCCCTTAATTTTCAATTCCTAGCATTACTAAAAAGTTTTCATTCTTTTCGTTAATCTGTCTTTTTTGCCTAAATGTCGAGCTATGATAAACGTGACATGAATTGAAGAAATAGATTGAAGCAGAGGCGTTAGCATGGCAAAAACACAACAGTTGATTGAAGGTCCTATCAATAAAGCGCTTTTGTCACTCGCTATTCCCATTGTTTTCGGACAACTTTTGCAGTCAGCATATCAACTGACGGATGCGTTCTGGGTTGGCCGTTTGGGCGCTAACGAAGTGGCTGCCGTTTCTGTGAGTATGCCAGTAACTTTCCTTGTGATTGCTTTAGGTGCCGGGCTTGCAATGGCTGGTGCGACTCTGACCGCTCAATATATGGGAGCAAGGCAGTATGACAAGGTAAACCATGTCGCTGGGCAAACCATGTTGATGGTGTTTATTACCTCTGTTGTTTTGGGCTTTCTTGGCTATCTGCTTTCACCTTACTTCTTGAAGTTATTGGGTGTTGAAGAAGCGGTTTACACCAATGCTCTCAGCTTTATGCGCATCTCTTTTGTTAGCGTAATTTTTGTCTTTGTCTACAACATGTTTCAAGCATTGATGCGAGGCATTGGGCAAGTCAAAGTGCCGCTTTATATCGTGCTTGGTACGGTGCTGCTTAACTTCGTGTTAGATCCATTGTTTATTTTTGGTATCGGTAGCTTCGATGGTTTAGGAGTATCCGGCGCTGCACTGGCAACGCTTGTCACTCAAGCTCTTGCTGCACTCACTGGTTTTTATATTCTTTCCAAAGGCAAACACGGAATTCACTTAACATGGCGAGATTTATCGCCTGACTGGAGCTACATCAAACGCGCCTTCTTTTTAGGTGCACCGGGTTCGGTAGAGCTTTCAGCACGGGCGCTGGGACTGATTACTATGTCATTTTTAGTAGCGAGTTTCGGAACTGTAACGATAGCCTCTTATGGTGTAGGTTCGAACATTCTTCAGTTGATCACGATCCCTGCGATGGGATTAGCTATGGCTGTATCTACTCTTGTAGGACAAAACTTAGGTGCTAATCGTATTGATCGTGCAGCGAAAATTACCGTTATTGGCTCGGTTTGGAGTTTTGTCATGTTGACGGTTATCGGTGTGTTTGCGTATTTATTGGCACCAAACGTAGTGAGATTTTTCATTCCCGATAATCCGCAGGTCGTTGAACAAGGTGCTGAATTCCTCAAGGTGATGTGTTTATCTTGGGGCTTCATTGGCGTTCAGCTATCGATAATGTCAGCGTTTCGTGCTTCGGGGAATATGACCAACAGTATGATCCTGTCTTTACTCACTCAGTGGGTGTTCCAGTTCCCTCTGGCGTATATTCTTTCTAAACATACCTACTTAGCTGAAAAAGGCATTTGGTGGTCTTTTGCTGTCACTAACATACTTGTCGCGCTGGTCGCTGTGGCTTGGTATGCGCGTGGAAGCTGGAAGAAAACCCGTATTATTGAACAAGACGATATTGAAACGTTGGCGACATCGGAAGAAGCACTGATCGAAGTGGGTGAAAGAAGAGCTTAATCGTTTGTCAGCATTGGCTTAATCAGCCTACGTACATTAGAGTTTACTGTTTTGTTAGTGGTAATCTAGCGGTGTATTTCCTCACCTATAAGTTACTGCTTTCTCATGCAAAAAATTATCCCAGCTCTGGCTTTATCGCTGTTGCTTTCAGCCTGTGGTGGCGAAGAGTCAGACTCTCCAGATACAAATACTTCCGAGACAACTTCCGCCTTTGCAACGGATGTTGTGAATAGCATGACTAAAGCGAACCAAGCTACCCTGTTAAACGCTTCTGCAGATGCCAGTTGGTCGAAAACAGGCCATATTACACAAGGTCTACCAAGAGGGGATGCTGCACCCGCATGGTGGGCGGATTCTGTTCTTGATGACAGCCTGAAAACATCTGACTCATGGAATGCACTCACTGGCTGGTTCACTGTATTTGAATCAGTGAACAACATCGATCACAACGTAAAGGTCTACTACAGCGATTTCGAAGTATGGTTGCTTAAAGGTAGCGATGTAAACCATGCTTCTTGGGAAAAATTAGCAGTCACGCCAACCACTTGGGCTTCGTATTACGACTCCGATATTGTGACTTGGCAGGGCAGTGCGTTACCTGGTGACAGTTCTGGCTACTACGAGTTTCAGCATCCGGATATATTGCATGGTGGAAGCAGTAAAGTCGCTTTCGATGGGAATAATGTTCTTGGTGTATTTGTACGTACGCAAGCTTGGCTTGATAGTGCAGATGCTGATGCCGAACTGCTGATGAGTATTGGTGTCGATTACTATCCAACGTCTACCAGCTCTGTTTCGAAAGGAGATTTTGCTGATGCAAATTATCTTCCTGGAGCAGGCACTAGTCGCTTTGTGTATCTCACTACAGAGCCTAAATGGTTCACGATGGCAAATGTAGCCGACGATGCTTTGGTCAACGTTGATAAGTCCAGCCCATTTGTTGAAAGTGGCGGCAAGACCTATTTAACCATTGAAGAATGGATGAATAATCATCCACCCCTTGATGAATAAATCGGTATCAGTTTGGTCTCTCTACTTCACCAGACCACTCTTCAGGATTGGTTAGGCGAGTTTTGTCTTCAAAGATTTCTGCTCGAATGTCCTGCGGGTTGTAAATGGCACATGAGTCCATCGACAAACAACCGCAACCAATGCAGCCCCCAAGATCGTTTTTCAACGCTTGTAGCTGTTGAATACGGTGTTCGAGCATAGCACTCCAACTCGAAGCCATTTGCTCCCACTGTTGACGGCTGGGTGCCTGATGCTTCGGCAAATCTGCCAATGAGGCAGAGATCTCTTCTAACGTCAGTCCGACCATCTGCGCCGCTTTAATCACAGCGATTCTTCGCAGAACATTTCTATGATACCGACGTTGGTTGCCTTGATTGCGCCAACTGAAGATCAGCCCTTTCTGTTCGTAGAAGTGCAATGTGGAGACATTCACTCCAGATCGTTTAGCCACTTCACCGACTGTCATCTCCATATCTAACTCTCCATTTGCTCTCGTTATTTATCTAAATTATAGGCAAATAACGCTTTACCTAAAGTTAACTTGAGGTATTAACCTGACTGCAAATTAATAGCAGATGGAATAGAAATATGGAAGCAACAGAAAAAACGCGTGCCAACGCTTATCTAACAGGGCGTTTCTTTGATGGTATATCGTCAGGACTGTTTATGATGGCGTTACCTTGGGCAATGCTGTCAACTCCCAACATGGGGGCATTCGTCGCGATAGTGGCGTTGGCATGTACGGCAATTTCGTTTTTCCTAACACCGATTTTTTCCACCTTGATTGACCGACATTCGAGAAAGCAGTTACTGGTATTCGTACAGTTTGTGCAAGCAGGGACGGCTGTTTTTGTTGCGGTGTTTTATGGGGCTGGATACGAGTCGCATTGGCTACTTGCGGCTGCGCAGTTGGTGTTTTGGGCGTCCAGTAATCTAGCTTGGGCAACCAATAATGCGTTTACTCAGGAGAACTTTCATCAACATGAATATGCGGTTATCTCCGGCAAACAAGAAGTGATTATGCAGGGAACGACGTTGGGTTCCGGTGCTTTGGGCGTTGTGTTACTCGAAATGTGGGGAATGCTAGAGTTTTCTGCATTCGCGGCAATAGCCTCTGCAATTGCGAGTGTTAGCTACATATTGACGCCTTATCGCCGACAATTACGACAGTCTAGTTCTGTGTCGTTTGTTGGCCAAATGAAAGAGAGCAGAGACATTTTTACTCGAAGCCCCCATTTTTACGCCTTTTTAATGCTCTCTGCGTTGAGTTACCCCATTCTTACCTTCCTGACTAAGCTAGTGCCGATTTGGTTTGCTGAAACGGGTATCTCTGGCGACTGGTTTGCTGGCTATAACATCGCGTTTGGTATGGGGTCACTAGTCACAGGCTTACTGGTCGGAAGATTTTTGGGGCTAGGTTCTCATCAGGGAATTATGGTTGGTGCAATGGGGTTGGCTACGATTATGCTTTTCGGCATGAGCTTATCACCCACACCAATGATGTTGCTGATATTCACTTTTTTCTTTGGCACGTTTAACGCATTAAATAGAATCGCTCGGACAAACTGGATGCACCACAGTATCAGTATTCACCAACGTGGCCGAGCGGATGGTGGCTTGCAAATGTTTGCCACCCTAGCACAAAGCATCAGCTATGTTGCCATTGCGTTTTTGAGTCATTTTGGCATTACTCAGTTAGGTTTCTTTCTTGCTTCAATGGTTATGGCGATAGCTGTGTTGTTAATGTTACGCCTGAGCAAAGCATTCGAACTTAAAGTAAGTACGGTTTAATTTTACGTTGGCTTTTATTTTCCGGCTTAGCATTAATGATGCTATGAACAACACCATACTACTCATTCGATTATTTTATGGGGCAAGTAGTTTTAAGGTTATATCAAAAAATGCCTTGGTCTGTTGGGGATCATAACGTTGCGGTTCTATCGGCGATATGATCATCCATCCATCGACGAGGGCACTTAACTGATCAGCGAGAAATGCAGCATCAATATCGGTTCTAATTTCGCCACGAGCTTGTCCTTGCTCTAAAGTTGCGGTTAATGAGCTTCTCATTCTTACATACCACTTTTGCAGGTGCTGGGCGTAATTAGGGTCTTGTCTTGCATAAACGAACAACTCAGCGACGATAGGAGCGACCTCTGAACTTTCACTGAGAGACCAGTTAAGCCAGTTATCTAATACAATTTTCACATCCCCATTTTCTCCTGCCAAAATGAGTTCAAATTGACCAAATAAATAATCAGTAGCAGCAATCAGCATCGCTTCTTTATTTTCAAAGTAGTAGGTCACAGCGCCAGTTGTACAACCTACTTTGGCGGCTACTTTGCGAAAAGAGATACCTTGGCATCCTTTCTCAGACAGTAGCTCAATCACTGCATCAACAAGTTCATTTCGTTTTGAATCATGGTCACCAACAGGGCGGCCTCTTTTTTGTTTCACAATGGCATTGTTGGGTTCTTGATCACTTTTGCTCATCTAAAGGTGTCCACTCGTTGCTTAGGTTTTGCCACACAGGCTAGTTTGGAATTTTTTATTAAAGTAACAGTTGTTGTCAAAAAAGGGTAGTCATGTGTTGATCTGTGCCGATGTTCGATGCTGATCTAAGTCTCTAGTGGATGATTTAATTCATCTGTTTAGTTATGGGTGTTCATTAACTTAATGATTTTAAATCGATAATTTTGTTGTTTGTCATTTCTATTCCTTACTTTTTTTCACGGCTCAGAGTTCATTAATAATTAATATAACAGGTGTTGTGTTAATTAGTGATCTTGTAATAGAATCCCCTTAATCAAGGCGAAGTACACAATTTAAACAGCAACATGTATTCGCCAGTAACCGTCAGTTTATTGTGGAGGAATACATGAATGACTTATGCCAACGTTTAAGGTGGACCGTGCTTGTATTGAGTACTGCGCTTATTATGGCGGGATGCGATCAGCAACAACCACACGAGAGCGAACAGGTTTCTAGACCTGTTAAGCTTTATACGCTAGGTGGTGATGCGCCTCAGATTTTATATAAATATCCAGGCAGTGTTACTGCGGTAAACAAATCTACTCTGGCTTTTGAGGTGCCGGGTAAAGTCACTGATATAAAAGTGAAGGAAGGTGATCTCGTTGTTGCCGGGCAAGTATTAGCCCAACTTGATCCCAGAGATTATCAAGCTCAGTTTGAAAGCGCCAAGATCGAAAAAGATGCCAGTCACAAGGATTATGAGCGATATAAAAAAGCCCTAGAATCCAATGCTGTAACACCTCAGGCATTCGATCAGGCAAAGCGTAATATGGAAGTAGCACAAGCTGCATTCAAACAAGCAAAAAAAGCATTGGAAGATACGTCGTTACAAGCGCCTTTTTCTGGTCGAATTGCACGTAAAGACATTGAGAAGTTTGACACTGTCTACGCAAAACAAGCGGTTATTCAACTGCATAGTGACTCTGCTTTGGAGATGGTCGTCGATGTACCAGAGGTTGATTGGGTAAAAGGAGGAAGAGTCGCTTCAGCCAAAGACATTAATCTCTCGGAACAGCTATTTGTTACCGTAAGTGCCTTACCGAATGAACGTTTCCCAGGCGTTATTACTGAGTTTTCTAGCGTTGCTGATCCCATCACTCGTACTTACAAAGTCACCGTTGAGTTTAATGCGCCACAGAATATTTCATTGGGTTCGGGTATGAGTGGTCATGTCTTGTATCAACCCAAATCAACGGAGAACGCCAACATATATGTTCCGATAGAGGCGATTGTTGGTAACTCAGACAATAAAGCTTTCGTATGGTTATACGAAGCTGATAAGGGTGTTGTTACAAAGCAAACAATAGAATTGGGCGACATTACAGCGAAGAAAGTCTTGGTGAAATCTGGGTTAAAGAAAGGGGACCGTATAGCGGTATCAGGTGTTCACAGTTTATTCGATGGCTATTCCGTGTATCCGCTGGAGGAGTGAATCGATGAATATAGCGTCTATCGCAATTGAAAAGCGAGTTGTTACACTGGTCTTGACCGTCGTTATGTTGATTACGGGTCTTATGGTTTTCAAAGATATGAGCCGACTAGAAGACCCAGAGTTCACGATAAAAGAAGCGCTGATTGTTACCCCGTATAAAGGGGCGACAGCTCTTGAAGTGGAACAGGAAGTCACTGAATTACTTGAGAAATCCGTTCAGCAATTAGGGGAACTCGATAAAGTCACTTCTAAGTCTGAACCCGGACTTTCTACGATCACGGTTTCAATCAAAGACAAATATAACAAGGAAACCCTACCTCAGGTTTGGAACAAACTTAGGCAAAAAGTGGGTGATGTTCAGCAATATCTTCCGCCAGGATCTGGGCCTTCTCTGGTTATTGATGATTTCGGCGATGTTTACAGCATCTTCATGGTTATTACGAGTGACGGATACAGTTACGGTGAATTGAAAAAATATGTCGATGATCTGCAACAGCAGCTTCTTCTCGTTGACGGTGTTGGCAAGATAAACACTTATGGCGAGCGTACGGAAGCTATTTTCGTTGAGTTTAATCGAGACAGATTAGCGCAGCTAGGCATCTCTTCGAATGTAATTGCACAGCAATTGAGTAGTAAAGGTGTTGTGGTAGACGCTGGTAATGCCAAGATCGGTTCCTCCTACGTTGCTATTTCGCCGACGGGAGGTTTGGAATCCGTTGCAGGTTTCGAATCGATGTTGATTACAGACGGTTCAAGCAAACAGTTTTACCTTCGTGATATTGCCAAAATAAAGCGAGGTTACGTTGACCCACCGTCGGCACTTATTCAGTTTGATGGAAAGTTAGGTATCGGTATAGGGATCTCAACCGTAACGGGCGGTAATGTCGTCGATATGGGTGAAGCTGTCCTGAGCAAATTGACTGAGCTAGAAGGTCAGCGACCTGCGGGAATTGAGTTTGGCTTTGTTTCTTTGCAGTCAGAAGCGGTAACAGAAGCCATTTCTGGTTTTATCGCGAGTTTAGTGGAAGCGGTAGCCATCGTAATCGCGGTATTGCTGATTTTTATGGGATTACGTAGTGGCTTATTAATTGGTTTTATCCTCGTTCTTACTATCGCTGGTTCATTCCTATTTTTAGATCCTATGGGGGTGGCGTTAGAGCGGATTTCTCTTGGTGCTCTCATCATTGCTCTGGGTATGCTGGTTGATAATGCGATTGTGATCGTTGATGGCATTTTGATACGTATGCAGAAGGGGGAAAGTGCACGCAGCGCCGCCCCTATCGTCGTTAGTCAGTCGGCTTGGCCGTTATTGGCGGCGACATTAATTGCAATTTTGGCGTTTGCGGCAATTGGTACATCAAACGATGCCACTGGAGAGTACTGCCGTTCATTGTTTCAGGTAGTGATGGTGTCATTGTTACTAAGTTGGGTTACCGCAGTGACGGTGACGCCATTGCTGTGCGTTCTTTTTTTAAAACCGCCGAAGCAGGCCTCGGAATTAAACGATCCTTACGCAGGAAGATTCTATTCCAAATACAAACGACTGTTGAAACACTGTATTCGTCATCGATATTTAAGTTCCGCATCCGTTTTGGCGATATTTGCGGTTTCTCTATGGGGCTTCTCATTCGTTAGCCAGAACTTTTTCCCTGATTCAACACGCGCGCAGTTCATGGTTGATATGTGGTTGCCGCAAGGTACGCACATTGACGATACCAAGCAAAATGCGGGTTCAATTGAGCAGTATTTACGAGAGCAATCTCATGTCACTCATGTAACCACGATGACTGGAGAAGGCGCATTAAGGTTTTTGTTAACTTATGAACCTCAACAGCCTAATACGAGTTATGCTCAGTTTTTAGTAGACGTTGATGACTACAGAGTGATCAAAGAACTGATTCCAAAAGTTGAACAACAGCTAGTCGAGAAATATCCCAATGCTTTGATATACGCCTCTCCGTTTGCACTTGGCACCGCAGCTTTGGGAAAAATTCAGGCGAGAGTTAGTGGACCTGATCCAGAGCAGTTACGAACCATTGCTGACCAAATAACGGAGATATTTTCATCTGAACCTAATGCAAAAGCCATCCGCACGGACTGGCGACAGAAGATCAAAGTGGTCAAAGCGGTGTTGCTGGAAGAGCAGGCGAACCTGAATGGTATATCTCGATCAATGGTAGCTGAAGCAATTAAAGAGTCATTCGAGGGAGTAACGACAGGCGTATTCAGGGAAAATGATCTGCTATTGCCCATTATTGTTCGGGCAGACGATAGTGTTAGATACGATATTGGTAGCTTGGGAAATATTCAGATCTGGAGCCCTTTCGCTCAGCGAATGATCCCTTTAAGGCAAGTAGTACAGTCATTTGAATTGGTTTTCGAAGATGGCTTAATCCTTCGTCGCAACAGAGAAAGAACCATTACAGTGTTTGCGGATCCAGTCGATGGAAATGCTAGTCAACTCTTTGCTCAATTGCGCCCTCAAGTGGAGTCTATCCCGCTTCCCAAAGGCTATAAATTGGAATGGCGCGGTGAGTATGAAGAGCAAAATAAAGCTGAAGCTGGGATAGCAACAAGCATACCGCTGTTCATTCTGGCAATGATATTGCTGACCATTACTATGTTTAACTCGCTGCGACAAACGGCAGTGATATGGTTATGTGTGCCCCTTGCTTTGATCGGTGTGACCGTTGGTTTATTGGCAACGAATCAGCCATTCGGCTTTATGGCGTTATTAGGCTTTTTAAGCCTAATAGGGATGCTGATAAAGAATGCCATTGTTTTAGTAGAAGAGATCAACATAGAAACCAGAGCAGGGAAAGCCCTGATGGAAGCGATTGTTGATTCCTGTGTGAGCCGTTTGCGTCCTGTCGCAATGGCTGCGCTCACCACTGCTTTGGGAATGACGCCTCTTATTTTCGATGCATTTTTTGTATCTATGGCAATCACTATCATTGGTGGGCTGGTCTTCGCTACCGTACTCACCATGGTTGTATTACCGATATTTTATGCCCTAGTTTTCAGGGCAGAAGATGGGCAATAGGTTACTTAAAATACAGCTGTTCGCGCTACTTTGATATCGCGAACATCGTTTAAAGATGAAAAAGTAAAAAAGCCACAAATTCCTGAGAGTTTGTGGCTTTTTGTTGGGAGTAATTATGTTGATGGTTAAGTCATGGACCTACACATTACTAAAATTAGGTAAAGCGTTTAATTCTGCTTGAAACTACCTTTGGTCACATATGTTCAGTTAAGTGTTTATAAACTAATGTTAAACATCATAAAGCGACACCTTACTTTAAACTGTATTTTTCATTCTCATCTAATGTCACTTAAGTGATCGTAACCTGCCTTAATTTTATCCAACAGGATAGTGTGTAGTTTGCTAATTATAGCTTTTCTCGGACTAGATTGACGTTCCACTATACCTATTTGCCTAGTTATTTGAGGAGTGCCAAAAGGTATTCTGAATATTGATGACATTTCGGGTTTTATGGACATTTGTGGGACAATAGCAGTACCAAGACCATGTTGAACGCATGCGATTATAGACTCGATATTATCTACTTCCGCTATATCGGATGTCGTAACTTCCATTCGAGACAATTCTGTATTGATTAGGTTTGCAAGTGGAACGTTACTCGTGAAGCGAATGAAAGGAGATTCTTCTAGAATTTCTCTTAACGTAAACCCGCTCATATCCTTTGCTGATATTAACCAGAGTGGCTCATTGATGAACGGACTCCATTTTAGATTGGGTGGAATTTTTACATGTTCAGCGACGATTGCTGCATCCAATTGACCAGAAGCGATATCTGCTACCAAGTCTTTAGAATGTCCTACTTTCAATCGCGTTTTTAATTGAGGATAGTCCTTACACATCTCAACCATAGCTGTGGGTAGCAAGTTAAGCGCACTTGATCGTACAGCCCCTATAACAAACGTTCCTGATACCAAATCACCTTTGAGTGATAGTTTTGTATCTTCTTCCAGCCTCAAAATCTGACTTGCCATTTCAACGGCCTGCATACCTTGCGGTGTTAATTTAGGAGGACGATTTGTTCTATCAAACAACTGTATATCTAGCTCTTGTTCCAATGCTGCTATTTGTTGACCGACAGCGGCGGGCGTTAAACACACGTCTAAAGCCGCTTTGGCAAATGTACCATGCTTCCAAATTGCAACTAATGTTTTGAGTTGTCTTGTGTCCATTATGTAAAATTATTCTTTATTTATTGTTAAATATTTTTTGCTACCATAAGTTTTTTTTGTTTTGTAGTCTAGGTTTCAAGATCTGAAAGGTAGGAAATTGATTTGTACATCACCAATTTTTAACCTTTTTACTTTATTTTTTGCTGATACCCCTACAAAAAAGATAATAAAATATGGAAAAAACAATAATTGTAACTGGACCTAGCTTAGCTCCTTCCGCTGTTGAATTGTTAACAGCAAGAGGTTTTAAACTGGTATATACCGCTCCTTATAGTGAAGAGCATGATCTTATTGAGTTAGTGAAAAAGACGAAGCCAGTTGGCATCATCTCCCGTATGGGCAAGATTACTTCAGCGATTATTGACGCTGCTCAGGTTCATTTAAAAGTCATAGCAAAGCACGGTGTCGGCGTCGATAACATTGATATTAAAGCTGCCGCTGAAAAAGGTATTCCTGTTGTCGTGGCTTCAGGTGCTAATGCGGTGTCCGTTGCTGAACACACTATTGCTCTAATGTTGGCGGTGACAAAACAGATTATTCCTTTAAATCAAGGATTACATAGTGGTCTTTGGGAAAAGCCTCAGTTCTCCGGTTATGAAGTTGCATCTAAAACTTTTGGTCTTTTAGGTATGGGTGCTATCGCGCAGGAAACGGCCAAGATTGCCCAAGGTTTAGGGATGACTTTATTCGGCTATGATCCCTATGCAGACGCAGTAATTTTTGAGCAGTTCGGCGTTAAACGATGCGATACGTTAGAGCAACTATTATCAAAAAGTCATGTGCTAAGCCTGCACTCTCCTCTGACTTCAGAGACAAACCAAATCATCAACGAAGCCGCTATTAAACTAATGCCTGGGGGTAGCTTTATTGTGAATACCGCAAGAGGTGGATTGATCGATGAACACGCTTTGGTTAAAGCGATTCAATCTGGTCATTTAGCTGGGGCTGGTCTGGATACATTTGCAGTTGAGCCGCCTTCGGTAACCCATCCTTTCTTCCAAGAAAGAAACATAGTTGTAACCCCTCATATTGCGGGCGTTACCAATGAAGGTAGTACTCGAGTCAGTGAATCAGCTGCTGAAGGCATTATTGCCGTTGTTGAAGGTGGGCGGTTACCCGAACATCGGATAGTTAATCGTAAGTTGATGGTTTAAAAGTGACACAAGAGCGGAGAATAAAGGATGACAATTGGATTTAAAATAAATACTAGAGTTCGCACGGCTTCAAAGGAGCTACTGCAATCTTATAAAGGCTTACCTGTAGCAAATGTTTCTGACTCAATGAATCGTTTATTTGCTGCTGGTCCGAATCTTCGTCCTATGCACACATCTGGGGCATTGATTGGTTCTGCGATCACAGTTAAAACACGACCAGGAGATAACTTAATGTTACACAAAGCCATTGATATGGCTGTTCCGGGAGATGTTATTGTTGTTGATGGCGGTGGTGAAATATCGAATGCATTAATGGGTGAGTTAATGCTTGCGTATGCGATCAAGAAAGGTGTTGTTGGTTTCGTTCTCAATGGTGCTATTCGTGATTTGGATGCATTCCGATCAGTTAATTTACCAACTTTTGCAGCAGGTGTGACCCATCGTGGACCATTTAAAGATGGACCTGGGGAGATTAACGTGCCAATTAGTATTGATGGTATGGTTATTAACCCTGGAGATATCATTATTGGCGATTCAGATGGAGTATTATCGGTTCCTCTAGATGACGCCGAGTGGATTTTGGAAAGTACGCTGCTTAAACAGGATAAAGAAGTAAAGCAGATGGCTGCAATTAGCGAAGGTACTAATGATCGTACCTGGGTTGATAAAACATTGCAGAGTAAAGGATGCGTTGTATTATAAATAACTATTTAAAATAATATAAATATAAGATAATAGATATAATATTTAATAATTAAATATAACGTGAATGTGTATTGATTATAATTATAATAAGTGAGTAGTTATAAGCTACGATGATTGATTTGGGTGGTTTAAAATCAACCTTATGCTTATATTTTTTTATTGTCATTAATATATTGAATGCATTTATCGTTTGTTATTAAAGATGATTATATCTCCAATACGTGGAATACAAATTATAAAAATATGGAGAAAACAAATGTTAAACTCAATAACTAAATTGGTTCTAACAGCTAGCTGTGCTCTTACCTCTACATTAGCAATGGCAAACTACCCTGAAAAACCTATTACTCTTATTGTGGGATTTTCAGCGGGTGGTGGTACTGACGTGATGGCTCGTAACGTGGCTCCTTTCTTAGAAAAATATCTCGGAGAGGGTGCGACAGTCGTTGTAAAAAATGTTCCTGGAGCAAGCGGTCAGATAGGTATTACTGAAGTGGCGCATGCCGATGCTGATGGCTACACCATTGGTACATATAACCTTCCAGGCATGATGGCTCGTACATTGGATCGAAAAGCTAACTACTCCGCGGAAAGCTTTACCTACTTAGCTAATATCGTTAACGATCCCAATGTTATCGTGACTTCTAAGAATAGTGGTGTTGATACGTTGCAGAAATTCATCGAAGCAGCAAAAGAATCTTCTCGTCCTATGGCTATTGGTATGTCTAGCTTAGGTGGAGATGACCACTTAGGTCTTATTAAGTTTGAAGGACTGACTGATACTCAATTTAATATCATTCCTTTTAAAGGTTCTTCAGCTGCCCGCACTGCGGTTCTAGGTGAGCACGTGAAAGCTGCTGTACTTAATATTTCGGAAGTTACCGAGTTTAAAGAAGAACTAAACGTAATTGGTATTTCGCAACAAGAACGCTCTGAGTTTGATCCAAGTTTAGCGACATTTAAAGAGCAGGGTGTTGATATGGTTAATGGCTCTATGCGCGGATTTGTCGCTCCAGCGGGTCTGCCAGATGATGTGAAGGCTAAATTGTTTGATGCATTTACCAAATTGTCACAAGACCTAGCGTTTCGGGCAAAAATGAAATCTACAGCTAATCCAGTTTCTGTTGCTATCGGTGATGATTTTAAAAAGTTAAATGATGAAACATATAACTTAGCAAAAGATGTTTGGAATAAAAATCCTTGGAAATAAAAACTATGTGGGCTTAATCGCCCACATTTATAAATTTTAGAACTGAGGTGTATATGGAAAACGTAAAGTATATATTACTTAAACCGATTTCATTGATATATTTGGGTGTTATTGGCTTATCTTTATCTCTTTTAGGTCCGGCATCTGAACTCGATTCAGACGCTGGGATGTTACCTAAATCTATGTTATTCCTTTTGGTTGTCTTTTCTTTATTTTCTTTGTTGGGAATAGCGAAGGATGTATTTAAAGGCTCTCGTCAGGATATGACGGTATTAAAGTCGCCTCAAAGAGTGTTATTTGCACTTCTAGCGATGTTAGCTTTAATTGTTTGCGTGGAAATATTAGGTTTTTATCCCACGATAATTATATTTGTTCCTTTAGTATCTTATTTTTTTGGTTGTAAGAACTTTAAAGTATTATTTTTATCAACGGTTATATTTGTTTCTTTTGTATACCTAATATTTAGTTTTGCAATGTCCAAGGAATTTCCTACAGGCTGGATTATTTAAGGATGAATAAATATGTATCATGATTTAATGTCTGCCCTGCCGAACGTATTATCACTGACAAACTTCTTTGCAATCGTAATTGGAGTTTTGTCTGGCATTATCGTGGGAGCAATGCCCGGTCTCAGTGCAACGATGGCAATATCAGTATTGGTACCTTTTACTTTTGGATTGGATCCTTTAGTTGCTTTAGGTTTAATGGCTGGTATATACAATGGCGCTATGTATGGTGGTGCGATTCCTGCTGTTTTATTAAGAATCCCTGGTACACCATCAGCGGTTGCAACGAGTTTTGATGGCTATCCAATGGCCCAGAAAGGGCAGGGTGGCTTTGCGTTGCAAGTCGCGGTTATATCTTCGTCGATTGGTGGTATAGCAAGTGCTTTGGCACTGATGCTTTTAGCTCCTCCTCTCGCGAAAGTAACCCTTTTATTTGGACCGTCAGAAGTATTCTGGGTAGCGGTTTTTGGCTTATGTAGCATTATCTTCCTGCTTGGCGAAAGTCCATTAAAAGGACTGATCGCTGCATGTTTTGGTATCGCCGTTTCCATCGTCGGGGTTGACCCTATTTCAGGCGAAGACCGATTTACTTTTGGTTATTTAGAGTTGGTTGACGGTATCAATATCGTTATTCTTTTGGTCGGATTATACGCTCTACCGCCAGTCATTGATTTGCTAGAAACACCTCTAGAAACAAAAGGTGAATATAAATCTCTACAGACAGATTCATTGCTACGGTCAGTTCCAAAAATGTTTAGATTTTGGGCCACATGGCTGCGCTCTTCTTTCATAGGAATTTGCATTGGTATATTACCAGGTGCTGGAGGCTCTATGGCTGCTTTCATGTCTTACAATGAAGCGAAGAGAGCAAGTAAAACACCGGAAACATGGGGGCATGGTGAACCAGAAGGCGTAGCCGCTTCAGAAACGGCTAACAACGCTGATACTGCCTCGGCTTTAATTCCAGCATTAACTCTTGGAATTCCCGGTACAGCAGTCGCTGCTGTTATGCTTGGTGGTTTGTTAGTTCACGGTCTACAACCTGGCCCGATGTTGTTCCGAGATAACCCTGACATCGTATTTGGTTTTATGTGGCAATTTCTCTTCGGGGCTATTTTGTTAATTCTTTTAGGTGGCACGCTCGCAACAAATAGTTTTGCAAAATTATTGAAATTACCACGTCCTGTGCTGGGTTCTATCATCATGGTTCTCATGTTTATTGGTGTTTATTCAATACATGAGCGAATGTTTGACGTTTATTTGATGCTAGGTTTTGGTTTCATTGGTTATGTGATGGATAAGTTTAAATTCCCATTGCCACCCGTTGTTCTTGGTTTGATTCTCGGAGGGTTCGCTGAGGAAAATTTAAGACTGGCTTTGCTGATTGGTGGTGGTGATTGGAGCATTTTGTTTGAAAACACAACGAGCTTAGTTTTAGTTAGCCTTACTGTTGCTGTAACAATAGGTCCTACTTTAAGAAAAATTATCCGACGCTAATACTTCTATTTCGTATTAATTTAAAAGAGTGAATAACGCAGAACGTTATTCACTCTTTTTTATACTGACCCCAGAAAATTCAACACTGAACTTAATGTATCTTGAACTTTCGATCTTGCGACCAAACTAAATAGATACTTAGGATGTAGTAATTCAGTATAAAAATAAGGAAGTTCCGATGGTCACCTGTCATGTTCGATATGTTATTGACCCGAAAAAAATCGTTGAATTTGAACACTATGCTCGAATGTGGATACCATTAGTTGAGCAGTTCGGCGGTCAGCATCACGGGTATTTTTTACCGTCTGAAGGCGCTAATAATATCGCATTGGCATTGTTTTCATTTCCGTCGCTGGCGGACTATGAGAAATATCGTCTTGAATCAGTCAATGATGAAGCCTGTCAGGTTGCGTTTAAATACGCCGAACAAACGGATTGTGTATTAAGTTATGAGCGCAGTTTTTTCCGCCCAATTTTAAGTAGAGATGATCAGTAAAAATACATCTCCAACTGGACGTTTGATTTGGTTGCCACTGCTACTGTAATGTCTGTATAGCAATGGCTGCCGGCAGGATTAGTGTTACGTGTTTAAGGAAATTGAATATGGAAGTGACCATTGGTAATGGCAAAGAGTTGATACAACAAGCTCAGGCTATTCGTTATCAGGTCTTCACTTTAGAACAACATATTCCGCAAGAGTTAGATCTTGATGGTTTAGATGAAGATTCACTGCATGCGCTTGTGAGTGAACAGGGAAAACCAATTGCTACCGCGCGCTTAAAAGTGAATCAAAATGGCTCATCAGTAATGGCGAGAGTCGCTGTTACCGAAGAGAGTCGAGGTTTAGGGATTGCCACTAAACTGGTCTCAGCTTTAATCGAGCATGCAAAAAAAATTGGAGTACGCTCGATCGAGATTCATGCTCACAGCTATCTGAGAAGTTACTACGAAAAATTTGGCTTTAAATTTATCCAAGAGGTGGAGGTTGTCGGCGAGCATCAACTGATTGAAATGCAGTATTACATCGTAGAGATGTAAAGCGCTCAAAGCTGTAAATCCGTCTATTGTGTTACGTAAGTGGACTTTTTGCTCTAGAACCACGCCTATACTTACATTCCGGTGCACATAATCTGGGGTTATAGTATGAGCTTACAACTCGCTTTCTTGCTTACCTTCATTGCTGGAGGGTTATCCGTGTGGTTATTGATGAGAGTTTCCAAGCAGTCTGAACGCGAAAGAATGGCTGTTATCAATAACAAGATCCGTTCGATTGGTGGAAGCATCGTTAGTATTGATTTGATAAAAAGATCACGTTGTCCTTTTAGTTCTGAATATCAAAATCCTGATTTTGTTTATAAATTTTATAAAATTACCTACGATATCGAGCTGGAAATAAAAGAGTGTTGGGCTGTTTTGGAGATGAAACAACGCCGCTATGGGCCCGGAAGTGCTATTCATTCGAATTGGATATGGCGAGATTTAGACTAACTTGCCGTACTTAAAGAAAGAGGAAATATGAGCAAAATTTATTTTGTATGTGGCTTTATTGGCTCTGGCAAGACCACTTATTCCAAACAGCTTGCTGAAGATCATGGCGCATTTCGCTTTTCAATTGATGAATGGATGATTCCGCTTTACGGCGAGCATATGGAGCGAGAAATCTTTGATCGTCGCTTAGCTACATTAGAAGAACTATTTAAGAGTTCCGCCATGCAGCTATTTGCGCTTGGTGTACCCGTGATTTTCGATTTCGGTTTTTGGAGTAAAACAGATCGCAGTACCTTTATTGAGTGGGCCGCAAGCCTAGGGGTTGAGAGCGAAATGCACTATTTGGATGTTCCGTTTGAGATATGTAAACAAAGAGCGACCGCCCGTAACTCGGAGTTGCAAGGTAAGTCTTACGAAATGACGCCGGAGATGTTGGATTTATTCTGGTCTTGGTTTGAAATACCGACACCGGATGAAGATGTTGTCTGGGTTCATTGATAGATAACACAAGAGATATAAGTTTGCTCACAAATACAAAATCGCCTGCGCTGGTGAATGACTTTTCTCCCTGCTGATCAAGGAGAAAAGTCATGTGGAGAGGAATTAGGGCTCTGAGTGATAACTAGTTCAGAGACACTTCCACATCGGAATGAATTTGGCAGGAGCAGGCGAGTACGAATCCTTCGGCTATTTCTTGTTCCGTTAAGGTTTCGCTACTGGTGCGAGTGAAATCACCATTGGTGACTTTGCATTTGCAAGAGCCACAAATACCGCTGCGACAAGCCGCAATGACAGGCACTTTGGCACTTTCTAACGCATCAATAAGCAGGCTTCCTGTAACGATTTTAGTCTCGGTACCAAACGACGGTACAAACACGGTGGCATGCGCCAATGCCGCAGCTTTACTCTTGGTGTCTTCAAGCTCTGGTTGCGTTGATTCAGCAGGCGTAAAGCTTTCTTGATAGAACAACGTCATATCCATGCCCAACGCCGCTAAGTTCTCTTTCATCGCTTGCATAAAGCCCACAGGGCCACACAAAAACGCCGTGCGAGAAGCGATGTCCGGGCAGTAATTGGCAAGCGCCGCTTGGGTTAGACGTCCTTCCAAGTAATCAGAGTTGGTTGCATCTTCCAGTATAATGTCGAGCTTGAAACGAGGGTGCTGCAGCTCCATTTGTTGTAGTTCAGCGTGATAAATTAATTGCTCTGCACAGGTTGCTGCATGAATGAAATGTATCTCTGTGCAGTCTTGGCTGTCTGCTAACAGTGTTTTCGCCATCGACATAACTGGTGTTATGCCGCAACCCGCACTGAGCAACAAGATCTTATCGGTATGAGGCTGTTCAATGTGAAATTGTCCAGCAGGTGGAAGTACCTGCAATGATTGACCCACTTGTAAATGGTCATTGAGATAATTCGATACTTTACCGCCAGCAACCCTTTTCACGGTAAATTGCATTTCGGTCTGGTTTGACAGTGAGCTGAGAGAATACGCACGGTACTCAGTGTTGCCATCAATCTCTACCCCTAAAGTCACAAATTGCCCTGCAATAAAACTAAAGGTTTTGTCTTGCTCTTCGCTGGTTAAGGTAAAACTGATGCAATCCGGCGTTTCCTGCCATCTGCTTTTACAGATTAAGCGTGCAGCGCCTTGGCTCGGCCATTGAAATTGTTCCATAGTCGTCTCTTCAATAAGCACAGGTGGGCGATACCCACCTGTCATTAAACACATTTACGCAGCAGCTTTTTCGCCAAGGATTTGCGCAAGATCTTGTTCAACAGTCGAGATGGCTCTTAGGTCGAATTTGTCCTGAATAATGGCCATTAAGTTGTCTGTAAGGAATGCTGGTTGAGTTGGGCCGGTGTAAATACCTTTCACACCCAAAGCGAGTAGGGTAAGTAAAACTACAATCGCCTTTTGTTCGAACCAAGATAATACCAGTGTCAGTGGTAGGTCATTGACACCACAGTCAAATTCTTCTGCCAACGCTAATGCTAACTGAATCGCTGAGTAGGAGTCGTTACATTGACCGACATCGAGAAGGCGAGGAATACCGTTAATTTCACCATGTTGCTCTTTGTTAAAGCGGAACTTACCGCAAGCGAGAGTCAGGATCAGGCTGTCTTCTGGCGTTTGTTTGGTAAATTCGTTGTAGTAGTTGCGCTCTGCTTTGTCGCCATCACAGCCGCCTACCAAGAAAAAGTGACTGATGTTGCCCTGCTTCACTTGGTCAATTACAACCGGTGCCGCTTCCATTAAGGCATTACGACCGAAGCCGACAGTGATCATCTGTTCAATTTCATCATGCTGGAATCCGTCCTGAGCTAATGCACATTCGATCACTGTTGAGAAATCATCACCTTCTAAATGAGATACGCCCGGCCAGCCGACAATGCTGCGAGTGAATAGGCGATCGGCGTATTGACCGACTTCGGGATTCAGTAAGCAGTTTGATGTCATCACAATTGCACCCGGGAAGTTAGCAAACTCTTTTTGCTGGTTCTGCCAAGCGCTACCGTAGTTACCCGTTAAATGAGGATACTTGTTTAATTCTGGGTAACCATGAGCAGGTAACATTTCACCATTGGTGTAGACGTTAATGCCTTTGCCTTCAGTTTGTTGCAGGATTTTTTCTAAGTCATGAAGATCATGTCCAGACACAAGAATGCACTTGCCTTTCTTTGTTTTTACGTTGACTTGCGTTGGCGCAGGGTGACCGAAAGTTTCCGTTTCGCCTTTATCTAATAGGGCCATGATCTTGTAGTTCATTAGGCCAATTTGCATTGAGCAGTTAAGCAGTGCATTGAGATCTTGTGGTTCTGTACCTAACCAAGACATGATTTGATGATATTCAGTGTGGATCTCTACATCACTTTGTCCTAAAACACGGGCGTGTTCTAAGTAGGCAGCTGCGCCTTTTAAGCCGTACAAGCAGAGTAAACGTAAACCCATCACATCAGGATCGACGGTTTCATGGCCACGGTTTACTGCGGCTAAAGGCGCAAACTTTAACAACGCTTCACGATCCGTTGGAAGTTCAAACTGAGCTGCTGGGGAGAGCTCAGGAATTGATTTGTCAGCTAGCGTTGCGGCGGCTCTGACTCGCTGTTCTAAACTTTGTTTGTATTGATAAGCTTGGTTTGCGAACTCGACGATGCGCTTTTCATCAAAGTTTACGTTAGTCAGTGTTGCAAAGAAGGCTTTCGGTGCCCACTCGTCGATTTCAGTGTCGATAATTTGATATTCACGGCCAAGTTGAGCCCAGAATGAAACGCCTTGTAGCGTATAAACTAAAATATCTTGTAGATCAGAGACATCACTTGTTTTTCCACACATACCTTGCGAATACGCGCAACCTTTTGCGACAGGGGTTTGAATGGTTTGTTCACATTGAATACAGAACATAGTTGGGGCTCCAGTGATAATTATTAAAATTGGCCGCTTAACGTGAAGGGTGCGCTAAGCGGCCTTTAAATTTCATCGCTGGTAGTGCAGAGAGTATGCCACTTTTTATCTTATTGATTTTATGTGAATTTTTATTTTTTGAGCAAAATTGTTGTTGTATTAAATACATCGTGCGTTGTTTTTAATACAACAAATATCATTTATTTGGAAGATTCACAGGCTTGTACGCCCAATTTTTTGCCCATTTTGAACAAGTTACCTCTGTCCATCTGCAAAAAAGCCGCCGCCTGAGACCAAACACCGTTGTTCAGTTGCAGCGCATGCTCAATAAGCTGCTTTTGAAACGCTTCTACCGCTTCACGCATGGGTACTGAAGAATTGGGAAGTTGAGGCGAAGTATTGTTCTTCGTCTTTCCATTTACTGACTGTTCAGACAAGTCAAAATCGTTCATAAAATGGAGAGGTTCAATCAGATCTGATTGTGTTCTCATGGCGTGTAAGCCCGCACGCATTAAGGTGTGTTCCAGCTCCCTGACGTTACCTAACCAAGACTGTTTTTCTAATAATTGCAGTGCTTTAGGATGAATGTGCAGTGTTTTTAGGTGGAACTGGCGGCGAATGTTATCCAGTATGTATCCCACTAAAACCGGAATGTCTCCTTCACGAGAGCGTAAGGGGGGCACCTGAATTGGAAATACATTTAAACGGTGGAAAAGGTCGGGGCGGAAACGTCCTTCAGCCACTTCTTGAGCGAGGTCTCGATTGGTTGCCGCAATGACACGAACATCTACGATGTGGTTTTTATCTGCGCCCACTCGTTGTACTTCACCTTGCTGAATAACACGCAGCAGTTTGGCCTGTAATAGTAACGGCAGTTCACCGATTTCATCGAGGAAAATGGTTCCACCATCAGCCAGTTCAAATTTACCCGCACGTGAACTGTTGGCTCCCGTAAACGCGCCTTTTACATGTCCGAATAGTTCACTTTCAGCAATGGATTCGGGTAACGCCGCGCAGTTTACATAAACCATAGGCTTGTCACTGCGTAGGCTCTGTGCGTGAACTTGGTGAGCAACTACTTCCTTGCCCGTACCCGTTTCGCCGCTGATCAAAACCGCGTAATTCGAGTGCGCGACCATCTCAATGTTGGCTCTGAGTCGTTTAATCTGGGGGCTAACGCCAACCAGTTTTCCACCTTTGCTTCTCGCTTCGTCAATCAGCAATTGATTCACGGAATGTTGCTGACGATTGGCTTTATTCAATGCTTCAAACAGACTGATATTGCGAATGATCCCCGCAGCAAGCGCTGCAAAAGTCTCAATGGTTTTGTCTGGAATACTGTTGAAAGCACCGGGTTTTGCTGCGTCCAGAGTTAGCGCACCAACCAAAGTATCGCCTACGTATAAGCTGCACCCCATGCAAGAGTGAACATCAATACTGTGGTGGATATCTTCACTCAGTAAGCCGTCAAAAGGGTCTGGCAGGCTTGAATTCTCAGGGAAACGCACTGGCTTACGGTTGGCTAAGATCATAGCCAAACGCGGATGGACATCAGGCAGAAAGCGGCGTCCGAACACCTCAGATGACAAACCGCTGATGGCAATCGGTACTAAGTGCTTTTCGTTGTCGAGTGTAAATAGAGCGCTGGCATCACAGGGAAGTAGTTGTTGCAGGGCATCAATCAATTTTTGGTAGTGCTGAGTGGAAGGTTCTCCCATATTCAGCTCTACCGCAATGTTCAACAGTACTTGTTCTATGGATGGTTTGATGACTTGTGTGTCCATTTGGGCTTCTACGTTAAGACAAAAACGAGTTGATGATGTGTTTATTACAACGCAGTTGTCAAGGACTTAAAATGTAAATTATTAAAAATCAATAAGTTAAAGTTGGCTTGATTCGTGCAATAGCTATTGCTTCGTTATTTAGATGTATTGTTAGGAATCGCGCGTTTATGCTCAACATCACCGATAAGAGTGCAGAAGATAAAATCATCCCCGTTCTGCGCTTAGGCTTCAGACCTTTCTTTTTATTTGGCAGTGTATATTCAGTTATCGCGATTGGCATTTGGGTATATGCCTTTCAACACGGTCAGCCCGCTCAGTTAAGAGTTCCCGCTTTGTGGTGGCACGTTCATGAAATGTTTTTTGGCTTTGCCATGGCGATTGTGGCTGGTTTCTTACTAACCGCCGTTCAGAACTGGACAGGTGTGAATGGCACCAAAGACAAATGGTTAGGCGTGCTTGTTTCACTATGGATGCTGCCGAGAGTGCTGTTGTGGACAGACGTTCCGCTTTGGCTAACCTCTTCCATTGAAGCGCTGTTTCTTGCTTTAGTTGCGTATGAGATTTCGTTTCGAGTGGTGAAAGCCAAAGGCTACCGCAATCTGATCTTCTTGCCATTTTTTGTCTTGGCGATTGTGGCGAACTACGCCAGTTACGCAACCATCAAGGGCTTGCCTCCTTTCCCTTCAATTGCCGTTTGGCAGGCGATGTTGTGGTGGTTTGTTCTGCTTATTTCAATTATGGGCGGGCGAGTGATTCCGTTTTTCACCGCACGTCGATTTAACTTCGAGAAAGCGGACACTCTGCTTTGGTTGGATGCCGCTGCTAATACGCCATTGGTTATGCTGTTTGCTTTAAGCTTTTTCCCTTTAACCAGTGAACAAGTTAGCCCAGTTATCATGTTATTCGCAGCGGTGATGCAGTTGGCTCGTTGGCTACGTTGGAAGCCATGGACGACGCTAAAAGAGCCGTTAGTGTGGTCGTTGCATCTGACTTATGCCTGCATCCCGTCAGGGCTGCTTATCAAAGCGTTAGCGGAATTAAACTGGATTCCTAACGGCCTGTTTGTATCCCACAACATGTTACACGTGATTGCTATCGGAGCGATCGGCGGGCTTATCTTATCGATGATCTCGCGTGTGACTATGGGTCATACAGGGCGAATGATTTATCAAGGACCAAACATGTGGCTAGCGTTTGCAGCCATCTTGCTTGCTGCTTTTGTGCGAGGTTTTGGTGTCGCTTTCTGGCCGCAGCACATGTTGCTGATGGTGGATATCGCAGCAGCACTTTGGATCATCGCATTCACTTTATTCATCCTGAAATTTGGCACCATGCTGTTACGCCCACGCGCTGACGGCCACCCAGGATAACCCCATCAACAGACAAACGTTCATAGCCATTAGTCTTGCTCAACTATTCTTATTTCAATACGACTAATGGCTTGATGCGTTTGTTATTCAACGTTGAGCCCTCAAGTTCTATAACTTGCTTATTATTAATAAATAGATAATTAAAAAAGAAATTGCATAGGAAATTTCAAATGAAAGAAAGTCAAAAGTCATTAGTGTTAGCCACCGTTCCTGTTTTACGAGAGAGTGGTGTCGCACTGACTACCTATTTTTATCAACGGATGCTCAAACATAATCCAGAGCTGAAAAACGTCTTCAATCAATCGCATCAAAAAACTGGCAATCAGCCTCAAGCTTTAGCCATGGCTGTCCTCGGATATGCTGAAAACATTAATGATCCTTCCGTATTATTGTCGGTTGTTGAGCGTATCGCGCACAAACATACCAGTTTAGGAATTCGAGCTGAGCAGTATGGCATTGTCGGTAAACACCTTTTAGCTTCAATCAAAGAAGTGCTGGGTGATGCTGCAAGCGATGAATTGATCGATGCTTGGGCTGCGGCCTATCAACAGTTGGCCGATCTGTTTATTGACGTGGAATCTAAGCTTTATCAGGCGTCTGTAGAAAAGGCGCAAGGCTGGACAGGTTGGCGTCCGTTCCGCGTTCGCAGCAAAGTGGCAGAAAGTGAAGAAATCACCTCTTTCTATCTTGAGCCGACAGATGGCGGAACACTACCGGTGTTCAAACCGGGGCAATACATCAGCGTTCGCGTGTTTGTCAAAGAAACGGGACTGTATCAGCCTCGTCAGTACAGTTTGTCTCAAGCTCCTAATGAGGAGACATTGCGAATCTCAATCAAAAAAGAGTCCGCAGCAGAACACAAACCTGCTGGGCTTGTGTCTAACCATATGCACGGTGAAATCCAACAGGGTGATGTGATTGAAGTCTCTGCGCCGTATGGCGAATTTGTACTGAATGAACAGAGCGAGCGTTCAATCGTGCTGCTAAGTGGCGGTGTGGGTATTACGCCTATGATGGCAATGAGCAGCTATCTGAATAAGAAAGATGCTTTAGGCTCAGTGCATTTCATTCACAGTGCTCGCAACCCTCAAGTTCATGCATTTAAGTCGGTCACTGACGAGTTTGCTGAAAAAGGGATGAAGGTGAACTATTACTATGATCACGGTGCTAATCAGGACAACGGCGTACAACAAGCTCCGGTTGAGTTAGCACAAGTTCTGCTTCAAGACGTTACTCAAGCAGATTACTATTTGTGTGGACCAATGACATTCATGTCTCATTACATGACGCAGCTTCGTCAACTCGGTGTACCAGAGACTCAAATATACGCAGAAGCGTTTGGCTCTGGTGGCGTAGCCTAAAATAAAAAATCCCCTAAGCTGTTGAGCTTGGGGGATTTACAACCGATGATAATACAGATTGCCAGCGTGCCTATTTAAGTTCTTCCTCAATGTCGGCGTTGACAATCACAATGTCATCATGGTCGCCGTCAATTTCATCGTCTTGGTAGTTAGTGTCATCCTCTTCGCTTTCTTCTTCAGCTTCAAACGAAGGTGTCATTTCTTCCTGAACGCTTTCCACATCGACACGAGGGTCAAGTGCTACTGCCAGTGGTGAAGACACTAAGTCACCTGTTGCCATAATGTAGTCTTCCGTTACATATACTTCGGCCTTTTTCTGGCGAGAACTGATGTATTGCAAACGGAAAAACATAACCAAGGTACACGCAGCCATGAAACCATAAAGCATGTTGTTGCCAAACCATTGCATGATGGTGGAAGCAATCAATGGCCCGATAGAAGCGCCAAGACCGAATGTCAGCAATATAGTGGCGGACAAGCCGACACGCTCACCTTGTTCAACTCGCGAGTTTGCTAATGCCGTCGCCAGTGGATACAAGGTAAATCCCAAAATACCGAACAAGAAAGTCATTACCAGAGATAAATGGTCTTGATGTGGCAGAACGGCAATAGCCGCTGCTAAACCACCCAGCAATATACAGTTAATTCGGATCAGGCTGCTACGGGAAATCATGTCTGAGAGCTTACCCATGGGCCATTGAGCTAACAACCCTGCCATGATAGTGGTGGTCATGTAGGTTGCAACTTGGTCTGGATGCATACCAAGATTACTTGCGTAAGCGGGAGCAAGACCATAAAAGGAACCGACGATCATGCCGCCAATAGCAACGGTGGTCAGTGCCTGAGGTGCTTTTTTCCAGTAGTAAGTGATTTGCAGTGGCGCAGGAACCAACGGATCCGGGTGAATTCGTTTGGTCAGAGAAATTGGCACAATACACAAAGCAAAACAGATAGCGATAAGTAGTAACGGTTCTAAGCCTAGATCTGGGTAGAAGCTGATTGCGCCTTGACCAAGAATCAAACCCAGGTAGGAAACGATCATATAGCTCGCAAATACCGCGCCACGTTGATTGTTATCTGCCTGTTCATTGAGCCAGCTTTCCAACACCATGTACTGACACATCATACCGATACCGACGATCAGTCTGAGGATAATCCAGATCAATAAGTCATCGACCAATGCGTGTCCAAGTGCAGATGCGGTAACTAATCCTGCGCTAGCGACGAATGCACGAATATGGCCGACCTGCGCAACCAATTTGTGACCTATTTTTGAACCCGCGACCAGACCAGCGTAATAAGCAGACATCATGGCCCCAATCCATAATTCAGGGACCTGCATTGCTGAAAGTCGCAGACCTAAATAGGTTGTGAGTAAGCCACTTGCTAACACTGTGAGCAGTGTTGTGATGTATAAAGCTGTGAAAGTACGTAACGGATTCGCCATTCGTGGTCCCTAAGGTGCCATACCTGCGTTGATGAAATTATTAGAATTTATTGAGAAAATTGAGCATTTAACTTTGATGAGTCTAGCGTTTATGTCTCTGTTATTAAATAAGCAATTTTCTGATTTTGGCGTGAGAGATAATCGAGTTGTCAGTAAAAAGTCATGATTTTTTCGTTCATTTCTCATTCTCGCAAGTTGCCGTTATTTTAGTTTTGAACTGCGCTGTTTGCGTAAGATGATATCGCTATTGCAATCGTTGGAGAATGAAATGATAACCCAAAGTAGTTTCCAAATTAGTGGTACTGCACTTAGATTTAAAAACGACGAATATCCATTGGCGCGAATAAAACGCTCCAGAGTAAAAACGAATACGCTAAAAGATCATGTTATTAGGCTAATCGTTTTTGGCTTAATCTTTTCAAGTGTTGTTTGGTTTGTGACACCCAATTATTTTGGTATTTATGCAGGGCCAGTATCGGTGACTATTGGCATGATTGTGGCGTTTGCGACGGTAAGAAAGTACGAACTGCAAGTAGAGTTCGAACATTCAGATGAAACAGGGTTACAGTGGATTTCCGTTGCCAAAAGCAACAGCTTATGCGTCAAAACGATTTTTGAAGCACAAGCTGAGAACATTGGAAAATTCGCGGATTAACAGGCTGAAGATATGACTGACTAAATCAAAATCAACGTTCTCAGTCGGTTTTACTTCACTGCCAATCTGTTTTTATTATCGCGGTTTGCCAATACCTGCTGATGGTGATCAATATCGCCCATTGTTTTTGCTAGGCGGTCATACAGCACAACATTGACAGTAGCAGCAAGGTTCATACAGCCCGTGGTCGGAACATAGACAACATGATGGGCCTTATCGACGACCTCTTGTGGTAAAGAACCGTCTTCTGGACCGAACACGTATATCGCTTTATCTGGGTGAGTGAAGTGAGGGAGTGGTATGGCACCAAGCGCCAACTCAACACAGATGATCTCTACATCATCAGCAAGTGCTGATGTGAGGTCTTCCATTTCCACCAATCCAATTCGCTCGTGGGCATGTTTGGTATCAGTTTGGAACTTTGCTGCTCGGTTATAGCGTGTTCCGTTGTAACGAACTTGCGTTGCGTTGTAGCAACCTGCTGCGCGCAGTACCGCGCCTACATTGGTTGGATTCTTTGGATTATGCAGTCCAATAATGGCTGTCGACTCTGTTGTCATTACTGTCTTTCTACTTCTGATTTCTTTAGGTGAGAGTTTAAAACTCACGAGTTGGTCGAATTATGGATCTAAATGGTGAGAAGTACTATTGCTGGTTGATGCTTTTTTTATAAATAAAATTGATTGCTTTCGGAGAAAGTGCGATGGTCGGTTTCATTGTTTAGGGATTAGTTGCATATTAAGTTTTTACTATTAAAAGGGAAAATGAGAAATGAACAAAGTAATCGCATTGGTGTTGTCTTTTATGTTTGTTGGGTATGCGCATGCATATAGTGATTCACAAATAGAAACAGCGGAAAAATTGTTAGTCACCATGAAAGTAGATGAACAAATGTTAGGTGGTTTTGAGAGCATGCTTCCTATTGTCAATCAACTGGCTGACAATCTACGACTCAATGACGAAGAAACGGTTGAATTAAAGAACATTTATCGCGATTGGTTCAATAATGATTTGGACAGGGAAGGGCTAAAAAGACAGATTGCCGTTGTTTATGCACAAACTTTTACGGTTGATGAACATGGAAGATGTTATTCGTTTCTTTGAAAGCCCAACAGGGCAAAAACTGGTGGAGAGATCACCATCATTGACGCAACAAGGCGCTCAGTTGGGTATGAACGAAGCACAAAATAAACAGCACTTATTGTTGGAAAAGCTAACGCCTTTCATTGAAAAACATCAGGCGAAATAATCCAGTAAGTCATAAACATAACTACACGGAGGCAACATGAAGCAATTAGGAAAGCTGTTCTTCTTCTGCGGAAAAATGGGTGCAGGAAAATCAACCTATTCCAAAGTTGTCGCTGCTGAAAACAGTGCGGTACTTGTTTCCGAAGACGAATGGTTATCTGCACATTTCCCAAATCAGATTCAGACCTTTGATGACTACATCAGGTTTTCTACGGCAATTAAACCTTTCATCAAGCGCCATGTTCAAAGCATTTTGAAAACCGGGACGAATGTGGTGATGGATTTTCCCGCCAACACTGCCCGACAACGACAGTGGTTTATTTCTACATGTTCAGAATTAGGATGTGAGCATGAGCTGGTTTACTTGGATCTCTCTGACAGTCAGTGCCTGTCTCAAATAGCAAAGCGACGAACAGAGCAGCCAGAGAGAGCACAGTTTGATACAGAGGTGGTATTTCATCATGTGACTCAGTATTTCGAATCACCAGCCAGCGATGAGAATTTGAATATCGTGCGAGTGGAAAGAAGCTAATTTAATCGCGTTTTTAATGGACTATTACGGGAGCAAAAATGCAGCTAGCAAAAGCATTTCAATACAAACAATGGGCAAACGCTGAGTTACTAGCGTTAGGTGAGCAGCAGTTTGACAAACTACCGCAAGATGACGCGATTTTCTTTGTCCGAATTCTCAACCATACCACTGTGGTCGATAGCCTTTTTATCAGTCGGATTCTGGGGGAGCCAGAGAAATACAGTGCTGATAATACCGTTGAAACACCTACGATCGCAGAACTTCGTCAGACAATGGAGCAGAATGATTCATGGCTAGTGAATTTCGCTCAGTCGCTGACGCCTGAAGAGCTTGAGAGAAGTGTCGTATTTAAATTTGTTGATGGTGACACTGGCAGACTCACAGTTGAAGAGATCTTATTACACTTGTTGACCCATGGTAGTAACCATCGAGGTATGGCTTCTAAAACATTGGCTACCAATGGTCTTGAACGCCCTAAAGACACTTTTACTCGTTATTTACATCAGGCAGAGCCTTCTCGCAGGCAAAATTAGACTGGGATCGTTTATGTTCTTGGCTGTGGGTTGAAGAGTGTTCTTCAGCCTACAGACATCCCAAATTTCACTGATACTGCCAGCATCTTACTTTGCCGCAACATCAAAACACTCGGAATAACTGGCGCACTCTTCGCAACTCGGTGAGCGGCACACGTAATCGCCTCCGTTTTCACACAATTGGCGATACAAGAAGCGTTTCCAGCGCATGTTGTTGACGTTTTTGGCATGCAGTAACGGAAAGTAGTCTCGAAACAGATCCGTTAGGCGAGGGCGTTCCGGCATGCCTAAATCTCTCCATAAATGTTGGCTGCCCAAACAAGCACTGGCTAAGACGGTGACCATTTCGCTGCCAAAAGTAACGTCCGGATTGAGTGACTCCACCAACAGCCTCTCAAGTTCTTCCAACTCACCGATTCGTATATTCATCAGCTCTAATCGTAGCTGGAGTTTCTCTTCCACCTCTAGCGGAAGAGTAACGGATTCTAAGCCCATTGCTAACAATAGAGCGTTGTATCCGTTCTGGTTCAAACCCATGTAGAGAGGCAGGGCTGTATCACCCCGTCGATAGCTCTCTACTATTGGTTGCCAATACTGTTGGATGACGTTATCAATCATGCGTTTTCTCGCTAGTCTCTGACATATACTGACTACGTTAGCTATCAGCGATACTTTGCTGCGGTGGCAGTTGGCTTGCAATGATAGCTGGCATCAAGCTGCCTATCGGATTGAGCGGATTTCTAGAGCTATCAAGAATAGCTTCCTCCACAGGGCAGATACTTGCGCATTGGGGATTGTCATAATGCGCCGAGCATTCATCACACCGTTTAGGATGGATATGGAACTGATTGATGAGATTCGCATCTGGGTAGACGGCTTGATTTGGGCACACCACCATACAAGCGTGGCAACCAACACATTTATTGCTGATTACAAAGCTCATAGTCCACCTCCTTGCTTTGGTTCGCGATAATATCTTTCGCAATACTGTCCAGGCTTGCTGCGACAGACTGAAAAGCAAAATCGACATTGGGTTGAACGCCGAGTTTTTCTAACTCTCGCCATGGAGTGATCCCCATTCTGGCACTCAGTACCATTTGGCAGTCAGCGATGGACTGAATCAGAGCTTGTTTATCGATATCACCACCATCATCACAGTCATCTTTGCCGTTACAGTACAACTCAACATGACGCGTTTCCTGATAGAGAAACTGCTGTGATTTCTCACTGAACAGGTAAATTTCAAAGCGTGTCGCATGACCAAAATGAAGTTGAATATGCTCACTGCTGCTACCATCACTGGCAATTGCGACACGAATTTTGTTGCTTACACTTGACGGCTTGCTTTCACTTGATTGGGGAGCGCTAGAACACGGTGATTCACCGTTGCCTAACATGCCGACGGCATCCGCTCGGCATTGTTGGCAGTGAGTCATTTGTGGCATGTGTCCACCGCACTGTTCACGGGCAAGTGCGACTTCGATTTCGGTTGGCCCCCGTTGACCACTCAGACCAAAATAGGTGCCGTGGCTTGGATCTGAAATCAAAGGCATGATGTTGTGCAGCAGTGCGCCCCGTTGTTTAACAGCTTCAGATACCGCTGCCACGTGGTGGTCATTGATACCGGGAATCAACACGGTATTTACCTTCACTAACATGCCAGCCAAAGCAGCCATTTCAAGACCAAGCAACTGCCTTTCAATTAAGGTCTGCGCCGCTTCTTTGCCTCGCAAGCGCTGATTATTGAAATAGATCCAAGGATAGATTTTTTCACCGATATCTGGGTCGACAGTGTTAATGGTAATGGTCAGATGGTGAACGCCCACTTCTGCCAGTTCCTCCACATGTTCGGCCAAAGCCAAGCCATTGGTTGAAATGCACAATTGAACATCAGGCTGAGCTTGATTCAATAAACGAAGCGTTGCGAAGGTCGCTTTAGGGTTGGCTAATGCATCACCCGGCCCTGCAATTCCCGCCACGGTTAAATTTGGCGCACGCTTTTTAATTGCGTTGAATTGTCTTAGGGCGCCACTGCTGTCCATCACTCTTGAAACGACTCCGGGGCGGGACTCATTGCTGCAATCGTATTTGCGGTTACAGTAGTTGCACTGAATATTACAGGCTGGCGCTACAGGCAGATGCATCCGAGCATACTGGTGCGCTTCTTTGGAGTAACAAGGGTGCTGCTGAATTTTTTCTTGTACCTGTTTGGTGAAGAAATGGTGCACTTTATCTTGGTTGGAATGTTGCGGCCCGACAGCGCGAGAATGACTTTCCATGTCTACCTCTTGTTTACTGCTGAAATCAAACGATACGGTTGTTCTGCAAGCTTCGTTCCGGTTTAAATTACTTATATTCAATGGGTTAGGTGAGTGGTTGGGGCGGTTTGTCTGCCACAATGTCTGAAAGCAGACAAACCTTCCCAGCGGTTGTCTGCTCTCCTCGTTAAATTTGCTTCATTTCAATGTTCATAATCTGAATGCGATAGGCGATTTGACGCGGAGTCATATTCAGCAGCCTTGCAGCCTTAGCTTTTACCCATCCTGAGCGTTCAAGTGCATCAATCACCATGTCTCTTTCATCTCCTGTTGGCATCTCTTGGGATGAATGAGGATAGTCAGGCATTGATGCTCCATTCATCGGTGAGGCATGTGCAGTCGAATGATGAGCGGATGGACTATGGTTATGAACGGGATGGTGAAGCGTTGGCTGAACTGGTGCTTGGAAAACTGGCTGAGACTTATTGAGAGAAATTAATTCTGGGCCAATCACGCCGGATTCACACAGTACCGACGCTCGCTCTAATGTATTTTCCAGCTCACGCACGTTACCCGGCCAATGATGAGACATCATCAGACGAATCGCTTCATCGCTCAGTGTCAGCTTACGTTGCTGAGCTTTACTCAGGTTTTGCATCATGTGCTCTGCCAATTCTGGGATGTCTTGCAAACGCTCTCGTAGTGGTGGCAAATACATAGGCATAACGTTGAGGCGATAATAGAGATCCTCGCGAAAGTTGCCTTGCGCCACCTCCTGTTCAAGGTAGCGGTTGGTTGCCGCTATGATTCGAACGTTAACCGAAATGGTCGAGGTTCCACCCACGCGTTCAAACTCTTTCTCCTGCAACACCCGTAACAATTTCGCTTGAAAAGCCGGACTGGTTTCACCGATTTCGTCGAGGAATATAGTGCCGCTGTCCGCCATTTCAAAGCGCCCTTTGCGCTGTTTCACCGCGCCAGTAAATGCGCCTTTTTCGTGTCCAAACAGCTCAGATTCAAGCAAGTTATCTGGCAAAGCTGCACAGTTCAGTTTTACAAAGGGCAAGTTGGCTCTTGGCGAGTTGTAGTGAATAGCGTTGGCAACTAGCTCTTTACCTGTGCCAGATTCACCACGAATAAGTACGGTAGAATCCCAACGCGAGACCAGTCGGATCTGCTCGAAGATCTGGCGCATGGATTTGGTATGTCCAACCAGATTACGAAAGCTGTAGTTATTGCGAACTTTGCGTCGTAAGTTGTCGCGCTCATCCACTAACTGTTGTTGGTGAGTTTCTACCTTGTATGCCAGTTGAACGTTCTTGGCGATCAAGTTGGCAATCATGTTCAGGAAGTTGGTTTGTAAGGTAATCACGCCTTCAATAAACTTTAGCGGCTGGGCTGATAGTGCACCGATTACTTTGCCATTTGCGTCTTTCAGGGGAACGCAGATAAACGGTTTTTCGTAGTCATACAGTGCCAGCTTGTCTGCAAAGCGTTGGTCGCTGCCAAGATTATGCAGCACGATGGAGCTGCCTTGGCGTAGAACTTCACCCACCAATCCTTCGCCGATTTTGTAAGACACCTGCTTGTGCTGCGCTGCCGAATTCGGTTGTGGAGAGTGAACCGATTTAATCAGCAGTATGTCTCGTGTACTGTCGAGAATGGTCAGCATACCGCACTGCAAAGCGCACTCATCGTGTAGCACTTGCAGGATTTTATCGGACGATTCCACATAGTTGAGGCTGGTATTCAGCACACTGGAAATCTTGTACATGGCCGCCAACAACTGACGTTCCAAGTTCAATAAAGTCATTTCGTCTGTCATAGTTGATCACCATTGGCTGATGGGAAAAGTAAGACAGATGTGTGCGCCACGTAAGCGCTCACTATTGCTGACATTAATGGTGGCTGAGTGTTCATTGAGAACCTGCTGCACAATCGAAAGTCCGATACCTCGGCAGCCTGTCTGGTGTTTAGGTTTGGTGCTGAAGAACGGTTGGAAAATTTTGAGTCTTTGCGATTCTTCTATACCAATGCCGCTGTCTTCAACGATCACCTTAATTTCTCCATCACTTTCGTAAGAGCAGATGATGATGGTTCGGTCGCTAGTTTTCGCCGCTTGAATAGCATCAATCGCATTATCAATCAATTGTTTCAGTGCCAGAATCAGTCGGTGTGACATGCCGTTAATGGTTGAAAGACGAGGCGCTAATATCAGCTCCAAGTTAGACGATGACTTGAGCAGTTCATCGGTGCTGATATCACTGACATCACGAATTACCTGATTGAGATTAACCGGCTGAAACGCTTCGCTGGTTCGTTCAGGAATCGCAAGCTTGATGTCTTGCATCGCATCTAATGCGGTATCCATCGCCTCATCCATCGCCACTAAGCCTGGGCAGGCGGGATTAGTTCGTTTAAGAATACGTACCGCAGATTCAATCATATTGAATGGACCTTGCAATTGATGCAGCGTACCCATCAGAGCTTCTTGCATGGCATGCACGTATTTGTTATCGCGCGCCATCAGTTTCATGGCGTTAATGCGGCGCTCTTCCACCAGTTGTTTTTCACGGGTTCTTTCTGAAATTGCGATAACGGTATAGTCGTCATCTTCAGGTAGGAAGTAGGAATCCACACTGCTGGCTGCTACTGGTGTTTTCACCAAAGCGTACTCAAACCAACGTTCACGAACGGGTTCACTGGATTCGATATAAACCCCTTTATAGCGGTTGTCTTTTTTACCAAGGAAATCTGCGACTGAGTCATGCCCGTAATCGTTGAGCAAACTGTTGAGCAGTGCATCAATCGGAGATTGCCCAATGCTTTTTTCGATGTTACTGAACTTCTGATTACTAAACAGAACACTGTGTGAGCTATCAACAAGTGCGATGGCGATAGGCGCAGCGTTGAGTACCGACTGAAACATCGCAAACTGGTTTTTTTGCTCGGTAATGAGTTGGTGACGCTCGGTAATGTCTTTATGAATCGCGTAGTAACAGACTTCGCCATGAGGGTGTGATAGTCGAGAGATAGATATTTCAGCAATATAAGCTTCGCCCCATTTTTTGCGGTTAACTAATTGTCCTTGCCAGTGTTTCCCCTCAGATATGGTTTTCCATAAGCTCTCATACACGCTCCTCGGTGTGGCTTTGTAAGAGAGAAGCGATGAATTCTTACCAATTAACTCATTAAAACTGTAGCCAGTGATGTCAGAGAATGTTTGGTTCACAAATAGGATCGTGCCTTTATGGTCAGTGATGCTAATTGCCACAGGCGCATGCGAAACAATCTGTTCAAATGCTTGGTAATCAAAAATCGGCGGAGTCGCGCCTTCTAAAAGTGTGTCTACTTGTCCCATAAGTGCCATCCTTTGCTCTGTTTGGTCCTTCGTCACACTCCCTGCTGCATTTATTATTCCATATATAAACTAAGGGAATTATTAGCTATCGCTAACACCTCCTTGTTTGATTTAAGACAAACGAAAGAGAAATTTTGAACTTTGTCACCTTTCTGACAAAGCAAAAATAGGCTTAAAAAGAACGCTTAATCGCGCGTTAACATCTGTATTTTCAGGGCTGTACGAGTCAATTTAGTGCAAAAAAGACGTCTGGCATAACGTATGCACCAAGCTAGGGAAAGGTCAATTGACCCTAGTAGAAAAGGAATGAAGTTATGTCTGAAGGATTGATTATTTTGCTCAGTGCTGCGTTCGTCAACAACGTGGTATTGGCTAAGTTTCTCGGTCTGTGTCCGTTCATGGGTGTATCGAGCAAGATCAGTAGTGCTGTGGGAATGGGGGTGGCGACCACATTCGTACTCACTATCGCAACTGTCTCAACTTGGCTGCTGGAGTTCTATGTTTTGCGCCCTTTGGGGCTCGAATTCATGCGTATTATCGCGTTCATTCTTGTCATCGCCGCTGTGGTTCAGTTTACCGAGTTGTATGTAAAGAAAAGCTTCCCCGCGCTGTATCAGGCTTTGGGTGTTTATCTTCCGCTGATCACCACTAACTGCGCTGTATTCGGTGTTGCGCTGCTCGCTGTTCAGGATGATCTCTCTTTTATCGATACCTTGATGTTCAGTGTCGGTTCAGCAGCGGGTTTCTTAATCGTGATTACGTTGTTCGCAGGGTTACGTAACCAACTGGTGCTCAGCCGTGTTCCCGCTGCATTCAAAGGTACACCCATCGCATTTATTACCGCAGGGTTTCTATCCATGGCTTTTATGGGCTTTTCAGGAATGGCTTAGGTCTGACCCAAGCTTAAGTAGCTGTTGAGCGAGGTAAAGGTCAAAGAAGGTAGCGGTCAAGGAGGACTGTCGATGTTAATCATAGCTTTAGTGTTTTTTGTCTGTCTGGGGGCTTTACTGGGTATCGCACTCGGTTATGCCGCCATTTTGTTTCACGTAGAGAGCAATCCACTGGTTGACCAAATTGAAGCCGTTTTGCCCGGAGGTCAATGCGGGCAATGTGGTGAAGCTGGTTGTCGACAAGCGGCTGAAAAAATGGTGGCAGGTGAACTCAATCCAAATGCTTGTCCTCCGGGTGGATCGAATTTGGCAGTGTCAGTTGCTGAGATGCTGGGTGTATCTATTGATGTCGCTGATCAAGACAAGCCGTTAGTGGCATACATCGCAGAAAGTCAGTGCACGGGGTGTAACCGCTGCTATAAAGCGTGCCCATTTGATGCGATTGTCGGCGCGCCTAAACAACTGCATACGGTCATTAAGGATGTGTGTACTGGATGTCAGTTATGTCAAAAAGCCTGTTCTCAAGGCTGCCTATCTATGGTTGAGGTTCAACCAGATGCAGCGAGTTGGTACTGGCCAAAACCAACATTACCGGTTGCGGTGTAGGAGTAAATCATGTTGAGTTTAAGCGGCCATCCGTTTCGTGGTGGGATCCATCCCAAAGCATACAAAGAGCTAACCAGTGAGAAGAAAATTGATACTGGCTTCTGGCCTCGTAATGTCTTCTTGCCTTTGCAATTACGTAATGGCGCACGTTTAAAATCGCTGGTGGCTGTGGGTGAACACGTCTATCGCGGTCAAAAAATTGCAGTCGGGCATACCGATATGGTGGCTCCGGTTCATTCGCCAGTAAATGGCATTGTTACCGCAATCACTGAGCATTTGACTACCCATCCTGCCAAGGTGAAGTGCGATACCATCATCATTCGTGCAAACGAAGATCGCCAATGGGGAAAACCAGCGTTCAGTGGCAGTATCACTAACCTCGACCCTGAAACAATTATCGAGCGAGTAAAAGAAGCGGGGATTGTTGGTTTGGGTGGTGCTGGTTTCCCAACCGCCGCCAAATTGATGTTTGCACGTAAAGCGAATGTGGAGACGCTCATTATTAACGGCGGTGAGTGCGAGCCCTATCTCACCTGTGATGATCTCACTATGCAGTCGTATCCGGCTGAAATCATTGCCGGAATAAAACTGATGATGACGGCCAGTGGTGCGAAAAAAGCGATTGTCGGAATTGAAGATAATAAACGCGAAGCCTTTGATGAAATGTTTCATGCCGCGAATGCGGAGCCGGATGTAGAAATACGTCTGGTGCCAAGCGTGTATCCTATGGGTTCAGAAAAACACATGATCAAAACCCTCACTGGGCATGAAGTTCCGGCTGGAGGTCTATCCACGCAAATTGGCATTCTGGTGAACAACATTGCGACGGCTCGCGCTGTTTATCACGCGGTGCGTTTTGAACGACCTTTGGTTTCGCGCATTGTGACGGTTTCGGGCAAAGGTATTGATCAGCCATGCAACATAGATATACCCATCGGCACACCCGTCAATGATGTGATCAACTATTGCGGCGGATTAAGTGATAGCACAGAACGCCTTATTTTTGGTGGACCAATGATGGGGCAAGTGATCCCGTCACTTCAGGCCGCGATAGATAAAACGGTCGGCGGCATTCTAGCTCTCACAGAAGATGAAGTGATCGATGAATACAAACATCAGGAGTGTATTCGTTGCGGTCAATGTGTGCGAGCATGTCCGATGAATCTTATGCCGTTTCAGATGGCCGCGTACACACGAGTTTCTGATTTCAAACGCACTCAAGAACTTGGTGTACAAAACTGTTTGTCTTGTGGCGCGTGCAGCTACGTCTGCCCATCTTCGATTCCTTTGGTGCAGTATTTTATGCATGCCAAAGGGGTGATTAACTCTAACGCACAACAAGAGCGAAAATCAGCTCAAGTAAAAGCGTTGAATGAAGCTCGTAAACAACGCTTGCAAGAAGAGGCGCTCGCTGTTGCCGCTGCGAAATCGGCACCACGTCCGTCACGCCCATCTCGCAAGGTTGCGCCTCGTGAAAGCTCAAACACAGCAAAAGCTGATAACCCCTCAAGACCAGCGAGACCAAGCAGAGTGGCTCGTAATCAAGTGGCTGACACAATAGAAGCTAGTGTACAGACAACTTCTGAGAAGCCCATTCGCCCAGCGCGACCACCCAGACCTCAACGCAAAGCCACGGAGGATCAAGCATGATTAAGTATGACGCTGCGATAGGGCCATTTGCCCACAATGCGAATTCCAGCACTCGCATCATGTACACCGTGATTTTGACCTTGCTGCCAGCCTGCCTGTTTGGCTTCTTTCAGTTTGGTTTAAACAGCGCGGTGCTAATGCTGGCAACTTGTGTAGCTGCTGTGGTTGCTGAGTGGCTATGCTTGATGGCGATGAAAAAGAACCCAATTGCCTGTATGGACGGGTCGGCGTTACTTACAGGCATGTTACTGACGATGAGTTTGCCACCCACTTTTCCGGTCATGCTTGGTGTATTTGGCGCTGTTTTTGCTATCGCTTTGGGTAAACATATCTATGGTGGGTTAGGGCAAAACCTTTTCAATCCAGCGATGTTAGCGCGTGTGATGTTGTTGGTCTGTTTCCCTGTGGAAATGACGCTTTGGGCAGACCCAACTCCCATTGATTTAAGCCATAACTTGGTTTCAGTACCTGATGCTTGGTTTCATTTTGATGGTGTCACTTCCGCGACCGCTCTGAGCACCGAGCGGACCGAACCTATCGTATTTATTGACCTATTGCTGGGTAAGCAATCAGGCAGTTTCGGTGAAACTAACGCACTGTTTATATTGCTTGGCGGTTTGTATCTGCTCTATCGCCGCATTATTCATTGGGCAATTCCAACCAGTTTTATGCTAGGGCTGGGCGCACCTGCATTGGTGGCGAATTTTATCTCTCCAGAGAGCTACCTTCCGTTTTGGATTCAATGGACCAGTGGTGGCGCTATGCTTGGTGCGTTTTATATCGCAACCGATCTTGTGACATCACCAACCAGTGTTCGAGGTCAGATGCTGTACGGCTTGGGTTGCGGATTCTTAGTCTGGTTAATTCGAACATTTGGTAGCTATCCCGAGGGGGTGGCGTTTGCCGTATTGATGATGAATGCTGCCAGTCCGCTCATTGATTACTACATGCGTCCTAATGTGTTTGGCCGTCGTCCTGCGGTGGAGAAATCGTCATGATGGAGCAGATTGAAAAATGGAAAGAACAGGTTGGCTACCAAGCAGGTTTGCTTGCTGTGACATGCGGTCTGGCTGCCATATTTTTGGTGCTGACGCAGTGGATTACCCAGCCTTTGATTGAACAGCGTATCGCAGAAGACCAGAATGCGCTTCTGAGCGAAGTACTGGCGGGGCAGGAGTACAGCAACGATGTGTTTGCCAGCGGAAAAGTCATTGAGTATCAAGGTTCACAGTTTGATTTATTTGCGGTTGAGAACAGCCAACACGAAGTGATCAGTTGGGTTATTCGTGGCGTACAAGATGGTTATAGCGGCCCTATCAGCTATTTGGTAGGGACTACACCACAAGGCCAAATTCTCGGAGTTCGGATCATCAGCCACAGTGAAACTCCGGGGCTGGGTGACAAAATCGAATTAGCGAAAAGCTCATGGATTTTGAGTTTTGCCAAACGTTCACTAGAAAGCACTCCACTTTGGGCGGTGAAAAAAGATGGCGGTGACTTTGATCAGTTCAGTGGCGCGACTATCACGCCACGCAGTGTGGTGAAGGGTGTCCATAAAGCGCTACACGCATTAGCACAAGAGCAGGAGGCAAACCATGAGTGATTGTTCTTCAAGCAATAAGTCAAATGGTGAGTACAAAAATATCATTAAGCAAGGTCTGTGGAGCAACAACATTATTCTCAGTCAGTCGTTAGCGTTATGTCCACTGCTGGCGGTTACCAGCAGTGCCACCAACGGTTTAGGTTTGGGACTGGCGACAATGGTGGTGATGGTGCTCTCGAATGCTCTCAATTCCCTAGCAAAAGGCGTGATCAGTAAAGCGGTTCGGATCCCCGTGAACGTTATCATCATCGCGACTCTTGTGACTGTTATCGATGCTTTACTCAACGCCTATCTGCATCCACTGCATAAAGTGCTGGGGCTTTTTATTCCGCTCATCGTAACCAACTGCGCAATTTTAGGAAGGGTTGAGTCCTATGCCAGTCGTTCTCCCTTAGTGCCTTCCATTATTGACGGTGTGTTCATGGGCTTAGGTTTTACTTGGGTACTGACCGTACTTGGCGGTATTCGGGAAGTGGTTGGTAGCGGCACTTTGTTTAGTAATGCGAGCTTGTTACTCGGCAAGAGTTTTTCGTTTTTGGAAACCACGGTGATTGCTGATTATCACGGCCTGTTGTTGGTGATTCTTCCACCCGGCGGTTTCCTCGCACTGGGCTTGGTTCTGGCTTTGAAGCAGAAACTGCTTGCGGTTATAGAGAGCAGTCGCCTTGAGAAATTGGATATGCAAGGAGATCAGGAATGAAAGTAAGCGTTGTCTATGCTTTGCCAACCGAGCAAGTGTGGCTTCCCGTGACAGTGGATGAACAGGCGACCGTTTTAAGTGCCATTCATGGTTCGAAGATTTTAGAAATGTATCCGACCATCGAACTCGACAGCCAGAAGGTTGGCATATTCGGCAAGATAACTACCCTCGATGCACCGTTGAAAAACGGAGAACGAGTGGAAATTTATCGACCTCTGATATGGAAGCCAGAGGACGACGACGATGATTGATGTCGTGTTTGTGACAATTTGTCGTTTGTAGGTTTTAGGGAGTTTATAACCTATTGAATTTAATAGACCCAACTCAGGAACGGCGATTGCATTACAGATAAAGGTCAATCGATGTCACTGAAACGATTTAGGAATGGTCAGGACATATTTTTCAAAGGAGTGATGTATGGCTAAAGTAGGCATTTTTTTTGGTACCGATACAGGTAGCACTCGCAAGATGGCGAAGCTGATTCAAAAGCAACTGGGTGATGTAATTGCGGATAAACCAAAGAACATCAACCGAGTCGATGTGGAAGAGTTCACCAGCTACGAATTTTTGATTCTCGGTACGCCGACATTAGGACAAGGGCAGCTTCCGGGCTTGTCAGTGGATTGCCAAGAGGAGAGCTGGGAAGAGTTTCTTCCTAACTTTTCCGATATGGATCTGACAGGCAAGAAAGTTGCGTTATATGGCTTAGGTGATCAAGTGAGTTACAGCAATGAGTTCGTCGATGCTCTTGGTGAGCTCTATGACTACGTGGCGAACTGCGGCGCTGAGATGGTTGGCTTTTGGCCAACAGAGGGTTATGAATTTAACTCATCCAATGCGGTCGATGGTGACGACTTCGTCGGCTTAGTTCTCGACAAAGATAATCAAGCAAGTCTTACCGAGCAGCGTATTGCTGGTTGGATTGAGCAGTTAACTTCTGAAATGGGTCTTTAACTCATTATCGGTGACAGAGTGATTGGGCAGTGATAAGCAAACCTTGCGTGCCAAGGATGGTACGCTAGAGCCCCATGGAAGGGTTTATGCGTGTTTGTGTTCACTGCCTAATCACTTAGCCAAATTAAAGTATTTGAATACCAGTTTCTTAACGGTGGCTGGTGCGTTCCCACATTACGCAGACTTACAGGCAGTCAGGATGTTTAGCTCTTAGTCTTTGATTGAGCATTTAAACAAGAAAGCAGCCACCGTTAAGTTTTTTTATTGTCTCTTCGTGTTAGAATCCGCGGTTCAATTTAGAGTGGCATAGAGCAGAGGTTCAAAAGCTGTTCTATCTTTTTCGTAAATTAATCTTTTCAGAGTCGATTCATGTCATTTGCAAAACTAGGATTGAGTGAAGCACTGTCAAAAGCAGTGGCGGATCTTGGTTATCAGAAACCTACATCTATTCAAACCAAAGCCATTCCAGTGATTTTGCAAGGGCAGGATTTGATCGCCGCTGCACAAACAGGTACGGGTAAAACCGCCAGTTTTGTGCTGCCAATATTGGAAAAGTTACAACGCGGAAAAACACAGAAGAAAAAACGTGTTCGTGCGCTGATTCTGGTACCGACTCGTGAGTTGGCAATTCAAGTTGCAGACAAGGTAAAAGAATACGGTCAGTTTACTGAGCTCACTTCGCTTGCGATGTACGGCGGCGTAGACGAAAAGGCGCAAAAGCAGGCGTTGATTGATGGCGTAGATGTGCTGGTGGCGACACCGGGACGTTTACTTGATATGTATGGTCAGCGCGCAGTGTATTTCGAAGAGATCGAAATGCTGGTGCTGGATGAAGCTGACCGCATGTTAGACATGGGCTTTATCGAATCTATCAACAAGATCATTGACCGTGTGCCAAGAGATGCGCAAAGTTTACTCTTTTCGGCCACGCTGTCTCATAAGGTTCGTGATTTAGCGAAAACGGCAGTGAACGATCCGTATGAAATTTCAATTGCGGCGAATCAGGCTTCGAAGTCCAACATTGAGCAGTGGCTTATCACCGTCGACAAAGACATGAAATCAGCGCTGCTTAGTCATCTGATCAAAGAAAATCAGTGGGATCAGGCTTTAATTTTCATTGAGACTAAACACGGTGCGGCTAAGTTGGTATCACAGCTAGAAAAGCGTGAAATCGCCGCTGAAGCATTCCACAGTGGTCGCAGTCAAGAAGTGCGTACGCGCTTACTGGAAGATTTCAAAAACGGCAAAATTAAGTACCTAGTGGCGACAGGTGTGGCCGCGCGCGGTATCGACATTGAAGAACTTTCGCGAGTGGTTAATTATGATTTGCCATTCCCAGCGGATGAATACGTTCACCGTATTGGTCGTACTGGTCGTGCAAATGCTCGTGGTGAAGCGATTTCGTTTGTATCGAAAGACAACTTCAAGAACCTTTGCATGATTGAGAGCCGTTTAGGCCACTTGATTGAACGCCGCGAAGTTGAAGGTTTTGAGCCTCGTAAACCCGTGCCAATTTCAATTCTGAACTATGTACCTAAGCATAAGCGTCCTAAAGAGTAATTGTAATAGACGCTTAAGTTATGTTGAACGTCATCCCAGATAATATCTAATGTTGCTCTGGGATGATTTGAAAGTAGATAATATACCAGACTAAATTAATTTCAGCTTTAGATCCCAGCCATTTTCGGTGACCACTTTTATCAACTCTCTGTGTAATTCCGCGTTACTAAATTGAACCAAGTTTCCTGTTGAGTCCATGAGATAAGTTGCCGTTGATACATAACCAGATTGAGAACTCACAGAAAATGAAAAGTTGTTACACCCTATCAGCGAAGAGCTTGAAACTAGATGGTCTTTGAATCTAACTAAATGCTTACTATCATCGAACCATAGTTTCATATAGTACGTTTGTTGTATGTTTTGGCTCTGAGTTAGTGAGATAAAATCAGCATTCATATAGGGGGATGTTAACACTAAGAAATCATCATGGTGTTCAGCAGTTAACTTACAGTTTTTTAGATTCAGTTGCTTAATCTTTTCTACTAATTTGTCTTCGCTGAGAGGATTTTGGTGTAGAGCTTTAAACATGAATAGTTTGTTAGAAAGAAAAAACATCAGAGGGAAAAAGCCAATAACAAAAGCCAGTACCATCCCTACTAAATACTCTGTTGTCAGTGAGTCTTCGAATACGTTAGTAACTAAAAATGGTAACGAAAAATAACCAAGAATAATGACAAAACCGAGGAAAAATTTTTTTATCATTGATAAGCCTTTAAAGTGAGTTTATGGTTGGTAAAGGTTACGTCGGACGTACCTTAATTTATGGTTAGAATTATGTTTGTTTTTCAGGTGATGTTGTCAGAATAAAGTATGGTTTTAGTGTTAATTATAGTTTTTTTAGATATAAAAGCGAGCTTATTAGCTCGTTTGTGTATGTGTTAGGTTTTGTCCATTGTCATCATCAGGTGCTATATGAAGGATCGTAAAGATCTAAAATCCAAATAGGCTAACTGAGTAAGTTCGATTATCGTTTGTCTGCTTCGTTTATTTAGATGTGCTCTGTAGCGGTCGGCGGCAGTTTTGATTTGAACTTTATAACTTTCGACCATTTGATTGGCATCATAGGCACGACAATCAACAAAATACCCAGCGCGGTTAGTAAGTCTGGAATTTCATCAAACCACATAATACCGAACCAAGTGACAAACACTAAGCCGGAGTATTCCGCTAATGCAATTCTGTTGGCTTCTACTTTCTTATAAGCAATAACAACCAGTGCGTGATAAGCCAGAACCAATAGGTTAATGATCACTATCCAGCCTAAGTGGGTCCAAGAAATGGCCGACCAACCCGGAATCGCAAGTATTAATGCTAGTGGCAGCGTCATAACGTTTGTCCAGAACAAAGTGCTGACCAAAGGTTGATCCGCTGGCAGACGACGAATCAGGATGTTGCCTAATCCCATCGATAACGCACAGCCCAAACCCGCAATACCTGCCCAGTGAAACTGCTCAGGACGCAGCACAACTAACACGCCGATAAATCCAATGATGGTCGCGATGATCTGCTTTAGTGCGGGTTGTTCACCCAACAAAAACACAGACAGCGGCAACATCAGTATTGGGCCGACATAGAAAATCGCATTGGCAGTCGCAAGTGGAATGTAGGTAATGGTGATCATGGCACAAGCACTGCCAAGCAGAATGAGCTGTGCGCGAGTAAAGGCAACTTTGCAGCGACCTTGCTGGCGTTGTTCTTTGGGCAGCTTCCACCATAAAGGCAACAGAATAATCGTACCAATGAACTGGCGAATAAATACGTATTGGAAAGTAGGCACTTCGCCGTTAAGTATTTTTAGTGATACATCGGAAAACGATGCCACCAAGTTTGCGAGAACCAACAATATGATGGATCTCGTAATGGTATTCGACATGAAAGAGTTGCCTGCTTATTTAAGATCACTAGACCTTGGTTTGGAATGCGCTCGGAAGTGTCGCTATTGTAGAGCAATTTTGATAATTGAAAAGCTGTTTTAGAACGAGAAGGATAGAGAACTTCATCGTGCTGATTCGAACCATCCAACACGATGAAAATAGGCTTATTGAAACTACTCAAATTAGAAGCTGTGGCTAAATTGCATCGCAAACAACAGCGCATCAGAACGCGTGGTTGCTTCAATGCGGGGAACAGCAACGTGTTCTTCCAAATATTCAGTGATTGCTACATCTTCACCAATCAGATAAGTCATACCGAAATCAATGCTGGTATTGGCTGACCAGTGATAAGTGGCACCTGCGGATAGCCATTGACGGTTTGAATCGGGAATTGAAATCGATGCCAGTTGGTCGACCGGTGTTTTGTCGAACATATATCCGGTGCGTAGTGCCCAGTTGTCGGTAGCATACCAAGTTGCACCCAGAGAGTAGTGGTAAGAGTCCTGCCATTGGAACTCTTTCAGTGCCACATCATCTGCTTTGAGCGAATCAAATTTAGACCAGTTGATCCATTGTACCGAGTAGTGCAGGGCAACTTCTGGTAGTACACGGTGATAGCCAGAAAATTCAGCAATATCAGGCAGCGCTAAATAGAGGGTATCGAATGTCTGGCCGACGTAATGGATGTCACCTTGCGCTTGGATTTCAGGGCTGTATTTGTAGCTCAGACCAAAGCGGTTGTTGTCATTCACTTCATACATCATGCCGATGTTTGCGCCTACGCCTACTCCAGACGCTTCAACACTTAACGCGTTGCCTTGCACGCCACTGCATCGTTCAGAAGTACCTGAGCCGGGTACGGTTGCGCTTAAACACAACTCTAACCCCATATCTCTATACAGTGTACCGATACCGTAAATCACATCGATACCACCACCAAAACTCAGGTGGTCATTCATTTTATACGCCAAGCTGATACCCGCATTCATGCTGGTGACCTTAGTTGTGCCACCAAACACAGCCGCAGCGTAATCCGGTTCAAATTCGATATCAGTACCGAAGTTCGAATAAGCCGAAAGACCGATATACCAGTCGTCGCTCAGCCGATGAATGTAATAAATATTAGGTACCACAGCTTGCTTACCGATACCTTCAACATCATCGACATTGGTGACGGTTGAGGTCGCGTAAGGTGTGACCTCAAGAGATAGACTTGGATTGAAGAAAGTACCGTTATTAACGGCATGTATATTTCCACCAACTTGCGCTGAATGATATTGCGCATCTTTGATGGTTGAATCTGGACGAACATAAGTCAAACCCATAGACATAGCGTCGCGTTTAAACAGCGTCATTGCTGCTGCGTTACGACTGAGCACCGAAGCGTTATCACCAATAACGGCATCACCAGCAAAAGCACGACCAAGACCTGTCGCTGAATGTTCATTGATCTGGAATCCAGCCGCGCCAGCGCCAGCGGAGATCAAACTTGCAGATGCAAGAGCAGATAGCGATGTTATCAGTGGTGTTTTTTTCATTGGTGTAATGCCTCGAACAATTGGATGCCGGATTTAAGCCAATGAAAGTACAGAAACACATCAGTCCAGTGGATATTTGACATCTTTCTGACGGGAACTTACTTGTTATTCACATAACAGTAGATTTTGCGTAGGAATGGACTGACTTATGTTCGCCCGTTTTTGTTTATTAATGAAATCAAAGAGTGACTCTACAAATTTGATGGTTTGTGTAAGAATGCAGCCATCGATAGGATCGTTCGATCTTGGCAAACTTTCTCACAATTAGGGTCTTTTAAGGCAGCATGATGGAATATTTAAGCAGTACCACTCTTATTGCTATGTTTTTGATATTTGTTGGTTCATATGTTCAAACAGCAATAGGATTTGGTTTGGCTATTGTTGCAGCGCCACTTTTATTCTCGGTCTCTCCTGATTATGTACCTGCACCCATCGTTATTTGTGCGCTGTTTATCTCATTGCTGAATGCGATTAAGTTACGTTCAGACATTTCTATTGGTGGATTGAAAATGGCACTGATTGGTCGAGTGCCTGGTTCAATTGCTGGTGGCTTTTTACTGGTAATGGTATCAAGCGATGTTTTGGCTCTGTGGCTTGGCATGCTGGTTTGGTTTGCCGTTATCGTGAGTTTGCTGCCTTACCGTATTGAACCAACTCCGGGGCGAATGGTTGTTGCTGGTTTCTTCTCTGGCTTCTTTGGTACCAGTAGTTCTATTGGTGGACCACCAATGGCATTACTGCTACAACACCAAGAAGCGAACCAGTTACGTGGTAACCTATCTGCTTTCTTTCTATTTAGTTCCATAATTTCGTTAGTTATTCAAGTTCCAGCGGGATACCTCAACATGCATCATGTAATGTTGAGCATTCCTTTGTTACCTGCCGCTTGGTTAGGTTATGCGCTGGCTCGGAAAACAACACATGCGTTGCCTAAAGAGAAAATTCGTCTCGGTGCATTAGTGCTTTGTTTGATCAGCGGTACCACTGCAATTTGGCGTAGCTTTATGTGATATACCGTTGTAGTTCTCGATCTTTCAGGGGAATTCATCTCCTGTTAAGAAAGGTTCGACAATACTCTTTTCAGTAAACCTTATGGGAAAACGCTGATTTATGCGCCAACCGCAAGTCTTTTCTTGCTGGCTCTAGTAGCATTAGTGGATTCAGCCTTTAAGGTCTGGGGTTTCTTTTTTATATGGGGCGCTTACTAATGCGTTGCTTCTTTAAGCTGAAGGGTGAAGTCGCCCTCAGTCATTATTGGACACAGAAGCTTAACTAACAGCGTCTCAAGTCAGAGGTTTTAATGAGAACGATCGGTAATATTATTTGGTTTTTATGTGGCGGTGTCGTGATGGGACTGGCATGGTGGCTGGTTGGCCTACTTGCGTTTGTTAGTCTTATTGGTATTCCATGGGGGCGCGCATGCTTCGTTATCGGCACTTTCTCGTTTTTCCCGTTTGGTAAAGAAGCGGTTTATCGCAACGAACTGACGTTCCGTAAAGATGTTGGTACTGGCATCTTAGGCAAGATAGGTAATGTTATTTGGTTCTTTCTTGCAGGTATCTGGTTGGCTATCGGTCACGTGCTGTCAGCGGTGGCGTGTTTTGTTACCATCATTGGGATTCCGTTCGCGTTGCAACATCTGAAACTGGCTGTAATTTCACTGGCTCCTATTGGTCAAACGATTGTGCCAAAAGAAGTGGCTTACGGTGCAAGATACGGCCGCCGCCGTTAGTCAGTTCTAGTTTGTTATAGTCGGTTTGGTATCCGGCCAGTTAATACGCTTTGATACCAAACTGGCGCAATTTCTCAGGCAACACATCATCCAACTGATGGACTTCATCTCCTGAAATCTCAATTAAATTGAATTCATGTGCAGCGTAAAGCTGACGTGTTTTTTCCTGCTGTTGCAGAGATATCTCTCCGCTATCACTTCCCCAGTATTGTATGTAGACCTTACCTAAGGGCAGGTAAAAGTCGCTCATTACAGGCTCTTCAATAGGTAGAGGGCGTTGATATGCGTGCATCACTCCTGCCAGATAAAGCCAGTTATCGATAAGCAGTTCGCCGGCAGAACGTACGTAATGACCGTCCAATGTTCGGTGTTTAGCTTCGAATTTTTGGCGGAAACTGGAGTAGGATTTATCCGTTGCGTGCGTTTGTGCATCTTGCCCTAAAAACTCGACCACGGACTGACGCAGGTGAGGGTTGTGACGGATAGAGTCATGCCACACCACAAATTTTTGCTGAGATGATTTATCTTCACGTTGTTTCGCACCAACTCGAATGCCTGATGGGGTGGCGATCCATCCATTCTCTTCTTTATTAATCCAACCGAGTTCGCTAAAAAGCTGATTGATCTTCTTAGGATTGAGTTTGAAATACTCACCCACTTGGGTTGCCGTTAAGGTGCTGCCACCCGTGGCCATTAGGTCGATAAGCAAGTTTTCCGGCCAAACGACAAATTTACCGAATTTAGGATGTTCAACATATTCTCCACCAAATTTTGCGCCGAGATCAGTAAGCAGCCATTGACCTTCATGGCGACTGAGATAGCCTGCCTTGGATAGATCAGAAAATAGCTGTTTCGCATCGACATTACGCAGTTTAGCTAACGCAGAAGTGGAGAGTTTGTCGGACATAGCAATTCCTTTCAGTGATTTATGCCCATTCAATCAGCTTCAAAGCAAATGCTCAACACCGTTATTCGCTGCTGGCTTGAAACTGTGATTTACAATGTAAATGAGAACGTTAGCAAGGACACTCACGGGGCTGCTAAGGTTAGCGACGCTGACATGAAGTGCAGCCACGGCATGCGGAGCGAGTATGTGGATCTAACCTTCCTCGTTGAACTTTACAGTAAGCGTTCTTTAAAGCGCGTCTTGCTGCAAACCAGTCTTCGGGTTTTTGCATGATCAAATAGCCGTTAAATATCTTCGTTACCTGTAAGCGGTACTCATCAATAAAACGACTGTCAAATTCAATCTCAAAATGGTCGAGAGCCTGCTCGATAGAGGTAAAACTCGCGATGGTTTTAAGGATGTCTGGCTGGCTCATAGGTATAGTCGAGAGGTGGATGTTGAGTCATGGTAAAAGAGTTTGCGTGAACATGCTTTGATATAAGCTAAAACGAATGGCATCAAACTTTTATCTTCCGTATGTTGTTAATCATTCATTTAATCGCTACATAATCATCAAAATATTCTAAGTTAAGATGAAGAAGTCAGTTCAGCTTTAAGGGTTAAAAATGTCTAAACAAGTAGTAATTCTGCTCCATGGGGTAGGAAGTAATGGTGAAGATTTAAGTACATTAGGGGATTTTTGGCATCCATTGTTGCCCGAGACTCTGTTTCTATCACCTAACGCGCCATTCGCTTTTGATCAAGCCAATGTGGGTTATCAATGGTTCAGTCTGATTGGTGTGACCGCTGAAAATCGTCCGCAGCGTATTGTTGAGGCGAGAAGAGCATTTGATAAGACGATTAAAGGGCTGCTTGCTGAAAACAACGTAGATTTCGCCACAGACAAAGTGGTGCTTGTTGGCTTTTCACAAGGCTCAATTATGTCGTTAGATGCGCTAGTGAGTGCGCGATACCCGCTAGCCGGAGTGGTGGCTTTTTCAGGTCGGCTGTCTTCGCCACAACCTTATGCAAAGAATTCGGACACTCCTGTGTTATTGATTCACGGTCAGAGTGACCCTGTCATTCCTTGGACTGAAAGTCAGAACGCGGCAAAGCTTCTTACCAAGTCAAACTTCAATGTTGAAGAGAGTTATGAGCCAGAGACAGAGCATACGATCTCTTCTGAAGGTGCGATACTCGCAGCTCAGTTCATTCAAAGGTGTTTTGCTTAGTCACTTTGTTTGTGCCAATTAAGCGAGTCAGTAAAAACAAATGAACCTCATTGGGGGTGATGTCTATCACAAAAGCTGCTACTATTGCGCCAGTTTGAAAAGTTGGCTAATTGCCAACTTTTTTCTTGTTTACTACTTAGGAATTTTACGTGCTAACAACTGCAAACATCACCATGCAATTTGGCGATAAGCCATTATTTGAAAATATCTCGATCAAATTCGGTAATGGCAACCGTTACGGCCTTATTGGGGCGAATGGTTGTGGTAAATCCACTTTCATGAAGATCTTAGGTGGTGAGCTTGAAGCATCTTCAGGCAACGTTTCTGTCGATCCTAACGAGCGTATGGCGAAACTGGGGCAGGATCAGTTCGCGTTCGAAAAATACACCGTTGTTGATACCGTTATCATGGGTCACAAAGAGCTTTGGGCAGTGAAAGAAGAGCGTGACCGCATTTACGCACTTCCAGAAATGTCTGATGAAGACGGTATGCGTGTAGGCGACCTAGAAACTGAATTTGCTGAGATGGACGGTTACTCTGCAGAAGCCCGCGCAGGTGAGTTATTGCTGGGTCTTGGTATTCCTGAAGATCAACACTTTGGTCTAATGAGTGAAATTGCACCGGGCTTAAAACTTCGTGTGTTATTGGCTCAGGTTCTATTTGCTGAACCAGAAATTATGCTACTAGACGAACCAACCAACAACTTGGACATGCACACTATCGCGTGGTTGGAACAGGTTTTGTTATCACGTAACTGCACAATGATCATCATTTCGCACGACCGTCACTTCTTGAACACTGTGTGTACTCACATGGCAGACTTAGATTACGGTGAACTGCGCCTATTCCACGGTAACTACGACGAATACATGATCGCCGCTGAACAAGCTCGTGATCGTCTACATGCCGATAACGCGAAGAAGAAAGCTCAAATGGCTGAACTTCAAACCTTCGTAAGCCGCTTCTCTGCAAACGCATCGAAAGCAAAACAAGCGACTTCTCGTCAGAAGCAGTTAGACAAGATCCAACTTGAAGATGTGAAACCTTCAAGTCGTCAAAACCCGTTTATCCGTTTTGAACAGGAGAAAGAGCTGTTCCGTAACGCGTTAGAAGTGACTGGCCTAAAACAAGGCTATGGCGAAAACATCTTGTTCAACGGCGTTAACCTGATGGTTGAAGTGGGTGAGCGCATTGCGATCATCGGTGAGAACGGTATCGGTAAGTCGACACTGCTTAACACGCTAGCGGGCGCTATGGCTCCGATGGATGGTGTGATTAAATGGTCTGAAAACAACAACATCGGTTTCTATGCTCAGGATCATGCGCACGATTTCGAACAGGATATGAGCCTGCTTGACTGGATGGGTCAATGGAAAAAAGATGGTGACGATGAGCAAACTGTTCGCGGCATCCTAGGTCGTATGCTGTTCTCTCAAAATGACATCAAGAAATCGGTAAAAGTGATTTCCGGTGGTGAGCAAGGTCGTATGTTGTTTGGTAAGTTGATCATGCAAAAACCAAACATCATGCTAATGGACGAACCGACCAACCACATGGATATGGAATCGATCGAGTCTTTGAACTTGGCGTTAGAGAACTACAAAGGTACGCTACTGTTCGTTTCTCATGACCGTCAATTCGTATCGTCTATTGCTACGCGTATCATCGAAATTACTAAAGATGGCGTGAATGACTTCCACGGCACTTACGATGAGTACTTGGCGAAGCAAGGCTTAACTGGCTAATTCCTCAAGGATTAGACAGAAACATGCATTATTGAAAGGGGACAGTGATTTATCTGTCCCCTTTTTTGTCTCTTTTCTTCGTAGAGGCTGTTTTTACCTCGTCGTTTGCGGTAGCATCTCCGGCCTTTTTCAAGTTGGAGGCTTAAGATGTATATCGGTTTTGACTACGGTACCGCGAACTGCTCTGTGGCAAGTATGGATGGCAACGACCCGAAGTTGCACCTATTAGAGAAAGACAGTTTCTACATCCCTTCAACATTAGCCGCTCCTACGCGTGATTCGGTTGCAGAACATCTGTTTCGTCATCGTGATCTTACGCCTTTAGATGCAGCAGGGGAGCAACGTCTTCGTCGTGCCATTGCGGCAAACCGCGAAGAAGATATTGATCTTCAGTTTGATGATGTGATGTTTGGTCAGGCCGCGCTTGATCTATATCTGTCTGATCCACACGAAGTCTATTATGTAAAATCACCAAAATCTTTCCTTGGCGCGATGGGGCTGCGTGAAGCTCAATTGGGTTTCTTTGAAGACTTAGTCTGCGCCATGATGGCGAACATCAAATCACAAGCAGAAAACAGTGCACAGAAAGTGATTACCGATGCGGTAATTGGTCGCCCTGTAAACTTCCAAGGTAGAGGCGGCGAGGCTTCTAACTTACAAGCTGAAACTATTTTGCGTCGCGCTGCTACCCGAGCAGGGTTCCGCAATATTGAATTTCAGTTTGAACCTGTTGCTGCCGGCTTAGAATATGAAGCGTCACTCACCGAAGACAAAACCGTGTTAGTGGTAGATATCGGTGGTGGTACTACCGACTGTTCGCTGATTAAAATGGGGCCATCTTGGGCTGGCAAAGCTGACCGTACTGATAGCCTGATTGCGCATACTGGCCAGCGTATCGGTGGTAACGATCTTGATATTCATATGACGTTTAAGCAGTTGATGTATCCTTTCGGTTTTGGTAGCAGAACGCTTTCAGGGCTCGAAATGCCATTGACCCAATTCTGGAATCCGATTGCGATTAACGATGTTAGCGCTCAAGCCAAGTTCTTTGCCAAAGAGAATCTAAAAGATCTCAAGCATCTGCACAAAGAAGCGGCCGAACCTGAAAAGCTGGCGCGGTTACTGTCGGTCTACCATGATACTTTGGGTTACAGTCTCGTGAAGAAAGCAGAAGAAGCGAAAATCGCGCTTTCCGATTCTCAAGTATTCACGGCGCAGCTCAAGGTCTTGTCAGAACTGATTGATGTAGATATTCGCTTAGAAGAAATGATTGAAGCGATTGAAGTGCCAAAAAGCAAAATGGTGGAACTGGTGTCTGAAGCGGTAACACTTGGCGGGACTAAGCCGGATGTGATCTTCATGACTGGTGGTTCAGCACGTTCTCCGATTTTGCGTAGCGCAGTAGAGCAAGTGCTGCCAAATATACCTGTTGTCAGCGGTAACTACTTTGGTTCGGTAACGGCGGGTCTCGCTCGTTGGGCGAAGGTCTGTTTCGAGTAACAAGTTACTTGGTTTTCTGAGAATATTGTCATGTTTAACAGCCTCTACTAGAGGCTGTTTTGTTATTTAATCTTCATGATTGTAAAGAGTTACCAATCAGAGCAATCGAAATTATCTGCTCGTGTTTATGCTATCTGGTTAGTATCATAGCGAAGTCTTATCCCCTAGAAGGAACAGAACTTGATGAGCAAAACCCGCATTCTAATCTCAGACTCCACTAACCCTTGGTTTAATTTAGCCGTCGAAGATACCATTTTTCGATCTATGCCTTCTGACCAAAGAGTACTGTTCCTATGGCGCAATGCCGATACTGTGGTCATTGGTCGCGCACAAAACCCGTGGAGGGAGTGTAAGACAGACAGAATGGAGCAAGACGGTGTTAAGCTCGCTCGTCGCCAGACTGGGGGAGGTGCGGTATTTCATGACTTAGGTAATAGCAATTTTACTTTTATGGCTGCAAAGCCTGAGTATGATAAAGAAATCTCAACCAATATTGTGCTGGCTGCTTTGGCGAAGTTGGGCATTAACGGTGTGGCAAATGGTCGTAACGATTTAGTGATAGAAGACGAAGCTGGAATTAAGAAGTTCTCGGGGTCGGCTTACCGTGAAACCTTAGACAGAGGTTTCCATCACGGCACTTTATTGCTCAGTGCAGACTTGAACCGCCTTGCTGATTACCTCAATCCTGATGAGAAAAAGCTGCAAGCAAAGGGCATCACTTCAGTAAAATCTCGTGTGATTAACCTGAATACGGTTAAGCCAGATATCAATCACGAGCAAGTGTGTGAAGCAATTATCGAAGCGTATTTAGAACATTATGACGAGTCAGTCACCGCTGAATGGATCACGCCAGAAAACTTCCACGATTTACCAACATTCAGTGATAAGTTCGCTGTACAACAAAGCTGGGATTGGAACTTCGGGCAAACGCCACCGTTTACTCATCGTATGGATGAACGTTTTACATGGGGTGGGGTAGATGTGTATCTGGATGTAGAGAAGGGTACCATTCTCGAAGCGAAGATCTTCAGCGATATGCTAGACCCACTGCCGATGGAGCTATTAGCGCAGAAACTGGCGAATTTGAGTTATAACAGAGCAAGCATTGAGCCGTGTATTACCACACTGGCTTTGCAAATGCCTCAATACTCAGAAGTGCTGAATGAGTTTAAACCGTGGTTTATCAATCAAATTGATTAGCATCTAGATTTTAACTTCAAGGATAAAAGATGAAAACCGAGCCTAGCAGCTCGGTTTATCGTTATTCCTCAGGATAATCTCGGCGTTGGTTGTGCTTATCTTGCTGAACCTGCCAATGTTCGTTTGGGTCATAGGCTTCATCACACAAGTCGATGGTGAATCCCATATCCTGAACTTCTTTTAAAGTGAGGTTATCTGCCAGTTGAGTGACCTGCCCAGTTTTATTTCTTAATTCCATATACCCTCCCATAGTGCATTCTAGGAATAGAGTTGCAACGAGTTAAGTATAGGCGATACAGATCCTTTTAGAGCGAACTGCGTATTTTATTACATAGAGCTTCTGCTAACTGATGGCTGGCGAGATTGCGTTCGATGATGGACGTGGCAAGAGTGCCTTTCTCCACAACGCTTATCCAGTCTTTAATCATGTGTGCAAAGCCTTTGCTTTCTAACATGGGTGTCCAATCTTTGAGTGACAGTGACGTTTGTTGGTTGTTCGCCCAGCGAGTACCTGAAACGAAGGAGTCGAACTCATACGCTTCATTAACCAAATGAGCCTGTATACGTTCGCCTGTGATGCCATATTGACGATTCATTGAAGAATGCAATAGTGTTTCGCCATGCTGCCATTGCACATCAATACGCGCCAGTTCATTGCCAGACATTTGGTGCGTGACATACACATCTTGCAGGTCGGCTTTTGCGAACAGGTTTACGCTGTCTAATGGGTGAATAAAGTCATCGAAAATAAAGGTGCGAATATCGCCCGTTAAGTTATAGCGATGTTTTTCCCAACGAAGGGCGCGCAAGTTGTCGAGAGTGCCCTGATGTAAGCCAGACAGATGTTGATTAAACAGCGGAATATGGCGGCGGTTAAAGCCAACATACAGCGGCTGATTGTGCTTCTGTGCTAATTGGTAAAGTGTTTCGCATGCTTGAGCACTGTCAGCCAATGGTTTATCTACAAATGTTGGGATCCCGTGGCTGAGAAAGAAGCTGGCGACTTTCGGATGAATGGCTGTCGCAGCATGGATCATTACTGCATCAACATTGAAGCTAAGTAGCTCTTTGTAATCACTACAGTAAGACGGAACTCGGTATTGATTGGCGAGTGTCTTAAGCGCGTGTTCGTTACGAGTACAAAATACGAGTTCGATGTCAGGAATGGATGTGATTACAGGGAGATAGGCCTTTTGCGCGATATCACCTAGGCCAATAATACCGATTTTCATTGCACGCTCTCATTTAACGAATAATGGTCAGAAGGCTAACATGCTGATGAAAAAACGGTAGTGTCATGATTTAAAAGTGGGAATGTGAGGCCATTAACTTTGGACAACTGTTTAAAAAGGGCTCTCTTTGTTGAGGTCATTACATATGTCAATGATCGCTAGAGATAGGCCTGATTTAATCATCTGTTGCTGTCGTTGAAGCTGCAGATGGTAAAAGTCTAGGTCGATGTCTAAGTCTGGATCCATTGAGTCAAAAGGAACCATGCCTGACTTTTTAACTAGGTTCAGTTCTTTGATTTGAGAAACGATGTTTGGATCGGTAAAGGTATACTCGGACCCGTCTTTGTTTAGTTGATTACGGATTTTGATAAAGCACTCAATATCATGATAAACATCATCCGCAACAACGCCCAAACCATAAAGCAGTTTGAGTCTGACAGAACGATTTCCTAATGGACCAGTATCGTGCAGTAGTGGGCCTACTACAGATTGAACTGCGAAATTATCTTTACGAAAAATCCTTTCCATCAGATCGGTAATGGCATCACTGAATATCTCTACGGCAGCAATGAAATAACCACGAACGGAAGGAGCATTATTCAATCGTTCTAATATTTCAGTTTCGTTAATTGTGTTTACCATATAATGTTCTAATTGAATTTTAGGCTAGAGGGCTGAAAGCCAGCCCTCTAAAGTTGTCACTTTATTTAACGTTTACTCTTCTTTTAGAGCTGAGCGTATAAAGCTTCAATTTGTTGTATTTCTTTGCTGTTCTCATTCAAACCAGTGTAATGCGCTAGAGTCTTTTTCACGCCCACATCTTGAAGAGATGCTTGCAGTTCTACTGCTTGCGGGTCACTGTCATTGGTGTATTTCAGAGCAGCCGCTACGCCTTTTAGTAGAGTTCCATTTGCTACGTTGTACTCAATAGTCCCTAGCAAAGGTTTAATGAGTCGATCATTTGGCCCCAATTTTCTGATTGGTTGGCGCCCAACGCGATCCACTTCGTCAACAAGGTAAGGATTTGCAAAACGTCCTAGAATCTTTTCGATATAGGCTGCGTGTTTTTCTCTCTCAAACCCGTAACGATTAATTAATACTTCACCGCTCTCTTCCATCGCTTGTTTCACTTCGCTACGAATAGCAGGATCTTCGATGGCTTCACGGATCGTTTTATGGCCGGCAATATTACCTAAATAAGCCGTCACACAGTGACCAGTATTCAGGGTAAACAGCTTACGCTCTACAAATGCCATTAGGTTGTCTGTGCATTCCATACCAGGAATGTTAGGGATGTCGCCTTTAAACTGAGTCTCATCGACAATCCACTCGCTGAATGTTTCTACCGTTACTGCGAGAGGATCAGTTTCTCCCTCTTCTGCTGGAGGAACGATACGGTCTACAGCTGAGTCAACAAAACCCACAAACTGTTCTACTTGCGCCTTCACATCTTCTGCAAGAAGCTCAAATACTGCTTCTTTTAGCTGAGTGGTACCACGTACCATGTTTTCGCAGGCAATAATATTTAGAGGCGAAGTCTTACCGCTCTTGACTCTTTTTTCAAGCCCCTGAGCTAATGTTTTTGCAATGATTCTTAAAACTGTAGGTCCAACCGCAGTAGTAATAATATCTGCTTCTTCAATACAGTCGATTACCGCTGGGTCGTTAGAATTAATAGCAGTGACACCGGTTACAACCTCTGTAACACAATCTGCGCCTACTACTTTTACTGGATATTCCTTTCTTTCAATCAGTGCATTTACAACCACTTGATTGACGTCTGTGAATGTAACGTGAATGTTTGCGTCTGCGAGTAACTTACCAATAAAACCGCGGCCAATGTTGCCGGCACCAAAATGCAACGCTTTCATAACATACCTTCCAAAAATTCAAATTTAAAAGAAGGCCAGTCGGGGGGAGACCGGCCTTAAGTTCATCGTGTAGGAGCATGGCTTAAAACGCTAATTAGCCATTTAATATACGAAGAACATCACCAGGGTTAGTTGTGGTCTTCAAACACTCGATGGCTTCTTCGTCATCAAGTGAGTTGGTGATAGCAGTGATAACTTGAATATGTTCATCACCTTGCGCAGCAATACCGATAACCAGTTTCGCAACATCGTCTTCGTCTTCACCCCACTGGATACCTTCAGGGAATTGGCAAAAGACGATGCCGGTTTTCTTAACGTACTGCTTAGCTTCGATAGTCCCGTGAGGGACGGCGATGGACTCACCCAGATATGTAGACACCAGTTGCTCTCGAGCTAGCATGCCTTCGACATACTCAGGTTCTACATTGCCCAGTCTTACAAGTTGTTCACCAGCAAACTTGATCACTTCTTCTTTGCTCTTCGGAGTTAAGCCCAAGAAGATGCTTTCATTGGATAGCTTTAGTGTTTTGTCTTCACTAGAGTTAGTGTTTGCTGGTGTTTCAGGCTTTTTTAGAGCGCCCTCTTTAGCCGTGGTAAGTTCTGCAACCAAGTTGTCGTACAAAGCGTTATCAAGGAAGTTTGATAGCGAAATGTGCTTAGCATTAGCCGCATGTTTACGTGCACGGTCTGTAAGATCACGGTGAGTGACAACGATATCTACATCGTTTGGAAGGTTGTTAATTGCTAGGTTTGTTACTTCGATATCTAGATTTGCAGCATCAACTTTCTTGCGTAACAGGCTCGCACCCATAGCACTTGAACCCATACCTGCGTCACAAGCTACGATGATTTTACGAACTGCACCCATGTCGATGTTTGCAGCAACTGGGTTTTGACCTTTAGAAGACGCTTTCATGTCTTGCATTTGGCTAGTTGCTTGCTCTAGAGAATCGTCATCTTCAGTTGTTTGCTTCTGAGTTTTCATCAGTAGAGAAGCTACAAAGAATGAAACAGCTGCTGAACAGATTACTGAGAGGATAACGCCAGTAAATGCAGATTTTGGTGTCATCAGTAGAACTGCGAAGATAGAACCAGGAGATGCTGGAGATACAAGACCTGAACTAAACATTACGTTAGTGAATACGCCTGTCATACCACCTGCGATTACAGCAAGGATAAGACGAGGGTTCATCAATACATATGGGAAGTAAATTTCGTGGATACCACCGAAGAAGTGGATGATCGATGCACCAGCCGCAGACTGTTTAGCACTACCTTTACCGAATACCATGTAAGCGATAAGTAGACCCATACCCGGACCAGGGTTTGCTTCGATAAGGAAGAAGATTGATTTACCCAGTTCTTCAGACTGTTGGATACCAAGTGGGGTGAAGATACCGTGGTTGATTGCGTTGTTCAGGAACAGAATCTTAGCTGGTTCAACAAAGATTGAAGTCAGAGGTAGAAGACCGTTTTCAACCAGTAAGTGTACGCCACCAGCCAGAGCAGTAGATAATACTTTAACTGAAGGACCGATAACTAAGTATGCGATGATCGCACAGATCATACCGATGATACCTGCAGAGAAGTTATTCACCAGCATTTCGAAGCCGCTTTTCACTTTACCGTGAACAGCTTGGTCGAATTTTTTGATAGCAAGTGCACCAAGAGGACCTGCAATCATTGCACCCATAAACATTGGGATGTCAGTACCAACAATGACACCCATAGTGGTTACCGCACCAACAACTGCACCACGATCGCCTGCAACCATTTTACCACCAGTATAACCGATAAGTAGTGGCAGCAAGTAAGTGATCATAGGACCTACCATGCTGGATAGTGTTTCATTTGGAATCCAGCCAGTTGGAATGAATAGTGCTGTAATAAAACCCCAAGCGATAAATGCGCCGATGTTCGGCATTACCATATTGGAAAGGAATCGGCCAAAATTCTGTACCTTGACCTTTGCTTCTGGTGATAACATAAGTTTACCCCGTTCGATGTTCTGATTAGTTTTTTTGTAGTAACGGTTCGCCAAAACCGCTGATTGAATAACACTCAATAAATTTACCACACAATTTCTATTTGGCTCTGAGAACGGGGTTTTTGTGATCAACCAATCATAATTGATGCCCTTCAAATAAATTCTTTGTGATCTTCTTCATTTTTCTACTATGTAATTTTGCTACAAATCATTCATTGTGAAAATGTCAACAATTATTAAATGATCTAAATCTCGTTATAAATAAAAAAACATTTTTAAATAAGGCGATGAATGTCACATATTTACCAAATTAAGAACTTGGTAATATTTTTTGAGTGATCAAAGTCACCCTTGAGTATTTATTTCACACTTTGAAATAAATTGGAAAATTAATTAATGAGATATTTGTAATTTAGGTACAGGAATTCTGGTGTGCAAAAAGCAGTCAATTCTGGTTTTTGAAGTTTTCTTAAGTTGGCTGTGAAATGGACAAGCTGTATGTAGCAGTTATGTGTCTAGTTGTGTATTTATTGCCCTCATATTTTTGTTCAAATAGAAAGCAATCAGTTGTAGGTTTGCAGGGGTAACTTAACGCCATGCTCTGATTCGCTTGTGGGTAGAATCTTAATCTTGGGTTTCTCTCACTAGCATAAATGTGCACTAATATGAGTAAAGACTAAATTAAATCAGTCACTTAGTTTCATATCTATTTGCATTTCATGAATGATTAATAACGAAGAAAAGTCGCTAAGAAGTGTGAATTGGAAGCAACTACGGCAACCAAGTGGTTTAGCCAGTTGCATTTCCTTGCTAGAATTCCGCCACTTTCAATATGGACACTAGAATTTGTGAATGAAAGAGAACGTTATAGTTTCCGTTTCGTCTATTAACGGAACACGGCATTTCCATCTTGGTAAGCTCTATCGGTACTGCTTGAAAGGTGTTGGTTATTTGCTTATTGCCAGCGTGCTTGCTACAGGAGCATTTATTTATAAGTTGGTAAACGATGCATATTTTGCGCGCTTGAAGCAAATTGAGTTGGAAAATAAATCATTAACATTGTCTGAGGAAGTTTCTTCCCTTAAAAGTTTAAAAGCGAGTTTAGAGGGAGACTTGCTGGAACGCGAAGAAAAAATTCAGCTTGTTTCTGATAAGCTAGGTGACCTTGAGAAAGTGCTCGGAATGGGAGAGACATCTTCCGAATTGGAGTCTCGTTTAGATACGGCTGCAATTACATCATCGGTCAGGATGGTGATGTTGACTCAAATTCCAAGCGGTTCTCCTGTACAAAAAGGACGAATTTCGTCTAGTTATGGTAAAAGGGTTCATCCAGTTACGGGTAAAACAGCATTCCACAGAGGCCAAGATTTCGCGGTAAATACTGGTACTCCAATTTATGCACCTGCAGATGGTGTTGTGGAAATCACCCGTAGGAGTAATCAAGGTTCGGGTAATTTTCTGCGCTTATTACATATGCACGGATTTAGCAGTTCATTTTCACATCTACAAAAGTTCGCGGTTAAAAGTGGCGACTTTGTACAACAAGGTGACTTGATAGCATATTCGGGCAACAGCGGTCTTTCTTCCGGACCGCATTTACATTATGAAATTCGATTCGTCGGCCGTTCGTTAGACCCTAAGCCATTTGTTCATTGGGGGATAAATAACTTTGAGACGATATTTAGTGAGGTTAAAGGTATTCGATGGGAATCTTTGGTAAATCAAGTCGAGCTAAGAGTCAGCACTCAGCTACCACTCTCATTGCAAAGGGCTGTTCAATCAACGGAAAATTCCGGGTAGAAAGCAACATGCAAGTGGATGGCACAGTTGAAGGTGAAATTCACGTTGATAAAACTTTAATCATTAGCGAATCAGGTCGTGCAGTTGGTGAAATTTTTGCGAAACACCTTGTGATTAACGGCGAGTTTGAAGGAACTTGCCACGCGGCTAAAATAGAAATTCTTAGACGCGGTAAGGTCACAGGAACCATCTACAGTGACGATTTGAGTATCGAACAGGGTGGTCGCTTCAATGGTGTTACTCATCCTGCAGAAAACAACACTGATAACAAATCAGTGGTTGAACTTGCAGACAAGGTGAAAGAAGTGAAAGCTCAAGAGACTAAGGTTCAAGAGATGAAAGATCACGAACCTAAAGTCGCTGCTAAGAAGTAATGATTTAGAGTCATAAAAAAATCCGCCCAATGAGGCGGATTTTTTTTACAACGGCGAGTAACTATAGTTAATACTTATTTTTGAGATTTCTTGTGCTCTGCTTTACATACAGCGGCTGTGAACACAACGTCCGTTGAACTGTTTAGCGCAGTCTCAGCAGAATCTTGAATCACACCGATAATGAAGCCAACAGCAACAACTTGCATCGCAACGTCATTTGAAATGCCGAATAGGCCACATGCTAGAGGGATCAGAAGCAGTGAACCACCAGCAACACCTGATGCACCACAAGCTGATACAGCAGCAACGACACTAAGTAGTACTGCAGTTAACAGATCAACTTCAATACCTAATGTGTGTACAGCAGCAAGCGTAAGAACGGTAATTGTGATCGCCGCACCCGCCATGTTAATAGTTGCGCCTAGAGGAATCGATACTGAGTAAGTATCTTCGTCCAGATTTAACTTCTCACAAAGAGCCATGTTAACAGGGATGTTTGCTGCGCTTGAACGAGTGAAGAACGCAGTCACACCACTTTCACGCAAACATTGCAGAACAAGTGGGTATGGGTTTTCGCCAGTCTTAACGTATACGATCAATGGGTTAACGATCAGAGCAATAATTGCCATTGCACCTAGAAGAACCGCAAGAAGCTGAGCATAGCCCGCCAACGCACCGAAACCTGTAGTTGCAAATGTAGATGCAACTAAGCCAAAGATACCGAAAGGTGCAAGACGAATGATGAAGCGAACGATTTGAGAAACGCCGTGGCTCAGATCTTCAAACACTGCTTTTGTTGTTGCTGATGCATGATGCAACGCTAAACCTAAACCAACGCCCCAAGCCAAAATACCGATGTAGTTCGCTGTCATCAGTGCATTTACAGGGTTATCGACCAGTTTGAATAGAAGGGTGTTTAGTACTTCTGTAATGCCTTGTGGAGGAGTTGCACCTTCTGCGCCCGCAACAAGTGTCAAAGTTGTTGGGAACATGAAGCTAAGTACAACGGCGGTTAAAGCTGCGGTAAACGTGCCTAGTAGGTATAAAACTACGATAGGACGCATGTACGTATGTTGGTTTTTCTTTTGATTTGCAATTGACGCGGCTACCAAGATGAAAACAAGTACTGGCGCTACGGCTTTTAGAGCACCGACAAAAAGGTTACCAAGTAAGCCCACACTTTGCGCAGAATCAGGAGAAACAGTCGCTACGATAGCACCTAAAATGATACCAACGAGGATCTGAAGCACCAGATTGCCACGAGCGAAACGGGCAAAAATATTGTTGCTTTGCATAATTATCCCTGCAATGAATAAATAGTTTGAATTGTAATGTTTACAGCAGTACTTGCTGTAGGGGGGTAATATTAACGTTGCAGGACAATGTGTCTAGGATTTATTTATAGATAGAATAATATTTAACAGAGATGTTGAATTTCGACACATTTTTGATGAAATGTTGCGTATTTGTAGCGGATGTTTTTTATAAAAATAAAGGGTGAAATATCACCCTTTGCTAATATTCTGGATTAATATCCTTTTTCCCTAGATTGCTTTTCCTTGATCACGCTTTTGACGTGTTTATGAAAATATTTCTCTTTGGAACGCCTTTCTGCAATGGATTCACTATTGCGTGCTTGCTCGGCAAGAAGTTTGCGATAGTTACGCAGTCTTCTTTCATCCAGCTCTTCACTTTCTATCGCTTTTAGAACGGCACAGCCCGGCTCGCTAATGTGTTTGCAATCGCTAAAGCGGCACTTGTCCGCCAAATTGGCGACGTCTGCAAATACTTCTTCGATGCCTTGTTCACAATCACTGATTTGAAGCTCTCGCATTCCTGGCGTATCAAGTAACAATGCACCTGATGGCATAGAAAGCAATGAACGTGATGTGGTTGTGTGGCGGCCTTTACTATCGTGTTCACGAATACCACTGGTCTCTTGAATATCACTACCCATAAGCGTATTCACTAAGGTAGATTTACCCACACCAGAAGAACCCATAACGGCTATGGTTTTTCCAATTTTGCACCAGGCTTTCAAACTCTTGCAGCTTTCGCTGGACAGTGCGTTGATAGATTCTACGTACAACATTGGATTCAGTGCTTGAACCTGCTGTTTTTTGTCATCCGCATCGTCACATAGGTCGGCTTTAGTCAGCACAATAACAGGTTCTACCTGAGCTTCTTTGGCAAGAGCCAGATAGCGTTCTATTCGACTGAGATTAAAGTCCTGATTGAGCGATGAGACGATAAACACGGTATCGACGTTGGAAGCGATAAGTTGTTCGTAAGACTTAATACCTGCGGCTTTTCTACTAAAAAGCGACTGGCGTTCAAGCAACTTAACAAACTGGTTCGTTTCACGGTCGAGCAGTACCCAGTCTCCAACTGTCATTGGAGGCAGTTTTGCGTGAATATCTAAGTGAATTTCGCCATTTTCTGTCCAACAAATGTAGCCAGTTCGGTGATGTTCACTAATACGCGCGGGAATTACCGCTTCTAATTCATCCCAGCTTAATTGTTGCTGGTAAACAGGTCGCCATCCTAATTGTGGCAAAGAAAGTGATAAAGTTTCGTTTAAACTCATTTGGTTACCCCAGACACGCGTAGGTACGCTGTCTTATAACGCAATTAAATATGACTAGGGCCGAATAAAGGTGTGACCCCGGTTTAGTTGAACACCGGGCAATTCGAGGGAAAGAAAGAGTTGAAGATTAAGCTTTCTTCTCTGAAGTTGCGCGGTGGGTTTGAAATACAATCATTAAAATCTCCTAAATTTCTGGTTGAAACGCATGCAAATGATAGCAGAAGAGGCGGGAATACCCACCTCTTTTTTATGGTTTGAATAATACAAAGATTGGACAGCGCAAGTCGCTCATCTTGTATTAATGATGTTCCATCTTCATGCCACTCATTACTTTTTTAACGGGTGCTTTAAATGTCAGTTGCTCACCATCTTTAAAGGTCACCTGAACATTGATCTCTTCATTCTCTGCCAGTGGTTTTGGCAAGTTAAATAGCATAATGTGGAAGCTGCCCGGTTTTAGTTCCAGCTTGCCTTTAGCTGGGACTTTTAACTCAGAAACCTGACGCATTTTCATCACTTCACCTTCTGTGATGACATCGTGCAGTTCCACTTTTCCGGCTGCTTCTGTAGTTGCTGAAACAATGTATCGGTCAGTGTCGCTTCGGTTAACAATCTCACCAAATACTGCGCTGGTTACGGCAGTAGGTGGCGTCGCTCTCGCGTAAGGGTGATGAACCATGATGTCCATTTTCGCGTAGGCTAAAGGGCTTGCTAATAAGCTGATAAGTAACAGGGCTTTACCTTTCATTGTTTCATCCTTTTGTTGGTTGAGTGACTTCTTTTATCGCTTCCACTATTGGCGCAGGGTTCTGCGTATGTGGAACTTTTGTTATTAGAGTGCCGTCGGGTTTTAAGAAATAAAAATAGGAGCTGTGGTCGAGTGTGTACTTAAGCTCCGAGTTAGGTAATTCGGTTTTACGAAAAATTACACCATATCGATTCGCTAGTGATGTCGTAATATCCAGAGAGCCAGATAGGCCCTCTATCATTGCATGGAAGTAGTGAGCATAGGTCGCAGAAGACTCAGCATCATCACGCTCTGGATCTAACGAAACAAACATGGGTCTAAGTTGTTTTTTTGTTTCATCGTCGATTTGATTTAACGCACCTGCCAGCATGGCCAGTGAAGTTGGGCAAACGTCCGGACAACGAGTGAAGCCAAAATAGACAATACGGATACGGTTATCCGATGTATCAAAGATGTTCACCGCTTGGTTATTTTCACCATACAGCGTTACGTCAGTGGCGGATTGCATCTCTTCTTGTTTTAAGGTTTTCTGAGAATCGAAATAACTCTTGGTACCAAAACCAAGTACGAATGCCATGATTAAAACTAAAGACCAATTTTTACTCATCGTTCCATCCTTAATGCTGGTAGAACTGTTGTTTTACCGTCAGTGAGTTGTCCTACCCATGTCATTGAATCACTAGTACATACGGGCAAAATGATGTCAGATTCAAATCTGCCAGACTCTGTTTTTTTTAGTACGTATTTTACGATTCCCATGTCCATTTCGACACCTTGTAGTCGTAACTGAAGTTGCTCAGAATCGCTGTTAGGCCATGAAACCGAGAGACGATTTGCCACTAGAGGGTGCACTTTGTCCTGAGCAAGAGTCATTGAGACATTCTGCTGCGAGCAAGGGGTCGTTGACAATACGCAATATTGCGACAGGTCTATGTTCTTTGTCTCAGATGAGAAGAGCCTAATGATGTCGCTTGCAAAGAAACCAGCAAGAAGTGCGGCAATAATGAAGAGAAGTTTTAACGCTGAACGCATTTTCTTACACATGGTTAGGAAAGATGTGCGCATCCTAGCATAAACAGAGATTAAGTTTAGGAAAAGTAGGGCAAAATGTGGAAGGGTTCAAGCAAACATTTAGGAGCTGAATAGGCGACTTGAAGCCGCCTATTCAGGGAATCTGAAACGATTAAACGTCGTGTTTCTCTGCGTATTTTTCTAGTCCCAAAACTAAAGCGATTGCACAGCACATAAAGACAACAGCAATCACTAACTGCGAAGACTGAGAGGTGATCGCTTCAAACTCAAATGGAGACAAGTTGTGCTGAACCAGTGGCACCTGTTCACCATGGGAGTTAGTGCGCCACGAAATCGTCTCTTTCCAAGGCCAGATCTTAGGCAAAGTGCCAAGCATTAATCCAGTCAGGAACATTAAGGTCACTTCGCGGAACCTTTTCAGCAGCCAAGACAGCACGTGAGAGAAGCTCAATAAACCAATGACACAGCCGGACAAAAACAACAATAGGATATCGATTTGTACATTTTTTACCGCACCTAAAACGGTCGCATACATGCCGATCAGCAGCAAAATAAAACTGCCTGAAATACCTGGCAATATCATCGCGCAAATGGCAATAGCTCCAGCAATAATGACGTTGATATTGCTGAGTTCAAGGTTCAGTGGTTTTAAAATTGTAATGCTATAGGCAAATGCGACACCTAAAACAAGACATACCCAACGTGAAGCGGTTTTGTGTTCGACTTGTTTAAGCATGTGAAATACTGAAACAAGGATTAAGCCGAAGAAAAACGACCAAGTTGGGATAGGATGAGTGACCAATGCCCAAGAGATCAGTTTTGCCAAAGTAGCAATACTGGTGAATATTCCTGCGAACAACGAAATGAGGAAAAAGCCATTAATATACTGGAATGCAGCGGCAAAACCCTTGCGCTTCCAAATGCCGAGTAAGCTTGGGTTTATGCGTCGAATACTTTCCAACAAAGTGTCGTAGATGCCAGTAATGAATGCGATGGTACCACCTGAAACGCCGGGAACAACATCCGCAGCGCCCATCGCCATTCCTTTAATGAAAGTACTAAAGTAGTTCATTTCAAACCTTTAAGAGAGGATAGTGCTGAGGAGTATAGCGAAAAAGTAACGTCCATACTCCTAGGTTTTGGTGAGATATCGAGAATTTAAGGTTTTAAGCAACGCGTTCAATGTTCAACGTTAGCTTGGTTCCATTGAACTTCAATTGGCTGAGTAGATTTTTAGCGTTCTTCTGCCCTTCTTCGTCAAACTCCATACCGTAGCGAGCATAGTGAGTTGAACGTTGTAGATTACAAACTTTACCCGTTAAAGGCGCAAAAACTTTGGTGCCACGCTGATCTGCAAATATCTCTATCGAGACCATTTCGCCTACTTGATACGTTTTGCCTACTGGTGGGGCGATAAATCGGCAGCCACATTTTGATAAATCACGAACTTCGCCACTGGCTTTGTGTTCACCACAAACCACTCTGCCAGGCAGATTGACGTCATAACGAGGTTCTTTTCTCAGTTGCGTTACTTGCATTGAGCTTGGTATTGAAAGCATGGCTAGAGGGATTGGCTCTTGAACAACATGCAATAACTGGCTGCGAAAGTGGATCATTGCACCTTCGCCACGAGAAGATATTGCACGAATATTGATCCAAAAGCCTTCCTGAAAATAAAAGCTCATATCGCTGGCTGAAATATTTGGAATTTCAGCCAGAAGATACGTGTCAGAGTGAGTACCGATAAATGGTGTTCTACAGATAAACTTTGTGCCGACAGGAGTGGTAATATTCAGCTTCAATTCGCTACCGTGCTCGACCATTGCAAGCGCGTCGGTACTATTGAGCGTGATAACGGATTTAGTCGATTTCGCGACATTTGGTTTAATACTTTTAGTCGCTAGTTGCGGCGAGCTCATCCATAATCTCCAACAAGATAATTTATAATTTTTTTAAGAGTTGAGATTTTATGGTGATGCATTCAGACTTTCAATTCGCCATGCTTATAAATTAAGACTTAATTATCATTTTGGATATAAAAATGGAACATACCGTCATTTACGACAGAGAGAACGAGTGCTTTCGCGTCCACCTTGAAGGTGAACATTACGCGGTTGTGCGCTATCAGTTCTTCGATAAGGCTATGCACATAACGTCAACCAAAGTCCCGCAAGAATTACAGGGAAAAGGCTACGGAAAAATTATGATGGAAAGCGTTTTACCACTGATTGAAACGCAAGGTTTTAAGATTGTGCCCGTTTGCAGTTACGTAAAACACTATTTAGACCGTCATCCGCAATGGCAACATTTACGAGCGTAACTCCAGTGTCACGCTCACAAATGCATGGTCACTGGCGAATTTATCCAGCTCGAAACTTGGATTGATCAGATGCTGATCCTCAACATGAAAATCAATGACTCGGGCGATATTACGGCCTGTCTCTAAGCCGGATTCGCTCGACATCAGTATGTAATCCAGAACTTGCCCTGAAGCTCCTGTGTAATGAGTTGGTTGACGCTGAACTTTTCCAGTGTGGCAATACAGTTCCCAGCTATCGATAAGATGGTAGGGAAGGAGCGGCAGGTAAGAGTCCGGCTGGCGAAAACGGTGAGTAGAACGTAAACAGGCGAACTCTTGGCTATCAAGCAATTGGTTAAAATCACCCATTAGCACCACCGGATGCCCAGTGGCTCGTTTTCTCTCCATGATAGCGTGATGCAATATTGTTGCTTCGAATCCACGCTGCACTGTGGAAAGCCAGTTGCCATAGTTTTCTTGTTGCCAAGTTTCAAACACGCTCGAACCTTCTTCCTTGTTTTCTAGTGTCGGGCGTTGTGATTTAAAGTGAACGATATAGACATCCACTTTCCCTATTACAGGGTGGTTCAACGTTGCTCGAAGCGGTTTGCGATAGAAAGTAAAAGCGTCATCAGAATTCGGTTTCTTGGCCTCAACGGCCTCTATATCTGTCAGCTCATAACGTGACGCAATACCGACCACTGGGTGCGTGTAAATATAGTCTTTTGAGACATTTGGCTGGTCTACAACAGCGAAATATGAATAACCTAGCGGCTTTAACTGCGCCTCCAGCGCTTCTGCACTGAAGATCTCCTGAAATCCAATCACATCCGCATCTAAGGTTAATAATTTCCGTTCTAACCACTGTTGTTTTTTATGCCATTGGTTGAGCTCGTAAATATTATTGAACTCGTAAAATGCGTTAGGGGGAGCGAGATAGTTGAACAAGTTTGCGGTAGCAAAACGGATTTGCATCGATTGCTCCTATTTTTATTAGGATCTATCGATCCTAGTATTAATAGTTAGGTTACAGCTAAAGCAGTATTGGTTAGACTGATAATATGATAACAAGGATGATAATGCTTTTAATGAACACTAAAACTTGGCGTACCCCACAAAACTTCTTAATGGTTATTTCAGCGATTGTTCCGATTGCGTTTGCTAGCTGGATGGCACTGCTCAATAACTTTGTGATTGAAAAAGCGAACTTTGATGGAGCCGATATCGGTTTGCTGCAAAGTATACGGGAAGTGCCGGGATTCCTCGCTTTCACTGCTGTTTTTGTTCTGCTTTTTATCCGAGAGCAACGCTTTTTGTTGATCTCCCTTATGATGCTGACGTTGGGTACAGCAATCACGGGGTTGTTTCCTTCTCTCATCGGCTTGTTGTTAACTACTCTGTTGATGTCTACGGGTTTTCACTATTTCGAAACATTGAAGCAGTCATTATCACTGCAGTGGCTCAGTAAAGACGAAGCACCAGAAATGCTCGGTAAGATGATCTCTGTAGGGGCGTTGGCATCCCTCATCACTTATAGCGCACTGTGGATAATGCTAGAGCAAATCCATCTTAGTTACGAATGGGTGTATGGCATTACTGGCGGACTTGCTTTGGCTCTAGTTATTGTCGCTGCCGTTGCATTTCCAGAGTTCAAATCAGCTACACCGCAAAACAAGAAATTGGTGCTACGCAAGCGTTACTGGCTTTACTACGCTTTGACCTTTATGAGTGGTGCTCGCCGTCAAATCTTCACTGTGTTTGCTGGCTTTTTAATGGTTGAGAAATTCGGTTATACAGCAGCAGACATCACGTTACTTTTCTTAATCAACTACGGTTTTAACTTCTTATTTGCCAAAAAAATTGGTCGTTTTATCGGTGTGGTTGGCGAACGCAAAGCGTTAATTGTTGAGTATGTTGGCTTGATTGGTGTATTTGTTGGCTATGCTGTGGTGACGGATGCACACTGGGCTGCGGGACTCTATGTCATAGACCATCTGTTCTTCGCTTTGGCTCTGGCTGTGAAAACCTACTTTCAAAAAATAGCCGACCCAGCAGATATGGCGTCGACAGCGGGTGTGGCATTTACCATCAACCATATTGCAGCCGTCATTATTCCAGTCAGTTTTGGCATGTTATGGCTGATATCATCAGCGGCAGTTTTCTATATTGGCGCAGGAATGGCGGGTATATCACTGCTGCTCTCACTGAATATTCCTAAGCAACCTGAAGAAGGAAATGAAGTACGCCTATTTCGTTGGGCTTGAGGTAATTAAAAACGGAGTGATGCAAAAACTGTTCATTTGTCTCAGTTATGATAAGTATCTTATTGATAAGTTTCTGAATTGATTAGGGTCAAAGTAGCGACAGGTGTCCCATGCTAAAAAAGCTGCAAAATTTATCGTAATTTTTGAAATCATATTTCAACATGAACGTTAGTGAGCGCTATTTGCATGGAAGTTACTGAAAATAAAGATTACCCAGATCACGTCAGTTTTATTTCTACAACTGATTGTTCTAGTCACATCACTTATGCGAACCAAGTATTCTGTGATATTGCTGAGTATACGCAGGAAGAGTTGCTGGGTAATCCTCATAACCTAGTTCGTCATGCAGATATGCCCAAAGCGGCTTTCGGACAACTATGGAGCTACATCCAGGAAGGCAAAAGCTGGATGGGTATAGTGAAAAACAAATGCAAAAGCTCTAAGCATTACTGGGTTTCTGCATTCGTCACACCGATAAAAAACGAAAAAGGCGAGATCATTGAGTATCAATCGGTTCGCTCTAAGCCCACGGCTGAACAGGTGAAGCGCGCTGATGCGCTTTACAAAGCAATTAACGCGGGTAAAAAAATCTCCCTCACACGTTCTCCTTTAACCAAACTTCTGATGCTGATAAGTGTTCTCGGATTGGCAACCAATCTTTATTGGATGTTGCAGCAGCAAACTTGGCTATTGGGTGAGCTTTCGATTGCATTTTTGTTAGCGCTAATGATCGGAATCGCCCATGTACAGCGCCGATTAAGTCATTTGCAGGTATTGGCTAGCGAAGCCTATTCCAATCCTCTGTTAGAAAAGGTGTATACCGGCCGTCGCGACGAATTTTCCCAAGTAGAACTCGCTCTTATGATGCGCAAGGCCGAGTTAAGAGCTGTCACAGCGCGAAGCGGTGATACTTCTGGTCGTATTTTGAAAGATGCCCAACATGAATTTGAAACGGCCAAATCGATAGAGCAAAGCTTAACCGCGCAGCATGCGGAAACGGAACAAGTGGCATCAGCAGTAGAGGAACTTACATACTCTATTCACGATATCGCCAGTGCGGCTTCACTGACTTCTCAACTCACTCAGGAAGCTCGTTCTGAATCCATTACGGGATTAAAGAGCATTAAAGCAACCGTGAGCAAAGTTAATGAGTTGGATAAAGAACTGCTCAACAGCCAGACTATTTTGCAAACATTGTCTGCCCATACCAAGCAGGTTGAGTCGATCTTAGATGTGATTAGCGCGATTTCAGAGCAAACCAATTTACTCGCCTTAAATGCGGCGATTGAAGCTGCACGAGCTGGAGAGTCTGGTCGAGGATTTGCTGTGGTGGCAGACGAAGTTCGTCATTTAGCAATTAAAACCAATGATTCGACAACCGAAATTCATAGCATGATTACAGAACTGCAAGATCTCGCAGCTCAAGGTGTAAACGCCATTCAGCGTGGTTCAGATTTGTCTCAGCAGTGTATTGTGAGCGCAGATGAAACTGGCGAGATTATCAACGATATCACGTCAAAACTGGAGCAGGTATCTGACCGAAGTCAGCAGATAGCGGTTGCAGTAGAGCAGCAGGCGATTGCGACCAAAGAGATCACCTCCAATGCGGTCAACATTAAGATGTTAACGGAAAAAACCGCTCAGTCTTCGGCTGACTCGGTGAACCGTACCAGAGTGCTGGTATCAAATCTGAAAGAGTTGCAGAGGCTCATCAGTCAGTTTGAACGTAACTGATCACCTGTCAGTTTGGTCAGCAGCAAATTGATGACACTCCGTTGTCATCAATTTAGCGTGACTAACTTATATAGGGGTAAGAAGTCGAGGCTAGTTGTTTTGATCTCTGGTGTCATATTGGTAATCAACATTGACTAAACCGCGATAAGACGTTTTGTCCGGTTCAACCATGATAGATTCAACTTTCAGTTCGCTGTTGTTGATTTTAACACTGTCTGGAACAACCAGAGGTTCAACAACACCCAACTTGAAGCTGAGCTCTTCTGGAGATAACTCTCTCAAATCGTGAATAATTTTGAATCCTGCTTGCTGCGCTTTTTGTTCAGAATTGAACACTTCTGTTTGCAGCGTGGTTTCTGATTGTTTAGTTTGGGTAGCAGCCAATACACTACCGCTTACGACCATCATCGTGATTAATGCGAGCGCTTTTTTCATGTGAATACTCCTTTAACTGTCGTTGTTATGCCCTTCTGACAAAAAAGCTAAACGGTGTTGATGCTATTCATCTGCCAGTGACAACTTATTGTTTAGGTATCATGTGCATGTTGAGCACGAAATTATCCTAACAACAGACATGTAAGGAGTCCGTCAACCAATGTAAAACGATAGAAATCTTATCTTCAACTTTCTGACATTCCTGATTTAGTTGCGGCTTTTTCTAACACTGTAAAACTATTGACCAAATTTTGTTCGCATTATTACGTACACAGTAAGGTTTAGTGCGTTATATTTGAGTCGAATACCACCAGAGCACAGAGTAGCAAACCAGATACATGATGGTGATGTAGCGCCAGTTGGCCTTAAGCAATGCTTTTGCACTGATATCGTAGCGAGACTGAATACTGAGTTGGACACCAGAAAAAGGTGAGGCAGTAATGCCTAATGACCAGCCCATCAGCAGAGTTAAACCAAGCATATTAGGGTCTGCCATTGAAGGCGCAAGTACACTGCCTGCCAGTACCACACTGGTCACTGGGTGCATTCCTGTCATCGCCAAAGCAATCAGTACGGCGACCGTCACGCTGGCTTCAATCGGGCCAAAATGTTGCGGTGCTAATTGAATGTTCATTGCATCTAAAGAGGCAGCAACACCGGAGGCGAGCATAGCTGCGGCAGCAAACAAAACCACTTCGCCGCTGGAATTGGCAATCCCAGACTCAATATGGTTACGTGCCGCGACAATTGCGTGATAGCCCTTATTAATCAGAAGCCACAAAGCGATAAAGCACAAAGACGTTAAAGTCACCAGAGAGAGCACGCTAATGTGCGGATAGAACTTATGAGCGGCGATTACAACGGATGCAAGTAAAGCGGGCATCCACAAAGAGTAGATAGAAATTGGGTAGCCCGAAACAGAGTCTGCATCTGTGCGACGAACAAGTTGCCAGCCGCTTATGGCTAATGCCACTGCGCATACAGGAATACCGTAGCTCACCAAGGTACTAAGTTCAGAGCCGGGAGCACTAGTCAACGCTAAACCCATAGAAGCAAAAAACGGTGACCATAACGCACAGGCAGAGAAGCCTCGCAGTAACACTAAACCTTGAGTTGTGCTGAGTTTGCTTTGTGTTGCCAGCTTATCGCCGATAATCATAACGGACGAGATGTTGAGCACAGTGCCAAATAGATGAGCGCCAAGCAGAGTCCGAATCACAGCGCTTTTGCCTTGAGGAAGCGTTTCTCCTGTTTTGACGCTATTGACCGCGAAAATACGAAGAAACCCAACACCGACGATCATCGCCACCACGTTTTGGTTGGCATCTAAGGCTTTTAACAGATAACGTCCATCAAGCCCTTTGAACACTCCGTAGAGCAAGCCAATTGAGCCTACTGCGATGAGCAGGATAATTTGTTTTCTCTGTGTTGGTTTGACGTAGGGCACGAAAAGCATGACGACTAGCCAGATAGGAATTCCCGCCCAGTAGCCGCTGAATAGACCTGTGATCTGAGCGACGAGCGAAAGTAATACGCTAAGCATTAACAACCAGCCGCCAGTAGCAGCAACAGAGGGTTTCATAGTTTTAAGTACGCCAAACAAAAAGTGAATGAAATGTAGGGAAGTGGCGATATTTGTTGGAATTATTTTTGTTTATACACAAAACGCTTGAAGAAAAAGCTTCAAGCCGTAACGGTATGATTGTTTACATATTACTCAGCAATGTTGCGGGCGCAATAGCGATTGTGAATAAAATTTAGGCGCACTAAAAATGGGCGGTTTAACCACGCAGGCAAGTCTGGAAATAGCTCACTTCGCTGGTCGCTAATTTATATACGTTTGCAGGTTTGCCGCCTTTGCCTTTGCTCGAGGCCGCAATTTTGTTGGCACTGACAATGATGCCAGTATCAATTAAGCGTCGCTTGATGGTCATACGGTTTACTTCAACGCCAAACTTGCTGTAGGCATCAATAATGTCTGCCACCAGGAATTCTTTTTCCAATAGGAACAGAACCACAGAGGTATATTCCACCGCCGCTCTAAGCTTTTTCCATGCGTGCTGAATTTGTGCGACGTGGTCAAAAGCCAGTTCCAGTTTTTCCTCAAGCAAAGGTGGCAAGTCAAACCAATCCGCGCGGCTTTTGTCTGTTCCTGCATTTTCGATTTGCTGAACATTGGATGGATTGAGAAGCGCATAGTGAGAAATACTGATGCTCCAGCCTTCCGGATCTCGTTTAGGGTTACCATCCACCAGAGGATCGCTGATGTAATTGGGATAGGTGTGTATCTTTTGGCGACAGATTCTTCGGTGTGCAGAATTGAAATCTTCATCTGCGGGCTCACCACCTTGACTGGTCATATCTTCGTCGTAAACGAATCCGCCCGGCAGCGCCCATTTACCGCAGTCAGGGCGGTTTGGGTTACAGCGTTTTACGAGTAGGGTCTGAATCCCCGATGGTGCGAGACGAAGGCAAACCATATCAATGGTAACAATCATAATAAGAATCCTGACATTTGGTGGCACCATTCTAGGCAAGTGAATATTGAGGGTCAATGTAAATAACATATCGTGACAAACTAGATTAGAAATTTGAGAAAAGATGTAGGCAGTTGCAATAAGTCTCTGTAATTAAAATGAATCAATGCAGACGAGTTCCAGAGCTATAAAACGCTACTTTTTGTGTGGTTTGTAACAAAGTTTGACAAACTAAAAGGGTTGAATTATTGTTCATGGCAAAGTTAGGAACAAAATGTTACTAACGCGAACCACTCCTTGCAGTAAACAGAAGGAAGGCATCATGAGTAATCGCCTATTCTCTCCTCAAATCATCCGCAGTCTATTGGATTTAGATGCCTATAAAATCAATATGATGCAGGCGATTCATTCCAATTATCCTGATGCACAAGTGCGTTATGAACTGATTGTTCGTAGCGATGAAGATGTCAGTGACTTATTGGAAGAAGTTGGTGAAGAAATTGCTCATCTGTCTTCTTTAAGATTCTCGGATGCCGATATCGCGTATTTAGGCGCTCATTTCCCGCATTTGAAGCCGTCGTTCATTCAGTCTTTACGCTATTTCCACTTCCAGCCTGAACGTCAGGTTGAGTTAGATGTGGTTAAACAGGACGGTAAACATCAGCTGCGAATCAGCATTCAAGGTTCTTGGCGTGACACCATCTTGTACGAAACCATAGTGATGGCGATTGTGTCTGAAGTTCGCAACCGTCGCCGTTGGGCTGATGTGCCTGCTGAACTGCCAATGCAAGTGTTTGCCGAGAAAATAGCGTTGCTGAAATCAGAAATCGCTAAACGCGGCATTACCAATTTCTCACTAACCGAAATGGGTACGCGTCGCCGCTTCTCCGGTCAGGTGCAAAGAGATGTGATGGCGCATCTGAAAAAAGAAATACCGGAATTGTTATTGGGTACCAGTAACTGCCACTTTGCCCGTGAGTTTGATTTAAAACCAATTGGCACTATCGCCCACGAGTGGTTCATGGGGCATCAAGCGTTAGTGAATGTACGTGATTCTCAGCGCGTGGCACTTGAACAATGGCTAAACGCCTTTGAAGGCCAGATCGCTATTGCACCAACAGATACACTTACGATTGATGCTTTCATCAATGACTTCAATATGCATTTGGCTAAAGCCTACAGTGGCGTTAGACATGATTCCGGTTGCCCGTTTAAGTGGGGTGATCGAATGATTGCTCACTATGAAAGCCTTGGTATTGATCCGAAAACGAAAATCTTCATTTTCTCCAACGGATTGAACTTCAATGAAGCGTTGGATCTGTGCGAATACTTTGCAGGTCGAGTTCAGATTTCCTTCGGTATCGGTACGTTTTTGACTAACGATCTCGCAGGTTGGCAAAATGAGCAGGGCAAGAGCTACAAGCCACTTTCTATCGTGATTAAGTTGACAGAGTGCAATGGCAGACCTGTGGCGAAGATCAGTGATGAGCCGGAAAAAGCCATGTGTGAAGACCCGCTGTTTCTCGCCAACCTGAAGCGCAGATTCGATATTGAAGTCGATATCGATGCCTTGATTAAATCTCTCAAGAAACAAAAGCAGATCACGCGTAAATACATCGTCGCTGCTTAATCCGTCAGTCATACCATTAAATAAGCCTTCTCTGGTTTTTTCACTAGAGAGGGCTTTATTTTTATGTCACGATACCGGTTTCATTTCGCCTCTAAAAGGATTGCTTTGATATGAGTTTCACTCCTGTAAAAACAGCTGTTATTGGTTACGGCTTTTCAGCAAAAACCTTCCACCTCCCATTTATCAAAGCGTTACCAGAGTTAGAGTTATCCGCTATCAGCTCCAGTCAACAAGCGAGTGTGGAAGCTGACTGGCCGCAAGCGAAGTGGTTTGCTGATGCGAATGAATTACTAGATAACAGTGATGCAGAACTGGTGATCATCACCGCGCCAAACGATGTGCATTACTCACTGACAAAACGCGCTCTGGAAAATGGCAAGCACGTTATCGTTGAAAAGCCGTTTGTTACTAGAGTGGAAGAGGGTGAAGAGCTGATTGCTCTGGCTGAAGAGAAAGGACTCGTGCTGAGCGTGTTCCACAACCGCCGCTGGGATGGTGATCTTCTTACAGTAAAAAAACTCATTGATGAGGGCCGCCTTGGCGAAGTGAAATTGTTTGAATCTCACTTCGATCGCTACCGTCCGGAAGTTCGTCAACGCTGGAGAGAAATGTCCGCTGACGGAGGCGGTATTCTGTTTGATTTAGCGCCTCATTTGCTGGATCAGGCGCTTATGCTATTCGGGATGCCACAAGCCATCAATGCACAATGCAGAAATATGCGTCCGAGTTCGACCACCAACGACTACTTCAATCTTATTCTGCATTATCCAGAACGTCTGGTTCACTTGCACGGCAACATGTATAGCCCAGAGCCGAACTTACGGTACAAGGTATTAGGCACCTTGGGTAAATATGAAAAATACGGATTAGACCCGCAAGAGCAGTGTCTAAAAGATGGCGTGGAGCCAAACGCATCAGGCTGGGCGAAAGAAGAGGAATCATCGTACGGCAAACTGTATCTGGAAAATGAATCTCACACGATTACTACCGAACACGGCTGCTACGAACTGTACTTTAAGGCTGTTGCATCGGCTATTCGCCTTGGAACAGAAAACCCTGTACCAGCGACGGAAGCACTGAAAAATATCACCTTAATTCAGATGGCGATGGAAAGCAGCGAAACGGGTCAAACGCTAACGGTGAACCTATGAGTTACACCCTAGAAAGCTTGATTGAACAAGAACACCAGCTTGAGTTGGAATATTTCAACCAAGATGTTGCTTGGCAGTTGGGCTCCTGCATTAAAACGCTTGCCGAGAAAAAAGGCGCGTCGATATCGATAGAAGTGTTTGGTTTCGGCCAAACCTTATTTCAATATTGCATGATGGGTTCGAGTGCGGATCAGCTGGATTGGATTCGTCGCAAGCGTAATTCAGTGCTGTGTTATGGCAAAAGTACTTACTACTTGTCACTCTACAATGAGGGTAAGAAGCGGGTATTTGAAACTCAGCCACACATTGACCCGAATGAATACTGTGCTCACGGTGGCTCATTCCCAATCCGAATCAAAGGTTCTGGTTTAGTGGGAGCGGTAACGGCATCTGGGTTGGCCTCTCTGGAAGATCATGAGCTGGTAACCGAGGCAATGAAGCAAGCGCTGGAATCTCAAATAGCACAATAAATACTGAGAACGACAAGGAGGTCGTGAATTATGTCTCAAACAACGTGGAGTAATTTTAGACGCACGCTACACCAGCATCCTGAACTCTCAAACCATGAGCATCAAACCGCTCATCGTGTCAAAGATGTGTTTAAGCGTTTCCAGCCCGATGAAATGGTTTCTTCTCTTGGCGGTCATGGCGTTGCTTTCGTCTTTAACGGTTTCAAAAAAGGGCCCACAACGTTAATTCGTTGTGAGTTGGATGCGCTACCCATCGAAGAGTGTAATGACTTCGCTCATCGCTCGGTTCATCAGGGTGTGTCGCACAAGTGTGGTCATGATGGTCATATGGCAATTGTGACCGCATTGGGTGAAATGCTCTCCGAAAACAAGCCAAAAGCTGGTCGCGTTATTCTCGCCTTTCAACCAGCAGAAGAGACGGGAGAAGGTGCAATTAATATGGTGAATGACCCTTCGTTTTCCAGTTATCTGCCGGACTTCGCTTTTGCTTTGCATAATTATCCGGGGTTGGAGTTAGGGCATGTCGCGGTAAAATCCGGTTCGTTTAACTGCGCATCTCGCGGCATGATTGTTCGCCTTAAAGGGAAAACCTCTCACGCAGCTCATCCGGAAAATGGCGTCAGTCCTGCTTTGGCGATGTGCAGCATTATTGAATCCTTGGCTGCCTTACCTGAAACCCATACTCAGAGAAGTTGGGTGACCGTTATTCATGCATCTCTTGGCGAAATTGCTTTTGGTACATCACCGGGTGATGCAGTTGTTATGGCGACGCTGCGCAGTGAAACTAACGAAGCAATGGAGAGTTTGGTTCATGCAGCAACAGAAATTGCGCAGGAACTGGCACAGCAAAATGGGCTAACGTGGTCGCTGGAATGGCAGGATGTTTTTCAGGCCAGTGTGAACTCGCAACTGGGTGCCGAGCTGGTGGTGAAAGCGTGTCAAAGCACTCAGACACCTTGCCATATTCTTAAGGAACCAATGCGCTGGTCGGAAGATTTCGGACAGTTTACTGCGGTTGCAAAAGAGGGCGCGATGTTTGTGCTCGGCTCAGGCAGCAAAAGCCCACAACTGCATAACCCCGATTACGATTTCCCAGATGAGTTAATTCCAGTTGGCAAAGCGGTATTCGCAGATCTTATTGAACAGATTAATGGTTTAAACAGAGCTTAAACCTAAACAATAGCGGCATCTTAAGATGACGTTATTGAAATAAGCTTATGTAAACTAAGGGTGTTTGTTATTTGATGCCCACTTAATGATTTCAACGACGAACCGACCACATTCCGAAATGAATCTTTCACCTCCACCTAGCCAACAGATTTAAGTTCTGGCGCTTTGGCATCTTTGCCTTTGGTATTCACGAACATGATTTAGTTTTCGAATCTAGAATGTGAAATTATTAAACGCCACTCGATATGGCTGGTGTAGTTAAAACGACTTTTACATTACGGATATAAACGAAGGATTACCCAGAAGGAGCGTTTAGAACCTTTTGTGGTCAGGTTTTGAGGAATTTGAGTAGATAAATCGTTTATGGACAAAAATCATTTAACGCGATGAGCTACAAACACACCATCACCTTTCCGACTCTCATTGCCATTTTGGCCATAGCGTATTAACCACTTCCTCTGCTTTATTCAGAATTCCAGTGTCATCTGGTGATACAGAGAGTTCACACTTGTCGTGGTGAACAACGCTTCTTACGACTTCAGGTCGCACGGGCAGATATAAGTAACGTGATCTCGCTTCGGGCAACTTTTTGCTCAATTGAGCAAGAAGTTGCCCCGTTTGAGCAACTTCTTGCTTGTTGAAGTATTATGTTGTTCTAAATTATTGATTTTTAATGATATTGATGTTGGTTCGATTATTGCTTATGGTGGGTATTCAGTGGTATGAAGGAAAACGCATGACAACGCTGCATTACACGCTCACCGTTGATGGATTAGACGACGACAGTCTCGTAGTTCGAGGCTTTGAAGGGCAAGAAACACTGTCGGATGGTCTATCTCTGGACTACTACGGCTTTCGATACGAGATAGCGCTGGCAAGCCGCCGCCCCGATTTATCCCCTGAGCAAATGGTGGATATGCAGGCAGAGCTCAAACTCTATCGCAATGGTGAGTTGACACAGCGAGTACACGGGATTATTCGCCAGTTTACTCAAGGCGACATTGGGCATCATCACACCTTCTACTCTCTCACGTTGGTGCCTGCGTTAGAGCGTTTATCTCTTCGTCATAACAGCCGCATATTCCAGCAGAAAAACGTTAAGGACATCATTACGGTTCTACTCTCGGAAATGGGTGTTCAGGAGTATGCGTTTTCGCTGACCAGATCGCTCCCTGTGCGTGAGTTTTGCGTGCAGTACCGTGAAACGGATTTGGCCTTTGTGCAGCGCCTAGCCGCAGAGGAAGGCTTGGTGTACAGCTTTGAACACAACCAAGGTAAACATACCATACTCTTTAGTGACAATTCAGAGTCATTGCCCAAACTGGAGGCGCCCATTCCTTATCACAATACCGCTGGTGGTGTTGTGGATGAGGCGTACATTTCTGGGCTGCAAAGACGCACCCAATCGGAAACCTCCGAAGTATCACTCCAAGACTACAGTTTTAAAAAGCCCGATTACAGCTTATCCCAAACCCAGCACGGTACGGAGATGGCATATCAACGAGAAGGCTATCAGCACTTTGATGCGCCAGGGCGCTACAAAGACGATACGAGTGGAAAAGCCTTCAGTCAGGTCCGTCTCGATTACTTGCGCCGAGAAGCTCATATCGCCACGGGGCAAAGTAATCATATGCAGATTCGTACGGGGGTACGATTTGAGCTTCAAGACCATTTATCCCAAGAGATGAACCAAGATTGGGTGGTGGTTTCCGTCACCTGTAAAGGCACGCAAGACCAAGCGCTTGAAGAATCCGGAGGAGAAGGTGCCACCACGTATGAGAATACGTTCACACTCATTCCGGCAACGCTCACTTGGCGAGCCACACCGCAACCTAAACCGCAAGTCGATGGTCCAATGATAGCCCTTGTGGTGGGACCAAAAGGGGAAGAAATCTACTGTGACAAACATGGACGAGTGAAGATTCATTTTCCATGGGATAGGTATTCCTCTGGAGATGAACATAGCTCTTGTTGGGTAAGGGTCTCACAAGGCTGGGCGGGGGCACAATATGGCATGATGGCAATACCACGCATTGGGCATGAAGTGATTGTGGACTTTCTCAATGGTGACCCAGACCAACCCATTATCATCGGACGTAGTTATCATGCGACCAATACCCCACCGTATGTGCTCCCTGAGCATAAGACCAAAACCGTCTTGCGCAGCGAAACACACCAAGGGCAAGGCTTTAACGAGTTGAGCTTTGAAGACCAAGCGGAATCAGAGAAAGTGTACCTGCATGCACAAAAAGATTTTGAAGCGGATATCTTAAATGACCACACCACGCATATTAAACACGATAAACACCTGACAGTAGAAAATGACCACTTTACCCACATCAAGAATAATCATCACCTGACGGTGGAAGGGGAAAGCCGTAATAAAAT